>CALDMH010000162.1 GCA_937915565.1 uncultured Clostridia bacterium | reverse complement strand
AATTTTTAATTAAATCAAGATATTGAGTTAATGTAGTATATTGCTTGACAGCCGCTCTATAACGAGGATAACCACGCCAATAATTTTCAAATACATCATTGCCAAGTTTAGCAAATAAACCATTGCCTTGCAGAAAGTCCTCAATATTATTTGTTAGTATACTGCCAATATTTTCAGTGTTACCGCTACCAGGTTTATCGCCAGCAATCTTGTATTTTTCTTGCATAAAATATTCAACACCTTTATATGGTGGATATATTTTATCACCGATATGTAAAACTTGTCCAGCCTTACTACCTGACACTCGGTCATATACAAAACCGATTACATAATGTTTAATGTATTGGTCATATGGATAGGCTATATTTTTTGTATTATTTCTAAGAAACGATGCAAAAGCCCCCAAGGTAAAACCGAGTTTACATACTTGCCCCTTTGAATTATATCGCCTATAAGTGGTCTTAATATCAATAGCAATCTTTTGATTATTCTCCATAATTATTGTAAAATCAGGATAAACTGTTTGCGATTCAGTTTCTTCCAATTCCCAGTTATTTTCTTTACATATATCGTTAAGAACTCCAAATGATACTAATTCAAAAATGCGTCCAATTAACTTTGAATCACTACCTAATGTTAGAACATCATTATTTTCAAGTAATAAACCTGTTACATTAAAATTTATATTTTAACTTTATCGTAAAAACTTTTAATCAAATCCATAAATATCTCCTTAAAAATCAAAAAATTCGCTTAAAGTAACTTCAAGAGCAATCACAATTTTTTCTAATGTTACTATTGAAACATTTCGTTTTCCTACTTCTAAACTTGCAATATAGGTTCTATGCACACTAGAACGAAAACCTAATTCCTCTTGACTTATGCCGAGTTTGTTTCGTAATTCTTTAATACGATTCCCGACTTTTGTTTCTATCATTAAATTAGCTCCTTGATAAATTTAATATTATTATACTGCATTGTTACTTATTTCTCAACACTCAATAAGTAACATTTTCTATTTATGGCACTATGGCGGGTGCTTGACGATACAAGCGCGACGTTTCGTGCTTTTTGATGTTTTCACCCAAATCCCCCCTGCCAAATAGAAAAAGACGAACAGCAGGTGTTCGTCTTTGTTCCATTTGGCGGAAAGAGTGGGATTCGAACCCACGATGCGTTGCCGCATACCTGATTTCGAGTCAGGGCCGTTATGACCACTTCGATATCTTTCCGTAAAAGCATAATTATTCTATATTATTCTTTCGTTTTTGTCAATGGTTTTTATGCCGTTTTTAAAATAAAAAAAGATTTTTCTTGATTTTTTGCCTGAAATTATATATAATCGTTTCAAGGTTAAACTATGAATTACGATTTAAAACCCATTGCAAAAATCTATACCGATTTCGATGAAAAATTCGGAATTCCGCGCCAAAGCGGAAGAGTGGCTTCTCTTACCGGTAAAATCGTTTTCGAGCCGGAATTTAACGATATAAACGCCTTTCGCGGCTTGGAAAAATTCAATTATATATGGTTGATTTTCGATTTTTCCCTTGCCCATCGCGACAAATTCTCGCCCACCGTCCGCCCGCCGAGGCTCGGCGGCAATAAGCGCGTCGGCGTTTTTGCCACTCGCTCGCCTTTCAGACCGAATAACCTCGGACTTTCCTCTGTTAAGCTTGAAAAAATCGAAAAAACTCCCGACGGCATTTGCCTTTTTGTTTCGGGCGTGGATATTTTGAGCGGAACGCCGATTTTTGACGTTAAACCGTACGTTCCTTATTCCGATTGCCACGCCGACGCCACAGAGGGATTTACCGAAGAGACGAAAAATTATTCTCTTAAAGTTAATTTTCCGAGCGAGCTTCTCGAAATAATCCCCGAAAATAAAAGAAGGGCGCTCATCGGCTGTCTTGAAGACGACCCTCGCCCTTCTTACGCCGAAGACGGCAAAGAATTCGCAATGAAATTTGCCGGCTTCGACGTTGAGTTTGTAGTTGAAAATTTTAACCTTAACGTATTGAGCGTTAAACGACTTCGGTAAGATTTCTGCAATCGTTAAATAATGCGGCAATATCGCAAACAGACGCGCCGATAACCGCCCAGAACGTCCACAAACGATAAGGCGTTAAAACAGTGAGCAACACGCCGACCGCGAAGAACAAAACGCGGGAAACTATTGCCAAAATTTTGTTTTGTTTGCAAATTTTCATCGTTCTTGCCGAAAGTTTTACAAGCGTGGGAACGATTTTCAAATCTGACGATTTACTTGCAAAACCCCTGTTTTCAAAGCCGTCTTTTGCGCCAAGCGCAATCGAAAGACCGGCTTTTTTTATCGTTTCCGCATCGGAATCGGCATTTCCGACGTAAAGCGCGCCGGATTTCTCCGCTCTTTCCGCCTTAAATTCACTCGTCGCTCCCGAAACGGCCGAAGCAAAGCCGACTGCCGTTTTCACGCAATCCACACTTTCAATCGAATCCGCGCTCAAAAGCTCGCTTTCAACGCCCGAATCCTCTTTAAGCTCCGTAATAGCCCCGTAAGAATTTTCGTTAATCTCAAATTTTATTTCGATTTTACCTATCAAATCGCCGTTTTCGGCAACGTAAACAGCCGAATTTTCGGTTTTGTCATCGATTTTTACGTCGTTTTTATTTAAAAACTTTTTGCTCCCCACCAAGACGATTTTATTGCCCGCTTTAAGCGTAACTCCTCTGCCCTCAACGTAAGTTTTTTCGTCGATGACGGCAGGCGTAACGTTCTTAAAGTATTCGTTAAGAGTTTTTGCAATCGAATCGCTTAAATCACTCTCGGCCGCGGCAACGTACTCGGAAAGTTTTTGCTCGTTTTCCGTTTCAACTTTTATAACCTTGCCGATTTCGGAAGTGATTACTCCCGTTTTATCGAAGCACACCTTTTTCACCGCCGAAGTTTTTGCGACGGATTCGTCCGAATCGATTTTTACGCCGTTTTTCATAGCGAAAACCCTTGTGAAAAGGAAACATTTTCTCACCGAATTGATATAATTGCTTAAAACGCCGAAGAAAATCACGCTTGCGCCAACACATAACCATTTATTAGTAAGAATTGACCAATACTGGTTAGCTTTAAAAATCGGCGGAATGAACACGAGAAGCACTCCTGCGCCAAGCAAAATCATATCGTAAGTAAATAATTTTTTCTTATCTACGACGATTTTATCGGTTATCGCTTTAATTTCTTCGTCGTTATACCCGTTTTCTTTAAGATTTTCGTTATAATCGGAAAGAACGGAATAAAGGAAAGAAATAAGCGAATAAAAGAATATCACCGCACAGCCTAAAAGCCTGAATCCGAAATACAAAACGATAAACGACGAAGCCAGAACCATTCCTTTTTCGGCAGCGTATTTCTTATCTGCAATATCGCTTATCATAGAATAAAGCGTTTCATAACCCGCCAAAGCGTAACCGAACATAAAAATCCACATCGACGCATTGGCATTGGACTTTTCAAAAACGAAGCCGAGAACCGTTAGAACGGCAGAGAGAGATAATAAAATAATATTTTCCACTTTGTCATATCTCTTTTCCTTTTTTGACTTTTTCTCTTCCTCGTCCTCTTCGCTTAAATCGTCTTCGTCGTCGCTTTCTTCAACGGCTTCTTCAACGTTTTCAACGCTATCTTCGTCGCCGCTCAAAGTTTCCTCGAAAAGAAGTTCGATTCCGTTTTTATCGCATATACTCATAAGCGCGCTGAAAATATCGTAATCGCTTGCGGATTCGGCAATAAGATATTTAATCGATTCGTTCGCGTCGTCCGCCTTGCAATCGAGAACGCCGGAAACGTCGCTTAATTCGGCGATAACGTTCTCTAAAACGCTTTTTTCGATTGAACCGTAGTCTTTAATTTTGTACTCCACGGTTTTTACTCTATCGTCCATAACTATCTCCTTTGGGTTTTAAATAACCCATTCTCCGTTAAGGAAAATATCAAATTTTTTGCCGTCTTTTGTTTCACAGGAAATAGACAAATCGCTCGTGCCGACCATAAAATCGACGTGTTCGAGCGAAACGTTCAATCCTGCGGCGAGAAGCTCGTCGTCGGACATATCGCCACCGCCCTTAACACAGTTCGGGTAACTGTTTCCGATTGCGAAATGACAACTCGCGTTTTCGTCGAAAAGAGTTTCGTAAAACAAAACGTTTTGTTTTCTTACGGGCGAACCGAATCCCACGAGAGCAATTTCTCCGAGATAATGCGAACCTTCGTCGGTTTCGATTGTTTCTTTAAGCGTTTCTTCCCCTTTTTCGGCGTGATATTCGACTATTCTACCCTGTTTAAACGTTAAACTGAAATTTTCAATCATTTTTCCGTTTGAGCATAAAGGCAAAGCGGAAACGAGAGTTCCTTCGGCGGAAAGCCTGTCCGGCGAGGAAAACACTTCTTCCGTGGGAAGATTTGCCGTAAAAGGAATTCCGTCGAGCGCGCCGAGTTCCGCGCCGCCGCAAAACAAGTAATTTTCGGGCATAGAAACCGAAAAATCCGTTCCAAGCGAATTTTTATAACGCAATTTGGCAATGCCTGCGTCGTTTAAAATACCGCAACGGCGTTGAAGGTCGCTCTGATGCTTTTCCCACGCCTCGACGGGTGAAGGACAATCGAGCCTTACGGTTGCCGCAACGGCTTGCCAAAGTTTTTTAAGCGCAACCGAAGCCGAGCAATCGGGATATACTTTTTTAGCCCACGCCTTGTTTGGGTAAGCGGCAAGCGTCCATCTGATTTTGTTTGAGCTTGTCCATTCAAAAAACTTCAAATAAGCTTTTTTTCTCGCTTTTCTTGCAGCGGAAAGTTTCTTTTGCGAAATGCTTTTCATCGCGTCCGGATTATCGGAAACGATTGAAATATAACACGCTCTCTCGTCGATAAAACTCTCTCGTTGAGCTTTCGCCCATTCGGGAATTACCGAAAGGCTTTTAACCGTTCTGTATTTCAATCCCGATTTCGTAACCTCTTCGTCGTTCCAAAGAACTTCAACCTCTCTCGCACCGTTTATATAAGCGACTTTTACCGTTTCTCTTGCCAAATCCGCTGCCGAAACGGGAGCTGAAATAACGAGTTTTTCACCTTTTTGCAAATTTACGCCAACCTTAACCAAAAGTTCGGCGTAATCTTTAATCATTTTCTTATTCATACCCTAATTTTAACAAATTACTCGATAAAAATCAATCGTATAGGTCGTTAAAGAAAAATAAATTGAGTTTTTGTTAATTTTTTATTTGAAAATAAATTATAATATGGTATAATAGTACTAATTCTATTTTATCAGGAATATTATGGACGAAGAAAAAACGAATAAACCGTCGGACAATATTGCCGACAGTTATATAAACGGATACATCAAGCCGCATCTTAAAAGAAACCGAAAAAAGAAATCCGCTTTAAACTCCGGCGACAACAGATTCGAGCCGGACTTGAATATGGGATTATCCGGAAATCAGGTTGCTTTAAGAACCGCGCAAGGACAAACGAACGGCAAGGAAAAAACCTACTCGAAAACCGTTTTGAGCATAATAGCGTCGAATTTGTTTACGTTTTTCAACCTTTTGTGCGTTCTTTGCGTCGTCGCGCTTATCGTTGCACGCGAAACGAATTACTCGAACTACTTTTTCGTAATCGTTTACGTTTTAAACCTTATTATCGGTATTTCACAGGAAATCAAAGCTAAATTCTCGATAGAAAAACTTTCGATTTTAAATCAACCGACGGCAAACGCGCTTCGTAACGGTAAAATAGTGAAAATTCCCGTTAAGGAAATCGTTCTCGACGACGTTATCAAACTTTCCGTCGGCGACCAGATTTGTATTGACGGAACGATAATTAAAGGCTATCTCGAAGTAAACGAATCGCTTTTAACCGGCGAATCCGTTCCCGTAAAGAAAAAAGAAGGCGACAAACTCCTTTCCGGAAGCTACGTCGTTGGCGGAAACGCCTTCGTCGTTGCGGATAAAGTCGGCGAAGCAAGATACATTCAGCAACTCTCTGCAAAAGCCAAGAAATTCCAAAGCCCGCACAGCGAACTTATGATAACCCTTAACTGGATAATCAAAATCGTCGGTATTTTAATTATTCCGATAAGCGCGGGCGCATTATACACAAACTACAAAGCCATTCTCGAACAAGCCGACCCGACTTTGATTTTAAACGGCAAACTTACGGCGGACGGGATCGTCAAAATCGTAAGCAGTACGACGTCGGTCGTTATAGGAATGATTCCTTCGGGAATGTTGCTTCTCACGACTCTTGCCCTTGCCGTGGGCGTTATCCGACTTGCGAGCAGGCACACTTCCGTTCAGGATATGTATTCGCTTGAAATGCTTGCGAGAGTCGACGTGTTGTGCCTCGATAAAACGGGCACTATAACCGACGGACGAATGCAGGTTACCGATTACAACTTATTCAATACGACGTACGAACATTCGATAAGCGACATCGTCGCTTCGATGCAAAGCGCGCTTGACGATAACAATCCCACGGCTCGCGCATTGAAAAATCATTTCGGGTGCAGCCCCAAACTCGTTGCAAAACGGACGATTCCGTTTTCGTCCGAAAGAAAATATTCTGCCGTAACTTTTATCGACGGCGGAAAAGAAATCGGAACGTTCGCTTTGGGTGCTTACGAGTTTATTTTTAAAGATAAAGAAATAAACGAAAACGTTTTGAAACAAATCGAACATTACACCGCTTTGGGACAAAGGGTTTTAATGCTTGCGAAATCGGATAAACCGATTTCAAACAACGAAATTCCCGACGACGTTACGCCTTTTGCGATAATAATGCTCAGCGACAACGTTCGCCGCGACGCTATCAAAACAATCGAATGGTTCAAGAAAAACGACGTTGCGATAAAAGTTATTTCGGGCGACAACCCCTTAACGGTTGCCGAAGTTGCAAAACGCGCCGGAGTCGACGGAGCGGATAAATTCGTTTCGCTCGAAGGAATGAGCAAAACGGAAGTTATCAATATCGCCAACAAATACAACGTTTTCGGCAGGGTTACCCCCGAACAGAAGGCGTTGCTTATAAAAACGATTAAATCCAACGGACACACCGTTGCAATGACGGGCGACGGCGTAAACGATATTCTCGCGATGAAAGAAGCGGACTGCTCCATTACCGTTGCCACGGGAAGCGACGCAACAAAAAATATCGCGCATATCGTGCTTATGGACAACAATTTCAATTCCATTCCGCACGTCGTTGCGGAGGGACGAAGGGTAATCAATAATATCGAGAAATCGTCGTCGCTCTTCCTTATGAAAACGCTTTTCACGATGGTTTTAGCGATAATATCGATAATCGGCGGAAATCTGTTCCCGTTCAGAAGCAATATGATGACTCTTCTCGAACTGCTCGTTATCGGATTAGGTTCGTTCGCATTATCTATGCAACCGAACACGAATAAAGTTAAGGGTAAATTTATAAATTACCTGCTTTCTCACGCTTTACCCGGAGCTTGTATTCTTTTGTTCAACGTACTGGCATTCCAGCTTATTAAACGCATAGGAATCAATTTCAACGAAAGAATCCCGAATATGTACGACACCTATCTCGTTGCCGCTCTGACATT
>CALDMH010000161.1 GCA_937915565.1 uncultured Clostridia bacterium | reverse complement strand
GGTTACATATCGAGGCTCGAAAAGAAGATAGTCCTTCGGCTTAAAAAGGAACTTGTAAAAATGAGTTGAAAGGGGTTTAAAAGAGAGGTTATGGCGAGGTAATCGGGTTTATTCGCCCAAAAACGCCAAAACGTCCTATTGATTTTCATCGGACAATAGATAAAATGTTACATACACGGAGGTAAAAATGAAACAAAAAGTTGAAATTTGCGGCGTTGATACGTCGAGCTTAAAAAGGCTTTCCGTTAAGGAAAGCGAGGAACTGCTTGCAAGGATAAGCGAGGGCGACAGACTTGCCCGCGAGGAATTTATTCTTGCAAACGTAAGGTTGGTTTTATCGATAATAAGAAGATTCGATAAATCCAAGGTCAGCGCGGACGATATGTTTCAGGCGGGAATGATAGGTTTGATTAAGTCTGTGGATAATTTCGATTTGTCGGTCGGCGTAAGATTTTCAACGTATGCCGTACCAATGAATGCCGCGTGACGAAACGTTAAAATGCTTTAAAAATCATCAAAAAGGACGTAAGAAGACGCTTTAAAGAGTAATTAAACGTTATATAAACGCCGCCCGAAAGCCGTTTGCTTTCGGGCGGCGTATTGTTTACAACGAACGTTGCGTTTAAGCAGCGAGCGTCGCGTTTATTTTTTGTTTTTTACCAGCCGTTGCAGCACCAGTTCGCGAAGTCCGAAACGAGTTCTTCGCCGTTCGCTTCGATATTTTGCTCGGCAATTTCGTCGTAATATTCCAGTTCGTGAATAAGAATCGGCAATTCCTTTCCGAATTTACGCGTTAAAACGCCTTGCTTGTGAATATCTTTTACGACGTCGATTAAAACCGCAACGAACGCTTTGGTTATTTCCGAGGCTTCTTCCTCCGTTTCGTCGTCAAATTCGCAAAAGTCGTCGTAGATAGGGAAGCCTTTTGAAACGAGCCAGTTTTTCACCGTTTCTGCCGTTTCGCCTTCGCCGAAAACGAAAAATTCGTTTTGAAGCCAGCAGGCGTAATTCCATCTCGCTTCTTCTTCGTCCGAGGCAAGCCCTCCGTTCGCTTCGTCTTCAACCTGACGCTCGGTGTTATATCCGAGAGTAACGGTCGGTTTGCTCGGGTTATCGCTGTCGTTATAAACGAAGAGGGAAACGGCGTAAATATCTTCGTCCGTCCAATCGTTTACGCTGTCGATAATCATTTTCTCCAAAAGCTCTTTCATATGAAATTTCCTCGCAAAACGGATATTTTTTAATTATTCTCTCGTATCGATTTTGTAAGTGGGAACGATTTCTTTAACGAGCGTTTTCATAGCTTCGGTTTCGGCGTAAGCGGCTTCGTAAAGCTCGTTGAGGTGATGCCAGAAGTTGGTTTCGTCGAATTTGAGCGGTTGAGCGACGTTGATAAGTCCGTTCGGGGTTTTTTGCATACCCTCTTCGTCCATAAGCCTTTCTTCGTAAAGTTTCTCGCCGGGGCGCAATCCCGTACATTCGATTTTAATGTCCACGTTCGGCTCGAAGCCGGATAATTTTATAAGGTTATAAGCAAGGTCGTAAATTCTCACCGGTTCGCCCATATCGAGGACGAAAATCTGTCCGCCTTTCGCGTATGCGCCCGCTTGAAGAACGAGGGAAACGGCTTCGGGAATAGTCATAAAGTATCTTATGATGTCCTTATGAGTAACGGTAACGGGCCCGCCCTCTTTGATTTGTTGCTTGAAAAGGGGGATAACCGAGCCGTTCGAGCCGAGAACGTTTCCGAAGCGGACGGCGACGAATTTCGTATTGCTGTGCCTGCCGAACGCCTGAATAATCATCTCGCAGATTCTCTTCGTCGCGCCCATTACGTTGGTGGGGTTAACGGCTTTGTCGGTGGAAATCTGAACGAAGGTTTCAACGCCGTAAGCGTCGGCGCAGCGCGCCACGTTAAACGTGCCGAAAACGTTGTTTTTTACCGCTTCGTTGGGGCTCGTTTCCATCAGGGGAACGTGCTTATGCGCGGCGGCGTGGAAAACGATTTGCGGGCGATATTTATCGAAAACGTCCTTTATTTTTCCGTAATCTCTGACGCTCGCGATAAGCGTAACGAGGTTTAAATTTCGTTGTTTTCTTTTAAGTTCCTGCTCGATATTGTACGCGTTGTTTTCGTAAATATCGAGGATTATAAGTTTTTTCGGGTTGTGCGAGGCAATCTGACGGCAAAGCTCGCTGCCTATCGAGCCGCCTCCGCCGGTAACGAGAACGGTCTTGTCCTCGATATATCCTATAATTTCGTTTATGTCCACCTTAACCGCGTCGCGCCCCAAAAGGTCCTGAATATCGACCTCGCGGATACTCGAAACGGAAACCTGACCGTCGGCAAGTTGATAAAGCCCGGGGAGAATTTTAACCGGACAACCGGCGTCGTTGCATCTCGAAATGATTTTGCTGAGCCTTGCCCTGTCAACGGACGGCATCGTTACGAGAAGCTCGTTCACGTTGTATCTTTTGGCGTATTTTTTAATTTCGTAAGTTGAGCCGACGACTTTCACGCCGCAAACGGATTTTCCGATTTTTTCGGGGTCGTCGTCGATTGCGCAAACGGGGAGGTAATCGGTTTTATCTGACGTTTGCATTTCGGCGATAAGCGTTGCGCCGGATTTTCCCGCGCCGATAACCATAACTCTTTTTTTCTTTTCCGCGCCTAACGAAATATAAAATCTACACACGTTGAACGCTCTTTTCCAGAATCTCGACATTCCGGTTAAGAAGAAGAGGAACGAAACGTAAACGCAACAGGTGGAAAAACCTATAATGTCGCGCCCGATAATCGCAACGTAAATAATGTTTGCAACGAGAACGCAACACATTGCAAAGCACAGGTGAAGCGCGTCTATAATGCCTGCCGAACTGAAAATGACCGAATACAGCCCCGAAAGCTTATAGACGATTAAAACCAGCGCGACGTTACCGGCAAACCAGATAAAGAGAGAGAGATAAGTCGTGTCCGGCAAAAGATTTTTCGTTATCGTGTAAGAAAAAACGAGTGCGATGATAACGCAGGCAATATCAACGCAAACGATAAGAATTTTTTTCAACATATCATTTTTCTTGTGCTTCATACTTCATTCCGTATTTTTCGCCCGTTAAAATTCTTTAAAACTCGTCCGGACGGTAAAATTCATTTCATTATAGCATTTTTCATTTCTTTTCGTCAATGAATTTTAAACCTTTTGCACAAATGATTAAAAATAAAAAAGATTTAAACGTAATTGCCGTCTAATTATTGACTTTTAAGGGAAAAAAGTATATTATGACGGTAGAAACTTTATTTTTATGAAAAGGAGTTAAGTCTATGAACAAAAAGTCAATAAAAGACGTTGACGTCAAAGGCAAAAGATGCCTCGTAAGATGCGATTTCAACGTTCCTATGAAAGACGGCGTAATAACCGATGAAAACCGTATTATGGGCGCGCTTCCCACCATTAAGTATCTTATGGAACACGGCGCGAAGGTTATTCTTTGCTCGCATATGGGCAAACCCCACAATATTTTCACCGAGGGTTTTGGTCTTAACAAAAAGGAAAAGAAAGCCGTTGAAGCTCTTCCCGAAGAAGAGAGAGCGGCTGCAAAAGCCGAATACGTCGCAAAGGCTCTTAAAGGCGACCTTAAAAAATTCACTCTTGCTCCCGTTGCAAAAAGGCTCAACGAGCTTTTGGACGGTAAGGTAACCTTCGCAACCGACATCGTAGGCGACGACGCGAAAGCCAAAGTTGCCGCTTTGAAGGAAGGCGAGTGCGTTCTTCTCGAAAACCTTCGTTTCGATGCGGGCGAAGAGGGCAGAAGCGAGGAATTCTGCAAAAAGCTTGCGGATTTCTGCGATATTTACGTCAACGACGCTTTCGGAACGGCTCACCGTTCGCACGCTTCCACTGCCGCTATCGTAGAGTACGGATTCGTTAAAACGGCCGTTTGCGGATTCCTTATCGAAAAAGAACTTTCCGTTATGGCGGACGCTCTCGAACACCCCGTAAGACCTTTCGTAGCTATTCTCGGCGGAGCGAAAGTTGCGGATAAACTCAACGTTATCTCCAATCTTCTGGAAAAATGCGACACGCTTATCATCGGCGGCGGAATGGCTTACACTTTCCTTAAAGCGCAAGGCTACGAAGTCGGCACGTCGCTCGTTGACGACACCAAGCTCGATTACTGCAAAGAAATGATGGCAAAAGCTGCTGCCGAGGGCAAGAAACTTCTTCTTCCCGTAGACGGCGTTCAGGTTAAGAGTTTCCCCGACCCGATTGACGCTCCCGTTGAAACTTTCGTTAGAAAAGTCGGCGAATTCTATCCCGATATGGAGTCGTGCGATATAGGTCCTGCAACCGCAAAACTTTATGCGGACGCTTTGGTCGGCGCAAAGACGATAATCTGGAACGGACCTATGGGCGTTTTTGAAAATCCCACGCTTGCCGCGGGAACTAACGCGATTGCAAAGGCTATGGCTTCCTGCGAGGGTGCAACTACCATTATCGGCGGAGGCGACAGCGCGGCTGCCGTCGCTCAACTCGGTTATGCCGACAAGATGACGCACATTTCCACCGGCGGCGGAGCTTCTCTCGAACTTTTCGAGGGTAAAAAACTCCCCGGTATCGAATGTCTTAACGATAAAGACTAACGATAAAAACTGATTTTTCGGAGAACACCATATGAGAAAACCTATTATTGCAGGAAACTGGAAAATGAATAAAACTATGGCGGAAACCAAGGATATGATTACCGCTTTAAAACCTCTCGTTGCCGAAGCCGATTGCGACGTCGTTCTTTGCGTTCCGTTCACGGATTTGCAAACCGCAAAGAAGGCCGCAAAGGGTTCTAACGTAAAAATCGGCGCGGAAAACGTTCACTGGGCTGAAAAAGGCGCGTTCACGGGCGAGGTATCCGCGGATATGCTTAAAGAACTCAAAGTCGATTACGTTATTATCGGTCACAGCGAAAGAAGACAGTATTTCGGCGAAACCGACGAAACGGTAAACAAGAGAGTTCAGGCTGCTCTTAACGCGAAAATCAAACCGATAGTTTGCGTGGGCGAAACCGAAGCGGAAAGAGAAGGCGGACTTACCGAAAAGGTTCTCGAAAGACAAATCGTCGAGGGACTTAAAGGCTTCAAGGCGAAGGATTTCGATAAAATCGTAATTGCTTACGAGCCTGTTTGGGCAATCGGAACGGGCAAAACCGCAACCGCAACCGACGCTAACAACACAATCGGATATATCAGACATATTCTTGCAAAGAAATTCCACAGGTCTATTGCCGAAAAGACGAGAATTCAGTACGGCGGCTCTATGAACGTTAAGAACTGCAAAGAGCTTATGGCGGAAGAGGAGATCGACGGCGGACTTATCGGCGGAGCTTCTTTGAAAGTCGACGATTTCGCGTATATCGTAAATTACAACAAATAAAACTTTGCGGGCGGAAATTTTCCGCCCGTTTTTAAAATAAGGAATATATCAGCGGAAATTTTCCGCCCGTTTTAAAAAAAAGGAGTATATCATATGAAAATGAAAACGAGACCCGTATGTCTTTTTATTATGGACGGATACGGACTTAACCCCGACAAGTACGGCAACGCAATCGAAATTGCAAACGAGGGCGTTATAAAAAATCTCGAAGCGAAATATCCTTCCGCCACTTTGGGCGCAAGCGGACTTTGCGTCGGTCTTCCGGACGGTCAGATGGGTAACAGCGAAGTCGGCCATCTCAATATGGGCGCGGGCAGAATCGTATATCAGGATTTAACGAGAATAACCAAATCCATTCAGGACGGCGATTTCTTTGAGAACGCCGAACTTTTAAAGGCGATGGAAAGCGCAAAGAAAAACGGCAAAAAGCTTCATCTTTTCGGGCTTTTGTCGTCCGGCGGAGTTCATAGCCACATTTCTCACCTTTTCGCGCTTCTCGAAATGGCAAAGAGAAACGAAATTTCCGAAGTTTACGTTCACGCGTTTATGGACGGCAGAGACGTGCCTCCCACGAGCGGTATCGATTTCGTTAAGGAATTGAATGGCGAAATCAAGAAAATCGGCGTAGGCAAAATCGCAACGGTAAGCGGAAGATATTACGCTATGGACAGGGATAATCGTTGGGAAAGAGTCGTTAAAGCTTACGAGGCGATGACTTTGGGCAACGGCGTGAAAGCCGATAGCGCGGAGGAAGCCGTTGAAAACAGCTATAAAAACGAGGTTACGGACGAATTTATCGTTCCCGCAAATATTTATGAAAACGGCAAACCGATAGGGCTTGTGGAAAAAGGCGATTCGGTTATTTTCTTCAATTTCCGTCCGGACAGAGCGAGAGAAATTACGCGTGCGTTCACCGAAGAGGAATTCAGCGGTTTTGAAAGAAAGACAGGTTATCTCGGCCTTACTTACGTCGGATTCACGAAGTACGACGAAACTTTCCACCACGTTTCCATAGCATTCAAAAAGCAGGAACTTCACAACACCCTCGGAAAATATCTTTCGGATAAGGGTTACACCCAGCTTCGTATCGCCGAAACGGAGAAGTACGCTCACGTTACGTTCTTCTTTAACGGCGGAGTAGAAGCCCCCGAAAAGAACGAATACAGAGACCTTATTCCGTCCCCCAAGGTTGCCACTTACGATTTGCAGCCCGAAATGAGCGCGTATCTCGTAACGGATAAAGTTCTTGAAGAAATCGAATCCGACAAATTTGACGTAATTATTCTTAACTACGCAAACTGCGATATGGTCGGTCACACCGGCGTTCTGGAAGCTGCCGTCAAGGCGGTAAAAACAGTTGAGGACTGTATCGGTAAAATAACCGACGCCGTTTTGAAGAAAGGCGGAAGTTGTATCGTAACTGCCGACCACGGAAATGCCGACAAGATGATTGACGCCGACGGCGAGCCTTTCACGGCGCACACGACGAACCGTGTTCCCGTTATTTTGGTGAGTGAGCAGTTTAAAAACGTCAAACTTCGCGAGGACGGAGTTTTAGCCGACCTTGCTCCCACGCTTCTTGAAGTAATGGGCGAAACCATACCCGAAGAGATGACGGGCAAGTCGTTGATTATTAAGTAAAAAGCCTTGATAATCGACTTATAGACCGACGTATAGAGTTTAATCAAAAAGGCTGTCGAGGTTTTCGGCAGCCTTTCTTATCAAAGAAAACTTAACTAAGGCGGATAAAAATTTTATCGTTTTATTCTCGGCTGGCATAGGTCGGCGAAGAATAAAAATAAAAATTTTTCACAATTAAGCGGTAAATTTGTTGACCGAACTTAAAAAATGTGGTAATATATAGAACAGTTGAATAGAGAAGCTTTTGAGTATTTATGCGTTAAGTTTAAGAGATGAAACGGGAAAATATTTAAAAAGCGAGAAAGAAATTCGGCAAAACGGAGAAGTACCCAAGAGGCCGAAGGGGCTCCCCTGCTAAGGGAGTAGTATGGCTTTAAACCGTAGCGAGGGTTCAAATCCCTCCTTCTCCGCCAAACAAAACCTAAATCGAATACGAGAGTGTTTGGTTTAGGTTTTTCTTTTACAAAAATTCAGATTTTATTTGCGTTTTTCGTTTGTCGCTGTGCCGTCGTTTTATAATTTTCGGGGTTCGTAT
>CALDMH010000160.1 GCA_937915565.1 uncultured Clostridia bacterium | reverse complement strand
GCTATTACGCTCGGCAAAAAGAAGAAAAACCTGAAAAACTTATATCCGACGCATTTTTTGAAAAGGAAAAAAGCAATGAGATAGGATATAAAGATTTTGGCAAGCCCGAGCACGAAATATTTCATCGTGTTGAAAAAAGCCGAATACAAAACGCTGTCGGGGCTTGAAAGTTCGGTGAACAGCCGCTCGAAATTTGCAAACGTCAGCGGCGAAGAACCCACCTCGCCCAGCGTGAACGCCATAAGAATCGAGCCGATATTCACTATAACGTACCGAACTATCTCCCACGCCGCAGGTATGAGCATTATATAGCAAAATATCAGCACGGCTTTTCTCGCCTTCGTCATTTTGCGTCTTTTACTTGTCTGCTTTTCCATATTTTAAAAAGCCTCGCGTTAATTCTAAAAACCCTCGCAACCACTTAAAATCGTGATTGTTTATTCACAAAAATGCGTTGATAATCGACTTATAGCCCGACTTTTTACATTCGTTCTTCTTTTACGCCGGAATTACGAACGCGCCCTCGCCGGCGGCGAGATTAAGCCTTAACGTGCCGTCGATAAGTTTAACCCTTTCCACCTTCATACCGTTTTCCGTACCCGTGTAAACGAGAGCCGTGGAACAGTTTTCAAAATGGAGCTTTGCGGTGTTGGTCTTGCCCGCGCAGGGATAAGAATAATTTACCGCAAGGTAACCGTCGGTATCGCCGTTTTTAAACGCTCCCACAACCATATCGAGCCTTGACGACGATTTTTTGAGAGATAAAACTCCCGTATCTTTTAAGGTTATATCCGAAATCGCTTCAAAAGTTTCGGCATTTTCGCTGTCGGAAGCGTTTTCGGCGGTTATCGTCGTAAGCCCCTGCCAGTCAAACGAATTAAGAACTTTTTCAAATCCGAGATACTTATCGTTCGCGGTTTTAACGAAGTCGTAAATGCGTTTTTCGCCGTTAGCGATTATTCCGTACATTCCCATTCCCGAGCCGTAAAGGAAATACTCGTATATTTTCGAGCCGACCGCCATACCCGTGAGGAGTTGGAAGGAAACCTGTGCGGAAGTCGTTATATCGGCAAGGGAAGCGCTTTTGAATGTCTGAATGCAAATTCCCATATACGCTTTATCTTCTTCCGAAACGCCGTCGTTATAAGCCTTCGCCGTGTTTGCGATGAGCAAAATATCGCTTAAATAAGACGAACGAACGGCGTTGGGTTGATTGAGCGAGAAAGGATAGTTATCAAGACAGATGCTCTTTTTTCCTTTCACCTTTTCCACTATTTCGGAAACGAACTGCTTAACGTAACCCGAATACCCGTTTCCCGCAAAATTTTGCTGGTTGGCGTAACTCGGAAGCAAATTCATATGGAAATAGGAATCGGAATAATAAGTGTTATACCAATCTATGATTTTTCCGTATTGACTAAGTTTGTTGTAATCGGGTTCGTCGGACATATAAAACCCCTTTACCTGCGGAAATTCCTTAAATTCCGTCGTTATATTCCTTTCGGGAATAACGTAAGGCTCGGTCGTTCCGCCCGCATTGAACTGAGTGCGAGAACTCGTATCGCTGTTTACGAAGTAATCGGGGTCGTTATATTGATTGCGGATATAAACGTCAAGCCCGTGGTTCTTCAAACTTTCGAGCGCGGCTTTATAACCGTTTGAAATCTGCCCGTTCTCGGTGAATTTAACGTAATCCTCTGTTAAAATATATCCCGAGAAACCGAGATTCACGTAATCGTCGAGGTCGTTTACGGGGTGCGGCGGAACGTCCGCAATCGTTATGAATTTTTCCGTGGAAACGTAGTCCTCGGGGTTGAGCGTTTTGCCCTGCCCGCCAGAGCTTTCGCCCGTGCTCGAAGAGGTACTGCCGCAACCTGCGGCAAACAGCATACAGCACGCCATAAGCATACCGATAATCTTCTTTTTCATCGTTTCACTCCTTGTCGGCCGCAATCGACGGGCTTTAAAAGACTTTAACGAACTTTAACAAGTTTAAACTATCTTTAAAGCGCAATCGAAATGAAAGTGCGACCGTTTTCAACATATTTTTATTTAATTTCGTCTTTTATTTAAGTTCGTCGTCAATAAAATATTCCGTTTCGTATTCTCCGTTTTGCAAGCGCACGGGCAATACGTTTCCGTGTTCGTCGGCGGAGAGAGCGACGGTTTTGCCGTTGATTTTCAGTCCCGCCGAAATTCCCGACGGATAAAACTCGGCAACAAGCCCCGAAGGTACGTTGAACTTCGCTTTTATAGCGTTTCCGTCTTTTCGGATTTCTATTTTAATTTCGCCGTACGCAGTCGGTTTTTTCGCGTTTACGAAATCGAGATAAGGCGCGAACTCGGGGCGAATTACGATTTTGCCTTCGCTCAAAGAAAACAAATCTATTCCCGCGGCGTATTTGAAGAGAATTTCGGCAACGCTGCCGAACATCGGGTGACAATGCGACAACTCGCCGCCGCCCTTAACCACCTCGTCGCCGACGCCGATTTTATAATCGGGCCACTTTTTCGACCAATGCTCGCAAAGCGTAGTTTCGTCGTCCAGCATAGCGGCATACGACGGATAATCCCTGCAATCGAGAATTTTATACGCAATATCCGCCATACCGTTTTTCGCAAGCGCGTCCAGCAAAACGGGAGTCGTAACTATGCCGGTATCGATGTGATACTTCCGTTCGTTTTCATAAAACGAGCGGATTTTATCGCGCATTTTTCCGTTTAAAGCTTCCGGAACTAACCCGAGCGCGAACGGATATACGTTTTCTCCCTGAACGCCGTCGACATATTTACATTCGTCGTAATCGAAAAACTCGTCGTTTAAGGCGTTTTTTATATCTTCGAGAAGCGAGGAAAACTCCTTTTCGTCGTCGTTTTTATTTAAAATTCCCGCAAAACGCTTCGCCACTTTTACGGATTCGTAAAAACAAAGCGTGTTCATAAGCTTTAAATCGAAAACCGTCATTTCGGGCGCAAGCCAGTCGCTTAAAGCCCAAGCCTCGTCGTTGCCCTCTACGATGAGATTTTTCGATTTACTTTTACAGTATTTTATCCAATTTTTTATTGCGGAATAAGTTTTTTCGACGTAATAAACGTTGCCCGTAAACGAATAAAGCGCGTCCGGAACGGTTGCGACGGCAATGCTCCAAGCATACCCGCCCCCGCCGCTCATAAACGGCGCGGAATAACCGACGAAACCGTCCGGGCGTTGAACGGACAAAACGTCGTCGAGAAACTTTTCGTATAAACTTACGGAATCGGAAGTTACGAGCATCGCCTTTTCCGCTATTCGCGCGTCGCCCGTGTAAGAACGCTTTTCTCTATGCGGGCAATCGCTTATAACTCCCGAATGGAGATTATCCTTGAAAGTTAGAACGCTCGCCTCGAATATGCGGTTAAACAACTCGTTTGAACAGGAAAATTCGCAATCGAAGGCTATATCGGAATAAACGAAAAGCGATTGCAAATCGGAAATTTCCGTCTCTTCCGCGCCGACTATTTCGGCGTATCTGTAACACCGCCAGCAAAACAGCGGGAAAATCTCGTCCGTATTTCCGCTTAAAACGTACTCCGCGGTTTGTTCTATGGTAACTTTTTTATTTTTTTCGGCGTTATAATCGGACCACGCGGACGTAAGCATATTTAAACTTCCGTCGCCGAACAATTTCTCCGCGTATCTTATCGTGATTTTTTGCCCGCGCCGCCCGCGAATTTTGAATCTCAGCCCGCCCGTGTGATTTTTACCGAAATC
>CALDMH010000159.1 GCA_937915565.1 uncultured Clostridia bacterium | reverse complement strand
TCGCAGGCCTTAACCGCTTCTCGTTTATTCTTTTCAAGATACGCCTTTCTAACTCGCCTCGGCAAGTCCGCCTTAACTTCGAGAACGCGCATAAGCGACGCGCTCATTTTGAAAACGTGCGAAAGTTCTTCGCCGTCGCCGTTTTCGTGCTTTTTTGCGACGGTTTCGTATTCTTCGGCGAGGGCAGCGTAATATTTCCCCGCGTTATCGGGTGCGAACGCGTCGAAATTCCCGAGCAAAATATCGGTGTAAAGCATCCAGAAAGAGCTGTTGCTCTTGTATTCGCTTTCGACCTTTAAGGGATTATCGATAAAATCGAGCGAAAACGCGTCGTCGTAACTTACGCCCGTTATGCGGCGGAACTTCTCTTTATCGAGCGTGTTTTCGTTCACTCCGTCAAACCTGCCCTCGTTGAACTCGGCAACGGCGAAAAGCGACGGCAAAGCCGCGTAATTAGAGCAAGGCGCGCCCCTGTCCGCCCAAAGCGTTACCATAAAATCGTTTGCTCCGCTCTTTTTTGCGGCGCGCATTTGCGGAATAAGCCTTAAAAGGGAAAATTCGTTGTTCGGCCCGAAACCTATATATTTCCACACCGCGCCCGCAAAGCCGACGTTATCGCAATATTTTTTTGCTTCCGAAATCATATCGCAAAGTTTGTTTTCGTCTTTTTCTTCATAGTTCCAGACGTAAACCAACGCGTCATTCGGCAGGCAATCTCTTATTTTATCGGCGGAAACGCTCGTATCGTTCGTTTCCACGAGCATATCGCCCCACATTTCGGGAGCGTAGCCGTATTTTTTCAGAATGGCGAAAACGCGTTTCAGGTGCGTTATTAAAAGTTCTTTTTTATCGGTTTTCCCGTATTTTTTGAGATACTCGCCCGTTCCCAGCCCGAAGGCTTCGTCCAATCCCAAATGGATTTTGCGGGAGGAAATGCCCTCGGAAATCGTTTTAATCATACGCTCGATAAGCTCGTAAACCCTCTCGTTTCCGACCATAACGACGTTATCCGTGTCGAAAATACCCCAATATTCCGGATATTTGTTTAAAAAATGCAAATGCGAAAGAGTTTGTATCTGCGCTATGAGTTCAACGCCGCGGCTTTTTGCGTAAGCGTCCATATCCCTTAACTGTTCCGCGGTGTAACCGCCGCGTTTATAACCGAAATAAGGTTCTTCTTTTATCTTGTAGGCATCCGCCATACCGAGATAGAGGGTGTCGTAACCCATTGCGGAAAGATATTTTATATACTGCTTTATCGTTTCCGGTTTTGGCGTAATTCCGCTCGAACACTCGATGAGCGCGGATAAACGTTTGAAATTCTTCATAAATCGTAATCGCTTTTCGGCAAAAGGAGAATCGCAAGCTTCGTTGCGACTCTCCCGCCGTTTTTTTTTGCGGTTTCTCCGCTTAATTTTTACCTTTGGTTTTTACCTTTCTGGCGAATTTTACCACGCGCTCGAAATGCTTGCGCCCTTCGACGCGCCGCTGTTAATATTGATTACCTTGTAATCGCCGAGGCTTGTGAACCACTGTTTGAAGGTGTATTCGGTGACCTCTTGCTTGGGGCCGATTTTAACCGTGGTAATATCTTTCGTGCCCTCGGCAATCGTTGCGCCGCCCTCTTCGTCCACTCTTACGGACACGGTGAGTTTGGAGTCGTCGTCCGCAACCTTATAGGTGTAATAGAAGACGTAAGTTTTCGCGGGGGAGATAACTCCGTCGTTAAAGCCTATCGCTTGGTCGCCGGCATTTGGGAAGAGCAACTGCTTGTGGCCTTGCACGAGCAGGACTATTCCGTAAAGGGACTGGTTTTTATCTCTCGTGTCGTGGAAAAGGTTGATATAAAGCGCGCCGGCGGCGGAAACCATTCCTTTAACCTTGAACACGAGCGTGCCTTCTCTGTCGTTTTTAAGGCTTGCGCTGTTGCCCGCCCATTCGGGAGCGTTCGTTATATCGTGCGTGAAATCTCCGTCAAGTTCCCTGAGCGTGTGATATTTGGCGATTTTAGCCGTCAATGCGGTAAGTTTTGCTTCAACGCCCTCGTTGAGGTTCGTTTTTTCCTCGTCGGACATAAGCGCGTAAGTTTCGTTTGCCGATTTGATTTTCTTTATCTCGTCAACGGTGTAAAGCGTATCCTTCAATTCCGTTCCGGCAACGATTTCGTTCACCGACTGGGCGCGGAAGGTAAGGATTTTCGCCTCGAACGCGCGAAGTTTTGCTTCGTCCTCGACAACGACCTTTTTAACCTTGTCGTTAAGAAGTTCGTAAGTTTCCCTGAGCGAATCGATGGCGGCCTTGTATTCGTTTTTATATTCCGTAAGTTCGTCGGCCGTTGCGGGAAGGTTCTTGAAGCCCTCCCTCCAAATATCGGCTTCCAAAGATACGAGTTTTGCGATTTCGGTTACCTTTGCCGCGGAATCGAGGCAAAGAGCGTTATAAGCTTCTCTTGCCGCCTTAACCGCCGCTTTATTCTCTGCGGAATAACCCTCTTCATACGCGGGAAGAGCGGATATTATTTCGTTTACTTTATTCGCGTTGGAAACAGCCACGATTTTGCCGACGTACAAGGTGTCCACCGTTGCAATCCCGCTCGGGGTATCGTTGCTTATCGAAGTGACGTTGAGTTCGCTTATCGTGAACGACGATTTGATAACGAGCTTAATCCAGCCGCTGTTTGCGGGAAGAACGTAGCCGCCGGGGATATTGAGCGAATTACCCTCTTCGTCGAATTGTTCTGCGGAGGACTTCCAGTCAACCCAAACGGCGCGTCTGGTTTGAGAAGCGTTCTTCACCCAAACGTGAAGTTCGTCGAAGCCGTTCGCTTTTGTGGGCGCGATTCTAACGGTTACTCCCGTCGTGGACGAGCCGTCGAAATCGAATTTAACCGAACCCGTTTCGCCCTGCGGGTGTTCGTCCGCGCTGAACGAATACTTTCCTCCTACGAATTCGGAGAGCTGGGTTAAACCGAGAATTTCGTTAAATCTTAACGTCGTTACGTCGCCCGTCGCGCTCTCTTCTTCGAGTTTGAGAACTTTCAGATAAGAGCTAATGGCGTTCGTAAGCAAATCGGAATTGCCGACGATAAATCTATAACCTTGCGGAAGTTCGTTATAACGAGTGTAAAGCCCTTCGAGAAGTTCTTTGTCGTTTGCCGAAATTTCTCTGTTTTCCAAAGCGGCAACGTCGGTTTTAAGAGTTTCTACCTTCGCGAGAAGTTCTCTCGTTTCGTCCGTGTAGGTCTTGCCGAAGGTCACTTTCAAATCGTCGATATAATAAGCCGATTGAGATTTATCGGATAAGTTTATGCTTAAACCCGTAAGAGTATCGGCAATGCTGTCCACGATAATCGGGTCGAGCGTTACGGAGCAGGTCGTCCAGGCGTAAGGCGTAAGTTTAAATTCGCCTCCGTTTATTGCGATTATTTGGTTTTGCGCCCCTACGAGAGCAAGCGTTACAGTCTTTTCCTTTGCGGAATCGTTGTAAACCTTAACGGAGATTGCGCCGAGTTCTTTTTTGGGAAGCCCTTTCAATTTGGAACGCTCGAAACGCGCGAGAATTTCCTTGAACGTGCCGCTCTTATAGTAAACGCGGAGCGCGCCGTCGCCCTGACGGGGCGAAAGGTCCTCGGGGTTACGCTCCTCGGCGGCGGGTTCTTCGTAATCGCTTGCGCTTACAGTCGGCCACGCACTCGAAACCTTTACGCCCGACGAATTTCCGCTGTTGATGTTTATCGTTTTATGTGCGTCTTTATTTTCGTGTTCGGTGAGCCACTGCTCAATCGTGTAAAAACCATATTCGGCAAATTTAACCGTCGTTATTTCTTTGCTGCCTTCAACGACCGTTGCGCCGCCTTCTTCAACGATTTTTACCGAAACGGTAAGTTTGGAATAATCTTCTTCAACCTTATAGGTATAATAGAAAACGTAGGTTTTTGCGCCGGATATTTTCGCTCCGTCCTTAAACCCTATATCCATACCCGTGCTCAAATCTGCATCGGTTGTGCCGACGTTTTGGAAAAGCAACGTATTGTTGTTGTTTCTGACCCACATCGAAACGCCGTTGCCGGACTCGTTTTTGTTTTTGGTTGCGTCGTGGAAAAGGTTGACGTAAAACGCACCGTCGCCCGCGCCCGGGTTGTCGCTATTGCCCTCGGCCATTCCTTTAACCTTGAAGACGATAGTGCCTTCCTTTTCGTTTTTAAGGGTTGCGCCGTGGCTCTCCCAACCGTTTGCGATGGTTAAATCGTTTGCGAATTCCCCGTCGAGGTCGGAAAGCGTGTAACAATTTTGAATAGCTTCCGCGCTCTCGGCTGCCTTTAAAACGGCAAGGTTCGTAACTTTCTTCTTGCTTGCGTCGTTAAGCGCGCCGTAAGCCTTGCGGGCTTTTCTTATAGCGTCAATATCGCTTATCGTCACTTCTTCGGCGGCGGGAAGAGCGTCGATGGCTTCTATAAGCTTATCGACCGCCTCTTTGTCGTATTCTTCTTTTTCGAGTTCGCTCGGCTCGGGAATGAAATTATCTTTTCCGACTATATCGAGCTTTCCGAGGGGCGTGTAACTCCATTCGTAAAGCTGTTCGACGGCGTAAAGGTCGTCGACGGTGTCGAAGCCGTTAAAGAGCATTTCGCCCTCGTATTTTATCTGTTCTTCTTCCGAAGTCGGTTCGGTAGAACTTGCAGGCGTGGAATCGACTTTGCTTTCGCTTCCGTCCGTGCCGCCGTCGAAACAGGCGGCAAACACGCAAACCACGCTTAAAATAAGCGCGAGCGCAATCATCAGTTTTTTACTCATCTTCATTCTCCTTATCATTTATAAAAACGCATATCGGAAACGGTAAACGTTCTGTTTGCCGCAAGCGCCGTTCCGTCGTCGTTTACGTTTGCAAACGCAAGACGAACGGCAACGATATTTTTCATAACGTCCTCGGTGAACACGGTTGCGTCGAGGTTTACGTGAACGTCTCTTTCGCCGCCCGCTTTGATATACGCGCTGCCTGCGTTGTAAACCTTTCCGTCCTTATCCACTAGACGAACGGTGAACTCCGTGTTTTCCTCGCCGTTTTTAACTTTAAAGTCAAGGCTTCTCGCCTTTTCGGCGTTTCCGAGAGAAATCTGAACGTAAGGCATATATCTCTTCGTTGCGCCGTCTATGCTCTCGTCCTCGGAACGGTAAACGGAAACGATGCTGACTTCCGCTTTGCCGTTTGCAACCGTGACGGAACTTCCTTCCGTAACGCTCGCTTCCGTTTGAGCCGTCAAAGCCGCCGCAACCGCGCCGTTTTTAACGTTTACGGCGTAAACCGCCGCGCCTTCAACGCTTATTTCGCCCGTTTTGCCCGTAACGACGTATTTATATCCGTCGCCCGAAGCTTCGCCCGTTTTGGTTTCGCCGTCGATTTTAAGCGTGGATTTTGCGGAATAAACGGTAAGTCCGTTCTCTTCGTTCACGGCTAAAAGTCCGTCCTCGCCTTTAAGCGCGAGAATTCTCGCCGCAAGCTCTTTTCTCGCTTTAACTACGAGCGCGTCGTCGGTGTAATAACTCGAACCGACGAAAAGCGAATCGTAAAGGTCTTCTACGCACTTATCGAAATCGACTTCCGCTCCGTACTTCGCCGCTTTTTCTTTAAGAAGCTTTTCGTAAACGGAAAGCATATCGTAATCGTCCATCGAATCCCTGTAAGCAACGAGCCTTAAACTTGCGAAGGGATATTCGCTGCCGTAATATTTCCCGGGGTAAACGAGATAACCGTCGCCCGCGCAATAATCCGCTCTTTCCGCGGTTTCGTAGGGGTTGACGTTTCTCCAAGTGTCGCCGAGAATAGCCTCGTAAGTGTTTACGGAATAATAAAGGTATCCGTTGACGTGCCATTTCTTTTCCATCCAGCCCGAAATTCTCGTTCCGAGGTTATAATCGTCGAGGTGGAAGGTGGGGTTGGGATAATTGGGCTTCACGCAGGTGTAAACCCAAAGGTCGCCGTCGGAATTGGCTTCCGCAGCTTCCTGATATTTCTGCAAAACCGCGTCGTTGCCGAGAAGGCTGACGTAGGGGCAAAACGTGACGTGAGACTCTTTAACCCATTCTCCTCTGAACGTGCAGTTCGTGAACACTGCGGGAACGTTAAGAATCGCTTTTTCTACGGAAGCTTTGAATTCGTCGGAAAAAGCCTTGTATTCATCGGTGTTTTTAACCGCCGCCAAAGCCTTCGCAAGGGTTTTGTCCCATTCGCCGCCCTTTTTGAACACTCTCTTTACGTCGGCGTATTTGTCCTCGAATCTGTCCGCCTCGTCGTAATTGGAGGGATAGAGATAAAGGTAATCGACGTAGGGCTTTTCCGGAGTGGAAAGTTTCGCCACGGCAACTATATATTTAACTATCTCCGTCGCCATCGTGCCGTCGGCAGAATAACCGTCCCTGAGCCCTTTGGGAATGACTATCGAGTTATAGTTGTTTTCGTCGAAAAGGCGCACCATCGTTTCAACCGTTTCGTCGACGGTGTAAGCGTTCTTTATGACGTAGGAATTAACCTTGTAGTCCATAAAGAAGTCTTCGTATCTTTTAACCACTTCGTCCGAAACCTCGTATTCGCCCGCAAGCATACAGTTCCTGTAAATAAGGAAGGACGACTGAAATTCTCTCCTGCCCTCGTATTCTATATCCCAAACGGTGACGCTGACGGGGATTTCTTTCTTTTCGCCGTCGAGGTCGAGCTCGAACGTGCCGGTATAAGTTCCCGCAACGGTTTCGTGAGAGGTGGTTACCTCTATCGTAACGCTCTGGTTTTCGCCCTTGGCGATTTTGTTTTCGCCGTAAGCCTTGGCAGTTGCCATAGGAAGAAGCATATCGGGAACGTAATCGCCCGCAACGTACTCCCTGTTAAGCAAATCCGATTCGTTGTTTATCCTCATATATTTTTGATGATAAACCGCAATTTCGTCTTTGGAAATGGTATTGCCCTTTCCGTCCGTCAAATCGGAAACGATAAGCTCGTAGGACTTAACGGCTTTATCGTTCGCCGTAATAACGAGCTGCCCGCCCTCCGTTTCGTTTTTCATCATTTCAATGTTTACGGAAGCTTCGAGTTTTTCGTAAGGAACGCTATCCTTAACGTTTTTCGTAACTTTCGCCGTGGAATACGCGCCCCAGACCTTCACGGGTTCGGCGGGCTTAACCGTCGAATCGTCGGAAGTTCCGCCCGTCGCCGTGCCGCAGGCAACCGCGGAAACGGTCATTGCCGCGCCGAGAGCGAGAACGCAAGCTTTCTTAAAAAATTTCTTCATCTTTTTACCTCTTATATATAAATTATTTGATGCCGAGCAACTGCTTTACGTCGTCCCATTTATCTTTGATAACGGTGCTGTTCAAGTCGACTATCTCCTTCGGGGTTTTTCCCGAGTTGAGAGCGGTGACGGGTTTAACTCCGTTCGTAAAGCAAGCGGAGATAGAGCCGAGAGCAAAATATCTCGCTTTTTCTATTCTGTCGAACACGAATCCCTCTTCGGTTGCCGCATTCACGCTCTTGCGGAATTCGCTGAACGTAACCTGTTCGGTGTAACCGTTCACGGGAGTTGCGGGAAGAGTTGCGCCTTTAAGCGTTTTATAATAGACGTTAAGCCCTTCGTCCGAATACATAAATTTAAGGAATTTCTTTGCGTTTTCGACATTCTTCGCATACGCGGGGATATACGCCTGATGGTCCGTGCCGCCTGCCATATACGAATAATGTCTTGCTTCGGTCACCTTTTTAATATCGTCGTCGGTTACGCCGTCGGGTTTAACCGCGGTTTCGCCCGCGTCCGTCGCGTCGACGTATTTGATGATTTCAACGAGCTTCGCGTCCGCCGTCGCTTTTTGTTCGGCAGTGAAGTTATCGGCTTTTATCTTCTTTCCCGCGCCGTCCTTCGGGCAGAAAGAAAGCTTCTGAACGAGCGAAGAAACGACGGGAGTTTTAATCATATCGAGCTTTGCCGATGAGAAATTCGCCGCTTCGTTTTCAAGCCAGCTTCCGTTTATCGAGAACAAAGCCGCGCCGCGCACGAACTGACCTTGCATACTCGTGAAGTCCAGACCGGAAGAACTTTCGTGTTGATAACCGTTCTTTGCGTCGAGCAGCGTTTGCAAAACTTTAAGAGCTTCAACCTGCCCGTCGTAAGTGTAGATATGTTCGCTCACTTCGCCGTCCGGGTCCTTACCTGCCATAAACGCTTCGGCGTTGGCTTTTCCCTCGTATTGAGCGAAAAACGTGGGAATCCACGCGGTGTAATATTCCGTTTCGAGAGAATAAATGAACGGAGCGACTTCCTTTTCCTTAACCTTATCGCAAAGCGCGAAAAGCTGGTTGGTCGTGTAAGGAACGTCCTCGGCCGTCAATTCAAGTTCTTCCCATTTGTTAAGGTTGCGGACTATTCCGAAAACTCCGCCCGCCCAGGGAAGAGAATAATATTTCCCTTCTATCTCGGAAGAAGCGACGTAAGTCGGGTCGATTTTATCCTTAATCGTCTTCGTCGAGCCTTCGTCGACCACGGAATTCCACACGTCGGTCAAATCGGCGTAAAGACAATCGTAGGTGTCGTTCCCCGCGGTTATCCTTCCCTCGTAAACGGCTTTGGAAAACCAACCGCGTTTATTGAAGAAAAGGTCGCTCTTGCTCACTCTCGATTCGAGTTCGGTATCGAGCGCAGCCTGCCCCGCGTCGCCAATGGCGGGTTTTTGCATATTGACGTGAATCTTTTCCTTTTTCTCGAACTCTTCGGCAAGCTTTTCAAGCCATTCCACGCCGTAGCCGAGTTTAACCGCCGAAATCGTGAGAGAACCGTTCTCTCCTTCGGCCGTGCTTTCGTTTCCGCCGCCTGCGCAGGCCGTAACGCCGAACGCGCAAACAGTCGCAAGGCAAAGCGTGATAATTTTCTTTGCAATTTTGCTCATATTTTTTCCTCCGAAAAATTTAATTTATCGGCATAAAGCCGTTTTCGTCTTTTTTTGTCCTTTCGTTCGCTTTTTCGTCACTCTTTAAGTCCGCCGAAATACACCTTTTCCATTATGGTGTTCTGGAACGCGACGAATAGCGCAAGCACCGGCACGAGAGCCAGCAAAACGCCCGCAAAGTAAGCCGGAATGTTGCCGGCATAAGCCGACATCACGCTGAAAGCGTAAGTTCCGTAAGCGAGGTTGGGATATTTCTTCATATAGGCTGCCGTGCTTTCGTAGTCGTTCCAAGCGGTTATGAACTGCATTACGAAAAGCGAAATTATGCTCGGCAAAACCTGCGGAAGCATTACCTTGAAAAGTATCTGATAATGATTTGCCCCGTCTATGGAAGCCGCCTCCGCGTAACTGTGAGAAATCCCTTTCCAGAACGCGTACATATAGAAGAAATAAGTGCCGTATAACGTTATGCTGACCAGCGAAATGGCGGGATTATCGATTAAATGAAGCCTGCTGAACAACCTGTACTGCGCGCCCTGACTTCCGTAAACGGGAAGCATTGCGATAAGAATACCCACGGTGTATAAAAAATGAGTAAACTTCGATTTGTAATGCACGAGAACGTAGCACACTATCGCCGTTGAAAACCAGTTCAGAAAAGCCGAAATCGTCGTTCTCCATATCGAGTTCCAAAGCATAGCGATAAAGCCGTTTTCGCCGTCTATCGCCTTCCATTCGGTGAACGTGGAGATGAAATTTTTAAGCGTCGGATTACTCGGAAAACTGAACAACCTATAAGTCATCTGGTCGTCCAGAAAAGCGTCCTGATTAGGCTTTATGGCAATCAGCAACCCGTAAACGAAGAAGTATAAAACCAAAGCCGAATATAAAGCGAACAGCACGAACGCGACGATAAACACCGCCTTTTGCGAAACGCTCGACCTTTCTTTATCGTATTTCACAATTTTCTTCATCGTCCGTCACTCCTTATCTTCCCTGTAAAGCACTTTTCTTAAAACGAGAACTATCGGGAAGGTAATCGCCGTCATCGTGAGCCCTATTGCGGACGCGTAATAAATATCCTGCGAAATGCTCTTAACCGCGCCGGTCGCATAGCCGTAAAGCAGGAAAGAAAGCGTTGCCGTGTTATAATCGCCGCCCGTCATCGCGAGAATCGGCCCGGTTGAAGAAAGTATCGACGCGAAGCTTAAAACGAGAATAGTTGAAATCGTCGGCCATATCATAGGAATTATGAGCCTGATAAGCTCCTGAAACCAGTTGCAGCCGTCGATTTTCCCCGCTTCGAGAACGTCCTGACTTATCGAATTCATCGCCCCGCCGAACACGACCATATTGCCGCCGAAGCCGAATATAACGCTGTAAATCAAAAGATATTTTATCGCGCCGTCCGTCATAAGCGGATTTTTATAGGCCTTGCCGAGCGAATGAAGAATCGCCTGATACGGGCCGCCCACCATAAACGTATATTTGAACAGCACCACGAGCGCGGAACTGCAAATAATGTTCGGAAGATAAGCAATCGTTCGGAAAAAACGATAACCGGCTATCTTTTTGTAAACGAAGTACGCCATAAGTATGGAAATCGGCAACACGATAAAAAGAGCCACCGAATAAAACAACAACGTGTTTTTAAGCGCGATTAAAAGTTCGCCGTTTTTCACGAACTGCGTGAAAACCTTTTCAAAGTTCGCAAAGGTGAAATAAAGTTGCTTTCCGTCGCCAGCCGCGATTTTCTCTCTTTGGAACGCCAACGCCAGCGAATCGAGATTAACGTACAGCCAGAACACCAGGAAAAACAATATGGGTATGCCCAAAAGGCTGAAAACGAACAGCCTTTCCTGCCTTTTGGCAACGTTTTTAGTTTTTAATTTTACGCCCGACGTCGTTTCCATTTATACCTCTTAAATCTTAAAAGAAAATTCTTACAATCGCCCTTCCGCTTTATTATAACGCGCGACGAACGGCGTGTCTTTTCTTTTTTTTACAATAAACTGTGATTTATTGACCTGTTTTTAAGCTTTTTCAAATTCCGCGCCTTTTCGCCGCCGCTTTTCCAAGGTGAGAAAAAGTCGTTTTTTATTCTCTTTGCAATCAAAACACGTTAAATTTCGACAATTCTTTGCTAAAAATCCAAATTATACAATTTCCCGTTGACAAAACGCGATTGCGGCGTTATAATTTCCGAAAAAGCGGCTTTAAGGAAATTTTTTATGTCAAAAAAAACAAATTACCCGATTTATAACTTCGATATAATCGACGGGCATTTCTCTAATTTAATTTTTAACCAGAATATCGAACGGCACAGTCACCTTTTCTGGGAAATAACCGTGACCTTAAAAGGCGAATACGTCAACCATTTCGACAGCGGAAATATTCTTTTGAAATCGTGCAGTTTAACCATAATCCGCCCGTCCGACGTGCATTACGTCAAACTTAAAGGCACGCCTGCGTTCTATCGCGATATTTACGTTTCGGACGAAAAAATGCGATTGATAGCGAACGTTTTGCACGAAGGGCTTTACGACGAATTGCTGCAAAGCCCCGCCCCGTCTACCTGCGTTATAAACAAAGCGCACGTCGATTCCATCGAGGCAACCGCCGCGAAAATCACCAATTTAAGGGGAATTATCCCCAAAAACGAAATTACGACGCTTCATAACTGCATCATAACCGAAGCGTTGTCCGCTTATGCGGAAACGAAATATTATCCGAGAAAGCAAACGCCGGACTGGATTCTCGATATGCTCTCTCACCTGAATTTGCAGGTTTCGTCCGAGAACGACGCGTCTTTTTCGTCGCTTAACGAACTTATCGACGGAACGGGTTACAGCCACGGTTACGTTTGCAGAAAATTCAGGGAACATTTCGGTTGCACGCTCGTTCATTACGTAAACCGACAGAAAATGGCGTACTCCACCACCCTGCTTTTGAACACGAACCTTTCCGTTTCGGACATCGCCCAAACGCTCGGTTATTCCAACCAAAGCAATTATATAAATTCTTTCAAAAAGGAATACGGCGTGTCGCCTTTAAGCTGGCGCAAAGCCAAACTTAATCTCGTCCGCAATCCCGAATAATCCTTCATCAATCCGAAGTAATTATCCGAAAAGCCCGAATTTTTTCCGCAATCCCGAATAATTTTTCCGAAAGCCCGAAAAACGCCCGATTACGGCGAACCGCAGTTTACGTTACGCTTCAATTATAACGCCGTTAAACGAACAATTCAATATCAATATGTTAAATCGTTGTATGGTTTTGTAAAGTTTTTCTTTTCGTTTTCGTTGACATTTCAGGCGCGATTTTTTATAATTATTATCGAAAAACGGCGAAAGCGAGGAAAACACGGGCGTGGTTAGTTATCTTTTCAGGCAAAACGTAAGCCTTAACTTAATACCGAATATCGACGAAATCAATTTTTATCACCATATAAATTTGTTCGATTGGCAAACCGAACATTCCCATCTCGATTACTGGGAATTCACGCTCGTTACGAACGGAACGATAATCAATTTCGTCAACGGAAAAGAAAAAATTTACAAGGCGGGAATGGTTTTCGTCGCAACGACCTCCGATTGCCATTATCTCAAAGCCGCCGATAACCAACCCGTTCGGTATATAACCCTTCTCGTGAAGGAAAATTTCATTCTGAACGTTTTAAAAACGCTCGGGTTTAACAGGTTTACGTTTGAAAGAACGGAAAACTCTTTGACGTTATCGAACTCCAAACTTGCGGAAATCGAAGAACTTTTGCAGCATATCGATTATTCCAACTCGCAAAAATACAAGGAGCACGACAAGCTCGCCTGCTCGGTTTTGCTCGATTTGCTGTCCGCCTTTGCCGCACAGGAAAGTTTTTACAGTTTGAAAACCACGCCGTGGCAACAAAAACTCAATCAACTCGCGCAAAACGAAAAACTGCTCGGCTTCGACGTGAACAACTTATGCAGAGAACTCGGGTATTCGAGGACGCAACTGAACACGCTTTTCAAAAAAGCTTTCGACTTAACCCCGCACGATTATCTTGTGAACTACAAGTTTATGTACGCCAAAAATCTGCTTCTCAACACGAATCTTTCCGTGGCGAACATAGCCTATAAAGTGGGATTTTCCAACACGATGCAGTTCTATGCGAATTTTAAAAAGATATTCGGCGTAACCCCCGCGCGTTTCAGGGAAAAACCCGCTTTAAATTAGTTTTCGCGATTTCGTCTTTTTAACGCTCGGAGATTTTGTTCGCCGTCACTAATCATTACGCGCAAAAAAAAGCAAGGGCAACGCTCTTGCTTTTTTGTTATTGCTTATTAAAAATCGTCGATAATCGACTTATAGGCTCACTTTTTCGATTTAATGAAGCGACTTATCAAATCCGCAGCGTTGTTTATTCCGCGCTCTTCGAGAAAATCGTTCGCCTTTTTAACCCTTTGAACGTCGTAATCCTCCATTCTGTGCCCGTCGAACCCGACGCTGACGAACAACCCCGCCTTTTTAACCGCCTCCTGCTGAATTTCGCTGTTAAAAAACGTCTTAACGTATTCGTGCTCGCGGAAGCCGTGGATACTGTCGTAATTCACGTTCAGTTCCCAGAACACGCCTCTTTCGGCAAGGCTTTTCAGGTATTCGTCGGCGTTAAACCCACAGCTTGAAATCAGCCCGAAAATATCCGTGTGGGCGATGCCCACGGGGCATTTATAGCCGGCAACGTAAGTTAAAATATCTTTTTTCATCTCTCCGCCGTCGTCCGATAAGTTTTCCATAAGGCAATAATCGTACTCGGCGAAGTTCTTGCTTTTATCGGGCGATAAATGCGGCAAAGTGCAAATTTCCACGCCGCAAAAGAGCTTAATTTCGGAAGCGTATTTTTCGGCAAGACCTCTCACGCATTTCCGATATTCATCTTCCCTGTCGCCGATTCCGTAATTATGGTCGGTTATGCCGAGAACGCGAACGCCTTTCTCTATCATACGCAAAACCAACGCTTCGGGATTATCTCTGCCGCAATTTGAATAAAACGTGTGCGAATGTAAATCGATTATCATATTTTCTCCGTTCAGAGATTATCGTTAGCCACAGGCAATCACGTTAGCCACGGGCTATTACGTTAAACCCCGCCAAAACGCTTGCGGTTAGCCGCGCAAAACTTTTTTTGGTTAGCCACAGGCGATTAAACCCCCTCTGGCTATCCGAGCGAAACCCCTTTCGGCAGTTCGAGTTCGGTTTTCACGCTCCCGTTTTCAAGCGAATGTTTTATTTTTATCAAACCGTATTTCGTAGGGAACGCGCCTTCGGCAAAACTCAATCCGCAAAGATGCGGCTCGATTTTTATCGTTTTATACCCCGCCGACGTCGGAACGACGCCGAGAACGTACGTATAGAAGAAATCCACGAAACCCGTAGACCAGCCGTGGCAAAGACTGCCTCTTAAACCTTTGTAACAGATTTTACCGTAATCGGCGTGAACGTTTTTCTTGTCCTTTCGAGGAAGTTCCGTTAAGGAATCCGGATTATCTTTAAGGCAGGAAATATCGAAATCCTCCCAAAAAGTCGTCGCGCCAAAATCGAGCATCGCGCCGTAATATTTTTTCAGCACGTTAAGTGCAACGTCGCCCGCGCCGCAAAAACCGAGAGCCTTTGCAATCGCAAAACTCATAAAACACGTCATTCCGTGCTCGTCGTTCCCGAGAAGTTTCAAGCCCTTTTCTTTATCCGTGAAACCCGAAATCACCCCGAACGCCGTAACCTGCTTGAACTTTGAATCCTTATATTTATACCTTTTCAGCCTTTCAAGCACGGCCTGCGCCGTCGAGCAATCCGCTTTGAAAAGCGAATAAAGCTTTATCGCCTTTTTCAACGCAATCGCAACGACGTATCGCCAGCCGTTTTCGCTATCCGGCGTGAGATTAGTGGGCCAATCGAAGAAAAATTCGTTGCAGGGATAATAATCGAGTTTGCATTTCGTATAATCCGCTTCACCGTTTTCGCATATCACCGATGAAAATGCGTTCACGACGAAATCGACCTTACCGAGCAGCTTTTTGACGAAAGCCTTTTTGCCCGAAAGTTCGTAATATTTTTCAAGACAAATAACCCACCACGCCGAATACGACGGGATTTTATTCACCCAACAAACGTCGTTCGGCGCACATTCGGTTAAAACCCGCTCGAACTGGGGAATAACGCCGTAAACGTAAAAAGCGGCGAGGAGTTCGGGATAAAAATCGCCTATCCACATAGCCCTGTCGCGTTTCACGCCGTCCCAGATTTCGTTCTTCCTGACGCATAGCGAAATAGTTCGCTCCGCCGCTTTGTAAATTTCGTTAAGCCGCGCGTCGTCGCACGCAAAATACCCCTTTCTTTTAAGGCCGTTATCGTATTTTTTAACGTAAATTCTCGAAATTTCAACGGGTTGCGAACTTACGTTGTCTATCCGCACGAAGCGGAAACCGCTCTCGCTCGAAGTGATTTCGCCGAGCGTTATCACGCGGTAAAAATTGTCCCGGAGCGAATGGTCGTTGCCCGCGTTTTTCTCGCCCTGTTCGGCGCACGCTTCGTAAACGGACTCGCCGAGCCTTATTCTTATCGTCGCGTCGCCGCTGTTTTTGCCGAAAACCACGCTTACGCTTCCGCCGATTTCTTCACCGAAATCGATAATCGCATAACCGCCGCCCGAAAACCTGCACGTTTCGTAAACGAAAGCCGATTTTTCCTCGCAGGCGTTTTTTATAAGCGCAACGGAATTGTCGACGCCGCTTTCGGTTATAATTTTAAAATCCATAGTATATATTAAATCTCCGTTCGCCGCATCGGGCGGCATTGCCTACCCGAAGCGGCGAATTCGTTTTTTACTTCGTTACAAGGCCGTAAAACCTTTTCAAAACCTATTCAAAATTCCTTCGTCGCCCGAAACTATATACGAGCTATATGCAATACGAAACGAGCAACCTCGGGTCTGTCATAATGCTGCAACTTATCGTCGGCATCGGTTCGTAGCCGAGTTTTTGCACTCCGCCCTCCAATTCCTCTATTTTTTCGTCTTTTTCGGCAAAGGCTTTTAAGCGCCTTATCGCGTAATCGCAACGGATAATCTGCTCGCCGAGGCGCATATGGTAAACTTCCACGCCAAACGCCTTATTATCCCGCAAAAAGCACTTCTCATAGCCGAGCATAAACTTGTTTAACGCCTTTTTAAGCTCGATAAGTCGGTCTATAAGCCGATTAACGGCATTTTTATCCTTGCATCGATAAACTTCTCTTATCCTTGCGGGCAAGTGCGCTTTTATCGAAAGAGCCTTGGCAAGGAGCGCGGAAAGAGCAAAAAGATAGCCGAATTTCCCCTTTGAAAGCCCGTCGTATTCCTCCGCAAGTTTTAAGTACGCTTCCTCCGCGCCTTCGGGAACGAGCGTATCGAAATTGCCGAGCAAAACGTCGGTGTATAAAAGCCAGATAGAACTCGAACTTCTCGTCGTGACGTTTTCCTTAAACGGATTGTCGAGATATTCGAGCGAGTACGCATCGTCGTAACTTATCCCCGCCGCTTTTAAAAACCTCGTTTTGTCGATTTCGCTTGCGGAATTTATTCTGCCGAAAGCATACTCCGCGGCGACGAAAAGAGACGGCAAAGCCGCAAAAACCGAGCAGGGCGCAACGCTATCCGCCCACAACGTTACGATAAAGTTCTCCACACCGTTTTTATAACATATTTGCTCCTGTTTTAAAATGCAGTCGACGGAAAAAGCGTTGTTCGGCCCGAAGCCGATATATTTCCACACGCCGCCCGCAAAAGCGGAATTCTGCGTTACTTTTTTCCCGTCCTCTATCATCTTTCCGAGCTTTTTTTCGTCCTTTTCCTCGTAGTTCCAGACGATTACGGACGAATTTTCGGGCAAACGGCTTTTCACTTCTTCCGCTTTTACCGACGAATTTTCGTCGAGGAGCATATCGCCCCACATTTCCACGGAAGAATAGCCGTATTTTTTCAAAATTTCGGAAACGCGCTCGACGTGCCTTAAAATAAGTTCTTTTCTGTCGGCAGGAGCGTGATTTTTGAGGTAATTACCCGTTCCGAGCCCGAAGGTTTCGTCCAGCCCGATATGAATCGTGCGAGAGGAAAGCCCCTCGGAAATCGTTTTAATCATCTTTTCGATAAGTTCGTAAACCTTATCGTCGCCGACGATAAGCGAATCGTTCGTGTCGAAAAGTCGTTCGTAAACGGGGTATTTTTTGAGATAATGGAGATGCCCCAACAGTTGAATCTGCGGGACAATCTCCACTCCGTGTTTTTTTGCGTAAGCGTCCGTTTCGATAAACTCGGCTTTCGTGTAGCCGCCGCGTTTATAGCCGAAATACGGCTCGCCTTCGATTTTGTATGAGTCCGCCATACCGAGGTAAAGCCTGTCGTAACCGAACGCAGAGATGATTTTTATAAATCTTTTAAGCGTTCCGACGTTCGGCGTTACCCCGCTGGACGTTTCCAGAAATGCGGACAAATGCCTGAATTTTTTCATTTGTAATATCAGTTATGCGCTACTATATCCGTCATAAGGAAGGTGAGTTCCTCGTTTGCTATAACGTCCGCGAAGTAGAAATACCCCGCGCTCGCAAAGTCTTTTGCCGGAACGATAATTTCCGTCCAACTCTTCGCCGCAAGCGAACAGCCGTAATACTTTTTGCCCCAGCCCCTCGTGATAACCGCAAAGGTAAGAACGGCGTCTTTGGGGTTGTAAACGCTGAATTTCACGAAATCGTATCCGGAAAGGTTTACGCCTGCAAGGTTATAACCCAAATAAACCACGGGTTGAGCGCCCGTCGTTCCCGTCGTGTGAACGGCAAGAACCTTACCGTAAGTTCCGTCGGTTTTAATCGAGAAATCTCCGTTCCAGAGGTACGAGGGAATGTCCGTGGGATGCGTGAAGTTATCCGTCGCGTTCGGTTTGGACATATTATATACCTTGTAAGGAATTTCCGCAAGTTTTTTCTCCGCCGCGGTAAGTTTTTTCTCGTCGACCTTTTTCTTTGCAAATGCGGAAAGCTTGTCGTATTCCGCCCTTACGAAGGAAACGTTTTTCCTGTCGTCGTCGGTGACGTTCGAAGCCGCGGGAAGATTGTCGATGAGATTCTGAACGTATTCCACGGAGCAAGCGTAAACGTTATCGATATAGAACTTTTCACCGGGGTCGGTGGGATAAATTACGAAGTTACCGGCGTTTTTGAAGTCGCTGACGGTAAGCTTCACGTCCGTCCATTGATTTGCGCGGAGCGTGCAGGTATAAACCGTGCTGCCCCAACCGTAAGTTACGAAGAACAACGTTTTATCCTGCGAGTTCGCGTTGTAAATTCTCCAAGCGACGTAGTCGTAACCGTTAAGCGAAGAGGAAGCCCCCGAGAAATCGTAAGAAACGAAAATTCGTCTTGCGTTATTGTCGCCGTCCGGCATAACTCTCTGAACTCCTATCGCCATCTTCTTTCCGCCGTCGAAGTTCTCCACGGAAACGTTTCCGCTCCAATCGAACCACTTCGTTTCTTTACCGAAATTAGACGTCGCCATTGGATTCTCGAAATCGAAAAGCGTGTATTTATATTTTAAAAGTCTGCCTTTTTTGGCCGATTCAATCGATTTAAGTTCTTCGCTTGAAAGCGGTTTGACGGATTTAAGCAACGAATACGGCGCGGAAAGGTCGAGAACGAGCTTATCTTCCACTTCGTTTGAAGTTCCGTTGCTTACTTTCGTCACGGCAGCCCTGAACGTTTCCGAAATCTTCGCTGCGCGGGCCGTTAAATCGGAATAAACGCCCGAAGCGTTGTTCTTCATATAGTTTTGCTTATACAAAAGCATATTTTCAAAAGAACTAAGGAAGTATATCGCTTCTCTCGCGTTTGCCGTCACGACGTCGCCAGCCTTAACGACGTAATCGTTTTTGAGGATAATCTCGGCGTAATCGTTATCCACCGCGCGCGTTAAAAGCATATCCGAAACGGTGAGAACGCACGCCCCGCCGACTTTGATATACGCCGCTTCGTTATATTCCTTTGCGGAAAGAACTACGACGCTCGCCGTGGGCGTTGCGGAAATTTCTTTCACGACTTCGCCCGCCGCGCTATAAAGCCTTACGGCTACGGACTTATCGGAAACGAGCGAGAACGAAACGTTTTGCGCCACGTTTACGGAATCGAAAGCCTTTTTGAGCGTAATTTTTGCGGCTGAATCCTTTATCGTAAGATTATATTTATCGTTTGAAGAGGTTACGCTTGCGTTTCCGCTCGGAGAAAGTTTTTCGCCCGAAAGTGCCGACGCAATCAATTCTTCTCTCAAAAGCGTGTAAGCGCGGATTCCCGAAACGTGAACCTTTGCGGGTTCGGTTTCGCCAGTTCTGTAATTGAAAGTAAAATTCATCACGTTGCCGGCTTCCACAAAGCAACTCATCGGGAGGTTTACCTCTTCGCTTGCTCCCGCCGCAACGGTAACTACGTCGACAGAACCGTTGAAACGCAACGTAAACGGCTTGTCGGAATCGTTTTTAATCTTAAACGAAACGTAATCGTAACTGTCGGTTACTATGGTAGCCGTTGTAACCGCAACGTCAAATTTCAATACGTCGTTTTTAACTTCTTCTTCCCTTCCGTCTTTTCTAACGCCTCTTGCCTTGAAACCGTTGAAAGTAAACGTCGTTCCGCCCTTGCCGGCGCCGAAAACGTCCGATGCGAATTCGTAAGAAACGCCCTTCGTTTCTTCAAGCTGCAAAACGCCGAAATCTTCCGAAAGGTAAGCCACGTCCAGTTCTCCCGAAGCGGCGTTCCAACTCTTCACTTCAAAAAATCTCTTAACGGCCTTAACGTATTTATCGTAATAAACCGAAACGGCGGAACGGCAGGAATCGTCGAGTTTCAAATAATATCCGTAAGCGTCCAGAAGAGTTTGCGGGTCGGGAGTTCCGCTCTGGATTCCGTTCACTTTTTCCACGAACGAAAGCGCGTTTTTCTGAATTTCGGTGAGTTCTTTTTCGCCCACTTTCGCCGTCCATTTGTCGAGATAATAATCGCAAGGTTTTTTGCCCGTTTCAAAGCTTACGCAAAACGCTTTTATCTCACCGCTCCTGAATTTGACGAGAACGGGGTCGAGCTCGAAAACGTAATCGTTCCAACCGGAAGCGAGCTCTCTCGTTTCCTCGTAAATCACGGACTTGCCCGAAACGATTCCGAGCGTAACCTTTTGATTGCTTTCCGCGGAAGAATACACGCTGACGCCGAACGAGGCGAGCTTTTCCATAGGAATATCGGGATAAGCCGAATGTTCGGGATAAAAAACCAAGGACGGCTTTTTGCCCGATTGATAACTGTATTTAAGGCTTCCGCTTCCCGAACGGGCGCGCCCCTCTTCGTTTACGACCGAAATACTTCCGTAAATATCGAGTATATCGGGGATATACGGACGAACGCTATAAAGTTCCGCGGGAGTTTCAAAATCCAGCAAAGTGTATTCGCCGTCCTTATATTCCGTCTTTGCGCTTTCGCTCTCGCCGCCTCGGCTTTCCTCGCTTGCGGGAACGGACGTCCCGCCCGAGGGTTTTCCGCACGCGGCGAAAATGCACGCGGATAAGCAGGCAATCAAACCGAAAATAACGATTAACTTAAATTTTTTCATTTTCAGTTCCCCCTTGCGTATTCGGCGCGGATTTCGTAAAGTTTAAGCGTTTTGTCCGCTTGCAAAGTGTATCCGCCGAATTCGTCCTTAACCACGTTTTGTATATAAAACTGAAATTCTCCCGAGCCGAGAGCCGACGCCTTTTCCGAAAGCGAGAATATAAGATTTCTCTTTTGTCCCGCTTCGAGATACGCCGAACCGAGCTCGTAAACCTTTCCGTCCGAAACGAACCTGACGAAAACGCTCACCGCTTCCGCGGACGAGTTTTCCACCGCCGCGCGTACGCTTCTCGCTCCGCCGATATTCGTCGCTTTAACGGAAACGTTAGGCGTGAAGCTTGCGGTTTGCAAGTCGTCTATTCCCGCGCCGAAGAGTTTTCCTCTCAAAATTGCCGTAACCGTTCCGCCCGAAACCGATTTCGAGCTGTTGTCGCTCACGGTGACGTTTTCGTCGCTCAAAGCGATTGCCGCCGTTCTTTTAAGCGCGAACGTAGCCGAGGATTTCGCCGTGGTAACGGTTATTTCGCCGCTCGTTTCAGAAACGTTGAAAACGTAAGCGTCGTCGCCGATTTTAGTTCCTTCAACGGTTTTTCCGTTTATCGAAACGGAACTTGCGCTCGCGTAAATTTTAGCGGAAGCGTCGTCCTCGCAAAGCATTATTCCGTCCTCGTTTTTAACTGCGAGAATACGCTTTGCAAGCTCTTTTCTCGCGGCGTCGAGAAGGGAATCGTCGGTGTTGTAAATCGCCGCGTTGAAAAGCGACGCGTAAATATCCGCGACGTACGCGTTGAAATCGAGTTCTCCCAGCCCGTATTTTTCGTAATACCCTTTAAGAAGTTCCTCGTAAACGCAAAGCATATCGTAATCGTCCATAGAATCACGATAAGCCACGAGCCTCAAAGACGGAATAGGTCCGTTCACTCCGTAATATTTCCCGGGGTAAACGAGATAACCGTCGCCGTCCGCTCCGGAATACCTCGTCGCGTCCTCGTATTGATTGACGTATTTATACCATTCGTCGCTGTTATGTCCGTTCGTGGACGCCCAGTAAAGATAGCCGTCTATCCCGTAGCACTTTTCCATCCAGCCCGAAATTCTCGTGCCGAGATTGTAATCGTCGATATGGAAAGTGGGATAAGGATAAGTAGGACCGACGCAGGTGTAAGCCCACACTTCCGCGTTTCTCTTTTTGGCCGCCGAAGCGTAATGCTCGCTTATATGCCCGTTGCCGAAAACGCTTAAATAGGGGCAGAACGACGCGCTGTAATTATCAACCCATTCCTCCATAAAATTCACGTTGGTGAACAGCGTGGGGATATGAAGAACGGATTCGAGAACGTGTTCGATGAAATCCTGCCCGTAAGTTTCGCCGAGAGCAAGAAATTCCGCGTCGGCTTTGAGCCTGTCTGCGGCAAGCGAAAGCATCTGGTCCACTTCTCCGCCTTCCGAAAGCATTCTTTCGGCGTTGGCGGCTCTGTTGGCAACGGTATCTATATCCGCTTCGTCAAGCTCGAAAGGATAAAAATAAGCGTAGTCCACGTAGCAGTTTTCCGGCGTGCTTATCTTCGCAAGCGCGGTTACGTATTGCAGACAAACCTCCGTTTCTTTCGTCGTCGAACCGCCTCTGTACGCAACGTATGACGGCGGGAACTGATAAGGAATGTAAACGGAGTTATAATTGAGATTATCTTTCGTCCTCACAACCGATTCGAGCCATTCCTCGCCGTAAGCGTTGAAATCGTTTCTCTTTTTGTTGTGAAGGCAGGTGTTTATTTTGTAATCGAGGAAGAAATCGATATATTCGTTCACCATTTCGTCCGAGTTATCGAATTCGCCCCTTAAAAGCGAGCTTTGATACATAACGAAGCAGGATTTGAACGACCTTCTTCCCTCGTATTCGATGTCCCAGACGTTCACGGAAACCGGAATATCCGTTTTCTCGCCGTCGACGTCGAGCGTGAAATAACCGGTATATTCGCCGTCCGAAACGCCTTTTGAATCGAATTCGACGTAAATTCCCTGATTGTTGCCCGCCTTAACGGAATTTTCCTTGTAATTTTGAGCGACGCTCATCGGCAAAAGCATATCCGGAACGTATTCGCCTATCGTATAAACTCCGTTAAAGTCGGTTTTATTGTTGACTTTGATATACTTTTGTTGATAAATATCCACGTTTTCGAGAGGGAAAACTTCTCCGTTAGAGGATTTAAGTTCGCCGCCCGTGAGCGCGAACGAATTTACGTCTTTTTTCGCCGTTATTATAAGCTGCGCGCCCTCGGTTTCGTTTTTAATCATCGAAACTTCCAGCTTCGCGTCCAAAGCGGTGAAATTGCCGTTCGCGTCGGGATTTTGCCCGACCTTCGCCGTCGAATAAGAGCTCCACAAATCGTACGCTTCGGTTTTGCCGCCGTTGCCGGATTCCGAAGTTCCGGCGGGGCGTTTGCCGCAGGAAACTCCTTGAAGCAAAATTACCGACGAAATCAGGGAGCATAATGCAATGCGTGTGATTTTTTTCACTGATTTTCTCCTATTTCTCTTTTATTTTACGAGAATATGATTTTCGTTTAATCGGCCGCAGGCGATTGCGTTTATATTTCCAAAAAGCAATCGCCTGCGGCCGCCCGAGCGGACTTTTAATTCCGCTCCGAGCCGAGTGAATTTCAAACCCCTCGGTTATCCGAGTGGGATTTTCGCCTTCGGCTATCCGCAAAAATTAAATGCCGAGCGCGCCGGAAATACGGCTCCAATTCTGGTTCATAAATTCCCTGTTTTTGGCGAGAACGTCGTTGGCGGTGAGTTCGCCGCTGTAAAGGCTGTTGACGTAATTTGAAACTCCGTTGAAGAGCTTGAAGTTTACTCCGCCGATGGAATACATTTTATCGGTGGAAGCGAATATAACGACTTCGTCCTTCTTGATTTTGTTTACTTCCTTCTGGAAATCGGAAAGTTCGACGTCGCTGTACTTGCCGTTTTTGCTGAGGTTAAGCGGAAGGCTTGCTCCGTTGGTTGCCCTGTAATAACAATCCATTCCCTTATCGGAATACATATATTCGATAAAACTTTTGATAAGGTCTACGTTGGGCGAATAGGAAGCCGCGACGAGAGCGTGGCTCGAACCTTGCGCGTTGTAATTGCGGCCTCTTGCCTTACGGACTTCGTCAACGTCTTTTTCGGTTGCCCATTCGGGCTTGCCCTCGTAACCGCTTGCGTTTGCGTCGACGAATTTAACGAGTTCGGCGAGTTTGTCGTCCTTATCGGAAGCGGCAGAGAAAGAAAGTCTGTTTGCAAGCGCGCTTATAACGGGCGTTTTGATATAGTCTATTTTCGCTCCGGAATTGGTTTCCATTTCGATTTCGAGCCACGCGCCGTTCACGCAGAATACGGACTGGCCTTTAAGGAAATAACCCTGCATATCCGTGAAGTTTATTCCGTCGGATTCCGGATGCTGATAGCCGTTGGTCTTTTTAACGAGTTTTTCGACGACGGAAAGCATTTCCTTATGTCCCTGATAAGAGAAAAGGTCCTTGGAGTAATTTCCGTTCGGGTCTTTCCCCGCGAAATAATTCTTTATGTTCTCGTCGGTTTCGTATTGCATAAACCACGTTCCCATAAAGCTGGTGTAATATTCGTCTTCCGAAGAATAAATGAACGGCTTAACCGACGAAAGAGACTGCGACGTTGCGGCTTTTGCCTTTATTTGTTCGCAAACGTCGAAGAGCTGGTCGGTGGTTAAAGGAACGTCGGCGTCGGTGAAGCCGAATTTTTCCCACACGTCCACGTTTCTTAAAATACCCATAACGCCTTCAATCCAGGGAAGTCCGTAATATTTGTCGTTCACCTTGTAAATTTTCTTGAAGTCCTCGTTGAGTTTGGAATCGATGGTAGCTCCGTCCTCGCCGTCCAACGCTTTGGTGCAAACGTCGGTTATATCGAGGAATACGTTGGGATATTTCTGTCCCTTAACGGTTATTTCGCCTTCGTAAATTCTCGTGGCGTATTCCGAGGTTCTGTAAATGAAAATATCGCGGTCGGCCTTTTGTTCGATTTTCGTTGCGATTGCGTCGTTGCCCGCCGTGCCGATGCTCGGGTTAATATCCACTTTGTTGCCCGTGGCTTTTTCCCACTCTTTGCCTATGGCTTTAAGCCATTCCACGCCGTAACCGAGTTCCACGGCCTCTATACGAAGAGTTCTTCCGCCGTTTCCTCCGTTGCTCTGGTCACCACCGCCGCCTCCGCACGCGGTTACGAAGCAAAGCGACGCGATTGACGCGGTAGCCGCAATGCCGGCGATTAGTTTCTTAATCGAATTTTTCATATTTTTCTCCTTTTTTTGTTTATTTATATGGCTGATTCGCAATCAGCCTTTAAGTCCGCCTATATGCACCTTTTCCATAACCGTGTTCTGGAAACAACCGAACAAAACGAGTATGGGGATTATGGAAATGAGTATTCCCGCAAAATAAGCGGGCGTGTTGCCTCTGTATTGTGATTTGACGCTGAACGCATACGCGCCGTAAGAAAGCGTCGGGAAGCTCGGATAATAAAGAAGTATCGTGGAATAATCGTTCCACATACCGATTACGCCCATAACGTAAAGAGCCGTCGCGCTCGGAATGAGCATCGGGAGCATTATTTTAAGGTAAACCTGCCAATGCCCCGCCCCGTCGATAAACGCCGCCTCGGCATACTGCCAGGATATTGCCTTGTAAAAAGCGTAATAATAGAAGAAGTTCGCGCCGAACAGCGTGACGTGCGTTAAAAACATCAACGGCGAATCGATAAGATGAATATCGGTGAGCAATTTATACGTTGCGCCCGCCGCGCCGTAAATTGGAAGTATCGAAATGAATACTCCGAGCTTATAAATGCCTCTCGTGAATTTAGAACTGTAAAACACGAGAACGTAAGTAACCGTCGCCGTGACGAACGCCGCCACGAGCGGACTTAAAACGGAAATCCACACGGAATTTATAAACATATCGAGGTAAGTTGCGTCCTCGACGATTCCGTTCCAGCTCTCGAAAGCTCCGAGAAAGTTTTTAAACGTGGGATTTTCCGGCCAACAGAACAGCCTGCCGGCTATTCTGTCGTCGATATACGCGCTCTGGTCCTTTTTTATCGCAATCAGAAACGCGAACAGGAAAAAGAAAAGAATGAACGCGGCGTATAAAACGAATATCACGAAAGCTATCGTCGAACCGACCTTTTGCGCCGTCGATTTGTCGCTTCCCCGCAATTTTTTTAATTTTGTCATAACACGTCCTCTTTATCTCTTTTATCGCTGTAAACGAAATGCTTTATAATCATCGCCAGCGGGAAAACGATTAAAGTCATCATAATTCCCACGGCGGAGGCGTAGTAAAGGTCTTTGCTCTGACCGTTATCTCCGCCCCAAACGAGCGCGTAAAGCAAATAGGAAAGCGTCATCGTTCCGTTCGCGCCCTTGGTGAACACGAGGATAGGTCCGCTTGCGGACAAAACCGCCGCACACCTTAAAATAAGCATAGTGGAAATCGTAGGCCACATCATAGGGATAACGAGCGACACGAGTTCGCGTATCCAGCCGCACCCGTCGATTCTGCCGGCTTCGAGAACTTCCTGATTCGTTCCGTTCATCGAACCGCCTATAACGATTATGTTGCCGCCGAAGCTGAACGTTATCGTATAAAACAAAACGGTGAGCAAAGCCTGCGGCTCTTTCGACAAAAGGTTTAAATACGGCAACCCGTGTTTGGTTCTCCACGCCTGCACTACTCCGCCCGAGCCTATCGCGTACTTGAAAAGCACGACGAGTACCGACGAGGAAATTATCGTCGGAAGGTAATAAATAAATCTGAAAACCTTATACCCGGCGATTTTCTTAAAGAAGAAATAACTCATCACGATGGAAAGCGGAAAAACTATAAGCAAATCCGCAAAGAAGAAAATCAAGGTGTTTCTTAAAGATTCGATAAGCTCCTTGTAATCTCCGCCGCTCGTGTTGAATATCCTCTGAAAGTTATCGAGCGACCACCGCTCAATCAATTTGCCGCTCGAATAATCGGGGCGTTGAAAAGCCATAAGTATGGAATCCGCGTTTACGTAAACGAAAAACAGCAAAAAGCCTACGGTAGGCAACGCCAACGCGCTTACCATAAACCCAAGCCTCATCGTTTTATTGTCGAAACGAAGAATTCCTTTTCCCTTTTTGTCTGCCATACAATCCTTTTGCCGACGCTTCCGATTTCTCGCGAGAAATCGGAAGCGTCGGCGTAATTTTATCTGAATTTAGTTATCGTTTATTTCTGCGGAAATTTACCTTTTAATTCCCGCTTTTGCCGCGGCTCGCTTTTCGCTTGCCGTTTTCGGCTTTATTTTTTTCGGCTTTCTCGGCTCACTCCTTTTTGCCGCGTTTTTTAACGACGAACGCCGCAATAGCCATAAACGCGAGAGTTCCCATAGCTCCGTTCAAACCGGAAGAACAACCTTTACCGCTTCCGCTCGAACTTCCTGAATCCTTGGTCGAATCTTTACCGCTTTCGGAAGGAGTTTCACCTTTCACTTCCGCACCGCAAACGTCGCACTTGCCGTTCTTGTCGTCGTCCTTATGCGCCGCCTCGGAAAGTTTTTCGTTGCAGACTTCGCAAACGTGCCAATGTCCGTTTTCGTCCTTCGACCATTCGCTCGATTCCTTGTGAGCAATCTTTTCGATTTTTTCGGTTTTGGTTTCCTTGCAAACCGAGCAAGTGAACGTTTTAACTCCCTCTTCCTTGCAGGTTGCGGGTTTCGTTATCTTGCCTTCGTCGTAAGAGTGAGCGATTTTCGCAACGCTTTCGGTTTTGGTTTTTCCGCAAACTTCGCAGGTAAACGTTTTAACGCCTTCCTCTTTGCAGGTTGCGGGAGTGGTTATTTCTCCGTCGCCGAAGGTGTGAGCCGCTTTGCTCTCTTCCAACACGATTTCGCAAACCTCGCAGACGTGCCAGTGATTTTCACCGTCGCTCGTCCAAGCTTCCGCGGGAGTGTGTCCTTTTGCGGCAAGCTTTCCTTCGCCGGCCTTCCAGCCTTCAACGTCTTCAATCGCTTCGGCTGCTTCCGCGTCCTTAAAGCAAGCGTTGCAAACCTTACATTCGTAATATTTCTTCACGCCGTCCGCGGTGCAGGTTGCGGCAACGCCTTCAACCTCTTCCGTATCGTGACCTTTCGCCGCGATTCTGCCTTCGCCGACTTTCCATTCGTCTATATTCGCAATGGCTTTTTCCGCGTTTTCGTCCGCAAAAGCCTCGTTGCAGACGGAGCAAACGTAACTTTCCTTATATCCGTCCGTCGTGCAGGTTGCGGCAAGACCGTCAACCTTCGTAAGGTCGTGACCGAGCGCGGCTTCTTTGCCGTCGCCGTTTTTCCATTCGTTTATATCCTCGATAGCCTCGTAGCCTTCGGCGTCAAGGAAGTATTCTCCGCAGGTTTCGCAAGCGTAATGCTTTTTATAACCCGCTTCTTCGCAAGTCGCCGCCTTTTGGGAAACTTCTTTTATAACGTGCGCGGGGGTAAGAGCGATTTCCTTGGGCGTAGCCACGGTGTCGGCAGTGAGCAAATCTCCGTTTTTAACTTCGGTTTCGCCTGCCATCCAAGCCCATTTGTAACCGTGCTTCGCGACCTTATCGATTGCGGGAACTTCGCTTAACGCTTCGTCCTCTGTCAAGGTTTTTTCGCCAAACGACTCGTAAAATCTGAGATTTTTCAAGTAAATCTTTCCGCTTCCGGCATCCAACTGGAAGATAACCGTAGCCTGCCCCGATTTATCGCAGGTGTAAACGAGTTTATAATCCTTATATTCCGTATTGTTTATCCAAGCGGAATGAAGAAGCGTCCATTGCGGCGAATTGAGCGCGATATTCATATGAACGTTATCGCATTTCATACTGAACGTTACGACGTAAGTTTTTCCTTCCGTAACGCGGTACTTACCCTCGCCTCCGAGATAATTTACAGCCGTACCGGAAGCAACGTCCGCGCTGCGGGTAAGAGTCGCGCCGCCTTCCTCGTTCATTTCGGGAACGTTATAATGCTTCCACGATTCCGTCGAGGAGGCCATATCGTAATAATAATCGTCCGAAACGAGCGCTAAATCGTAAAGCCTTTTGCGAACGATTTTTGCGACTTTATCTCCGTCGTAATCGCAAACGGTATCTGCGGAAATTTCTTTTCCGTCAACCGCCCAATATCCGTCGGCATAACGGTCTTTTACGGGTATTTCGGGGAGTTCGCCGATTGCTTCGCCTATTGCCGCATTCTTTACGATTTTTTCATATAACCTGACTTCTTTAAAAGTCAAAGTTCCCGTTCCGCCGAGAAGCTGAACGGCGAAACTCACGTTTCCGTTTTCGTGAGCGGTAAACTCAAATTCAAAATCGGAATATTCGTTGCCGTTAAGCGTTTTATCGGTCAATAAATCCCATTTTTCGGCAAGTTTATTCTCGCTGTTGTAATCCATCGAAATGCCGAACATCGCAAATCTCACGCCGTCTGCGCTTTTTGCTTTGAAACTTATTTTATATACTGCGCCTTTCGTGCCGACGATTCTGCGTCTGCCGGCGTAATAGGTAACGGTGCTATCCGCTCTTTTCATTGCGGCTTCTCCACCGGAAATTTCGGGAACGGGAACGTTATCGTTTACGTACCAGCTTTCCGTGGACGAAGCTATATCGTAATCGTAATCGTCGGATAAAAACGTAATGCGACGCGCTTCTTTATAAACGATTTCGGCCGTTTTATCTCCGCCGTAGTTATAAACGGTGTCGGAAGTAACGGCTTTTCCGTCAATCTTCCAACGTCCAACGTAACCTGCTTTTTCGGTAATAGCGGGAAGTTCTCCGATTGCTTCGCCTGCCGTTACGCTCTTTTCGATTTTTTCGTAGTATCTGAAATCCTTAACGTATAAATCGCCCGTTCCGCTCCTGAGCTGGAATAAAAGGTACGACGCGCCGCTTGCTCCCGTTACGGTATATTCGTAAGAAGTTTCAACGTAATCTTCGGAAGCTGCCGGCAAATTTTTCGCGTAGCCGTAACTCTCTTTATTCGTCGTTCCATCAGCGTTTAATTGCGGAGCAATCGGGAACAAAACGCCGGTAACGCTCCCTTTCGCTTTAAACGAAACGATATAAGTCTTGCCCTGCTCGACGTTGAACCTGTTATTATATCCAAGATAATAATTGACGTTACCCGTCGTTCCTTCGGGACGGCTCATCGTCACGCCGCCCTCTTCGTTCTCAACCGGCGGAGTAGCGTGATTTTTTATGCTATCCCACAATCCCGAGGTTGACAATTCGCGGTCGAATTCCGCAGGTAAAAATTTAAGCGTGTACGTTTCGCCGTCGGCATTCGCCTGCGGCGCGCTGATTGCGACAAACGCCGTTAAACAAAGCGCAAAAACGCAAGCAAACAACGCTGTCAGTGTTACTTTTTTTCTCATCTATTTATCCTCCTGATGATTTTCAGATTTTTCCGTTTTGTGAAAATTTTGCTTATAAGAACCGTTTCCTTTCGTCGCAAGACGAAAGGAGGGACGTCCCTCGCTATTTTTTGTTTTTCTAAATTTATTTGCGTTACGATTTTTTGAAATTCGTCGTTGATTTTTCAAAATTACCGTAGCCCCGCCGCGACGAACCTCACGGCAACCGTATCGGGCGACTATATTATAAGACTTTCGCTCGCCCTTTACAATATCGTAAAAATACTATTTTTTGTACTAAACCGACTTTTTGCTTGACTTTACCCTTTTCCGCGGAATATAATGTTTTCACAAAAAACAAGGAGAAACGATATGAACGATTCGACGCGAAAGGTTTCCACTTTGGATTATTCGGACTGGGGCACGCGCGACAACACGCAAAAATACAGAATGTATATAAGAAAGACTTTCAACGAAAACAGTTCTCCGCATCGTCACACTTATATCGAGTTTTTTTACGTTATCGAGGGAACGGGCACGCATCTTTTCAACAAGAAAAGCTTCGTTTTGGAAGCGGGCGCGGCAGGGCTTTTAATCCCCTCCGACGTGCACGGCTTCACCTACGACGGGAAGAATAAATTCCACCATATAGACATTCTTATGGACACCGAATACTTCAAGGAAGCCTGCGACTTTTTCTACGACGGGCTTTTCGAGGATATTCTGGCCGAAAAATTCCGGCGCACGTTCACCCTTTCGTTCGAGCAAATGGCAACGCTTAACAAATTCGTGCCGTATATGTTTCTTCCGCCCGATAATCTCGGGCATATTATGGTTTCAAAATCGCTCGTGACCTCGATACTCCACTTTTTAATCGAGAGTTATCTGCAAAAGACCAAAGACGATTCGCCGGAATGGCTGATTTCATTGCTTTCAAAGTTCAACGCCGGCGAGAATTTCACCTCGTCCGTCGCCGATTTAACAAAAGAATTTGCATATAATCCCGATTATATGCGCCGCATTTTCAAGAAAAATCTCGGAACTACTATGACCGATTATTTCAACCGCAAAAAGACGGATTACGCCCTGCACCTGCTCCAAACGACCGACCTTTCGGTTGAAAAAATCTGCGAGGCGACGGGGTTTAACAACGTTTCGCATTTTTACCACCTGTTTAAAAAGGCGTTCAACAAAACCCCGAACGAAATAAGGAAGTTTTAATTTTGCGTTTATACGTCGTTTATATGCCGTTTATATACCGAACGGATAAAAAAACGCTCATAGCGTGACGCCGGTTTTGTAAAAAGCTATCTCTCTCACGTCCTCGCTTTTACATC
>CALDMH010000158.1 GCA_937915565.1 uncultured Clostridia bacterium | reverse complement strand
CCAGACTCGGCGAGCTCGTTGCAACTCACGTAATTCCCAGACCTCATCAGGACGTCGAGAAGATTCTTCCCGTTTTAAAATAATTTTAACGGAAGAGTCGGTCGGTAATCATTTATCGGCTTAAAACTACGTTTTTGTTTCGCCGCCGCGAAGGCGAAAATTCGTCTCGCGGCGGCGAAAGAGAAAACGCCACTACATAAATAACGCAAAACGCGTAACGGCAAAACGAAACTCGTCGTTTGTCGGCGGCCTCGTCCGCATTGATTTTCGAGCATTTTTCGGCTCGTATATTTTAGTTGTACGCAAAAATAGTTCGTAAAAGCAAAAATAAATCGCAAAAAGGAATAGTTTATGGATAATTGCGATATTGAGAAAATCACGAGGCTCGTTATCGAGAGCCTTAAAAAAGACGATAAATCCACAGGTTTTTTAGTTCCAGTGGGTGTTTCCGCAAGGCATATTCACTTAACCCAGGCGGACGTCGAAACCCTTTTCGGAAAGGGGTATCAACTTACGAAAAAGAAAGATTTGATGGGCGGTCAGTTCGCTTCTAACGAACTCGTTACAATCGTCGGATTAAAACTCCGCGCGATTGAGAACGTAAGAATTTTAGGCCCTGTCAGAAGTGCGTCGCAGGTGGAAATTTCCGCAACGGACGCGATTAAACTCGGAATTAAAGCTCCCGTCAGGGAGTCCGGAAATATAGCGGGTTCTGCGCCGATAGCGGTCGTAGGGCCTTGCGGAGTGGTTTATTTGAAAGAGGGTTGCATCATTGCCAAGCGTCATATACATATGTCGCCTGCCGACGCCGAAAGAGCCGGAGTTAAAAACGGCGATATAGTTTCGGTTAAGGTGGATAACGAAAGAGCAACCACTTTCAATAACGTACTTATAAGAGTTAATCCTTCCTTCACGCTCGAAATGCATATCGATACGGACGAGGCGAACGCCGCCGAAATCCGCACGGGTATGAAAGCCGAGATTGTTAAGGACTGAGATTTTATCGGAGAGGACGATAAAATGATTATAGGAAAAGTTGTTGGTTCTGTCGTATCCACAAGAAAATGCGATAATCTCGTCGGAAGCAAGTTTATGATTGTCGAACCCATTCCGAGCCTTAAAGTCGAAAACCGCATAGTCGCAATCGATAAGGTCGGCGCGGGGATAGGCGAGCTCGTATTGGTTGCGCAGGGTAGCGCGGCGAGGATAGGTTGCGATATGGAAAAATCGCCCGTCGACGCGGCTATCGTGGGAATTATCGACGAAGGACAAAATTTAGAGTAATATGGAATTAGGCGCTTTAAGCAAAATTTACAGGGAAGCCGGAATCGTCGGAGCAGGCGGGGCGGGCTTTCCCACTTACGCAAAACTTAATAACGACGCACAAACGGTGCTGCTTAATTGCGCGGAATGCGAACCTCTTTTGAGATTGCACAGACAGCTTTTGAAATTCCACGCCGAGGAAATCGTCTCGGCTTTTGAGGAAACGAGAAAAACCGTAGGAGCAAAAGAGGGTATCGTTTGCATCAAGGAACATTATAAGGGAGCGATTGAAGCCGTTACGGCTCTTCTTCCCGAATATCCTGCCTTAAAAATCAAAATTTTAAGAAAGGTTTATCCTGCCGGCGACGAGGTTATGCTTATTTACGACGCAACCGGCAAGGTCGTTCGCCCCGGCGGGCTTCCCATCGAATGCGGAGTTGCCGTTTTCAACGTGGAAACTATGTACAACGCTTATTATGCGTTGAAGGGCGAGCCGCTTATTTCAAAACTCGTCACCATTGCGGGCGAAGTTAAAGAACCTAAAACGTTAAGGCTTCCGCTCGGCGCAAAGCTTTCGGAAGCGGTTAAGCTGGCAGGCGGAGAAACTATAAAGGATTTCGTTTACTGGGTTGGCGGACCTATGATGGGCAAGCTGGCTTCACCGAGCGATTCCGTCACCAAAACCACGAACTCCGTTTTCGTGCTTCCGTCGGACGCTTACGTTGTAAACAAACTCAAATCGGACGTTAAAATCGAGCTCGGAAGAGCCGCGGCAAGTTGTTGTCAGTGCAGAAGTTGCACGGAAATGTGCCCGAGATATAACGTAGGACACCCGATAGAACCGCATAAGATAATGCGCGCGGCTGCTTGCAACGATTTCAGCGACGTTTCGGCGTTTTTAAACACGTTTTACTGTTCGGGTTGCGGAGTGTGCGAAATGTACGCTTGTCCGCAAGGGCTTTCTCCGAGAAAACTCGTTCAGGCGGTTAAAGGCGCGCTTCGCGCAAACGGCGTGAAACCGCCGAAAAACGTGGAAGCGGGCAAAGTAAACGCGATGAGAGATTTCAGAAGAGTGCCTCTCGAAAGGCTCGCTTCGAGGCTCGGCGTAAAGAAGTATCAGGCGACCGCACCCCTCGATAATCGACTTATAGACGGGTTTTCGGAAGTTAATGAGCTTTGCTCCCAGCATATCGGCGCGCCGGCGATTCCCGTTGTGAAGGTCGGCGATAAAGTTGAAAGAGGTCAGGTTATAGCGAAAGCGGCGGACGGACTTTCCGTCAATATTCACGCTTCGATAAGCGGATTCGTTACGGGTGTTTCGGGAAAGAGTATCACGATTAAGAAGGTAGACTAATGGGCAGAGCCATAGGAATGATTGAATTTAAAACGGTGTGCGCAGGTATCACCGCAACGGATATAATGGTTAAAACTTCGGAGGTAGACATAATCGAAGCGCAAACCGTTTGCCCCGGGAAATATATCGCGATAGTCACGGGAGATTTAAGCGCGGTGAAAGCCGCGGTTGAAGCCGCAAACAATTCGGACGGAGAAAAGAGTATCGATAGTTTCGTTCTCGGCAATCCCGACGCTTCGATTTTCCCCGCGATAATCGGAACGACGAACGTGGACGTGGAAACGGTGAACGCGCTCGGCGTTATCGAAACTTTCGACGCGGCGCAAATCATCGTCGCGGCGGATAACGCGGTCAAAACGTCCGAAATAACCCTGATTGAAATCAGGCTTGCGAAAGGAATGTGCGGAAAATCTTACGTTACGTTTACGGGTGAAGTCGCGGCGGTTCAGGCCGCGGTAGACAGGGCGAAAGCGGTCGTTTCGGAAAGCGGAATGCTTCTCGACGCCACCGTGATTGCTCGTCCGGACAGAAAGTTAATCGAAAAGATTTTGTAATCTCAAAGCTTTCGCAAATAAGAGTTTGCGAAGGCTTTTTTTGCTTATTTAGCATTTAGCGCGCCTCAATGCTTTTGATTAGCGAAAATCGCAATTTAACGCGTTGCTCATCAAAAATATAATTTAACGCATCGTTTATAAAAATGCAATTTGGCGCGTCGTTTATCAAAAAAACGTCAGGGGAAAAAGATGCTGGCAGTTGAAAGAAAAAACAGGATATTATCGATATTACAAGAAGAAAAAAAAGTGGTCGTGAGCGAACTTGCGGCTATGTTTGAGGTTTCGGAAGAAACGATTCGTCGCGACCTCGAAAAACTCGAAGCCGAAGGGTTGGTTGTGAAGGCTTACGGCGGAGCGGTTTTAAACGAAAATTTACAATCGGATATGCCGCTTGCCGTGAGAAAACGCACGAACGTTATCGGAAAACAAAAAATCGCGGAACTCGTTGCGGACAGGATAACCGACAATATGAGCATAATGCTCGATTCGTCGTCCACCGCGCTTTTCATCGCGCGCCGCATAAAGGATAGAAAAAATCTCACGATAATCACCAATTCGCTTGAAATTTTAATCGAACTTAAAGACGCGAAAAACCTTAAAATATTTTCGAGTGGCGGGCTTTTGGGCGAGGATTCGTTTGCGCTGGTCGGAAATCAGGCCGATAAAATGATTTCGGGGTTTCACGTCAACGCTTCGATTATCTCTTGCAAAGGGTTCGACATCGATAAAGGTTTCACGGATTCGCACGATATGCACGCTTCCACAAAGCGCGTTATGCTCGAAAATTGCGATACGAGAGTGCTTGCGGTGGATAGCTCGAAGTTCAATCACATAGCTTTTAACGTCGTCGGAACTCTTTCGGACGTGGACGTAATCGTCACGGACGTGAAGCCGCCGAAAGATTGGCTTGAAAGATTTGAAAAAGCGAAAGTGGAATGTCTGTATCCCGAGGATGCGGAATAAAATAAAAAAGTGCGCCTATAAGTCGATTAACGGCGTGTTTTGGAGTTTATTATGAAGAAAACGAAAGTGATATGTTTTGCAAATAATAAAGGCGGAAGCGGAAAATCAACAACTTGCGCAAGCTTGGGTTACGCTTTTGCCGCAAGAGGCAAGAAGGTTTTGCTTATCGACGGCGATATGCAGCTGAATCTCACGCTTTCCTATTTCGACGAGGATAAATCGCTCGAAATAGCCGCAAGCGGGAAAAATCTTTACGGCGCGCTCAGGGAGCAAAAACCGCTCGACGAATATATTTATAAAACCGATTATGAAAACGTGGACATAATTCCTTCGTCAACGCTTATGAGTTCGATAGAATTCGAGCTTTTCGGAAAATGGCAAAGAGAAGTCGTTTTGAAAAAACTTCTTTCTCCCGTCGTTGAAAGCGGAGTTTACGATTACGTTCTTATCGACGCCCCGCCGACGCTCGGTTGCTGGGTGATGAATATTTTGTGCGCCTCGGATAAACTCATATTGCCCGTGGAAGCAAGCCCTTGGGGACTGTTCGGTTTGGCGAATATGTTCGATTTCGTCGAGCAAGTGAAGGAAATTTCTCCTTCGCTCGAACTTGCGGGAATCGTGGTTACGAAGGTTGACGCAAGGAAAAATTACTTTAAACAAACGATGGAAACCTTGCGCGACACGAAGGGAATAACCGTTTTTGAAAACGTAATTCATTTGGATAGCTCCGTCGAGTGGGCGCAGGATAACAGCAAGCCCGTCGGCGCGTTCAGACGTTCCGCAAGGAGCGCGACTGAATACGGAGCGTTGGCCGACGAGTTGTTGAAAAAATTATAATTAAAAATTCAGGAGGAAAAAGGTTATGCCTATCGGAAAAGAAAGTGTAAAAAGAGCCGTGGCTACTAAAAAGCCCGCAAAAACCGAACAAAAAACGCTCGATACGACGATAGCGGAGGTCTTTGTCGGCGATATTTCGTATAAATCCGGCAAAGCTTGCCCCACGCTTGTTAAATCCGTTAAGGAAAACGGCGTTATTTTGCCCGTTATTCTCGTTAAGGACGGCGATTCGCTTAAAGTTATCGACGGCGTAAAAAGGCTTAACGCGCTTAAAGAACTTGGAATAACCGTCGTTAAGGCCGTTGTGCTTAACGGCGACGCAAAAAAGATGAAAACCGAGCTCAAAAAGTGCGGTGCAACGTCCGAGTGCACGGAAAAAGCAGTGAAAAAACCGGAGACCTGCGTGGACGTGAAAGAAGAGAAGTTCGCTCTCGTCAAGAGGTTGGGTGAGGACGATTTCCCCGTCTATCTTCTTTGATGAACGTAAAAATTGCCCGTTAATCGACTTATAGCCCCACTTTTATCTTAAAAACACGCGTTTATGAATGCTTACGATTTTGATGAAACGATATATTACGGCGATAGCGAATTTCATTTTATAGAATACGTTTTCGCAAAATATCCCGAGATGAAGAAGTACGAGCGGAGATACAAGTTTTACAGGTTTTTGCAGAAAAAATTGAAACTTGTTTCTCGCGATTATGCCCGAGTGAAAATTTTCGGTTTTTTAAAAGCGTTGACCGACGTCGACAAGGAGCTGGAAGAATTTTGGGCGACGCACGAAAAGAACGTTAAACGATGGTATTTAAACGTTAAGCGCGACGACGACGTAATCGTTTCGGCAACGCCGGAATTTATTCTTTTGCCAATCACGAAAAAACTCGGGGTTAAGCTTATCGGCACTCGTATGGATAAAAAAACGGGCGCATTAACCGGTACTTATAACTACAACGAGGAGAAAGTTCGTAGATTTAAAGAGGTTTTCGGTGACGAACAACCCGAAAAATTTTACTCCGATTCCTATGCCGACGAGCCTATGGCGAGAATTGCAAAGGAGGCCTTTATGGTTAAAGGCGACGAAATTTCTGCTTGGAATTTTGGCGGAACGGGTAAATAAAACCAAAAAAATTTAAAAAAGATAAAAAACCGCGTAAAAAAGGTTGTTTTTTTTAAGCCGATATGATAGAATAATATGGCGTTGAAAGAAAACGTTTTTTATGCGATATGCTGCTATGGCTCAGTTGGTAGAGCGCGTCCTTGGTAAGGACGAGGTCACCGGTTCAATTCCGGTTAGCAGCTCCAAAACGAACCGAATTGAACCGGTAATGGTTTAATTCGGTTTTTTTTGTTCTCATTCATTCTTAAACGTTCGTTTTGGAGCTGCTAACCGGAGATGTCGCCGCTGACGACGGCGCGCTTGTTTTTAGAGAATAAATTGAGTTATTGCGCGCCGCGTCACGGTGACGCGTTTTGCCAAAAGGTTATAAAAAGAAAAGAAGTCGGGCAAAACGCTATTCCGTCGCAAAACGAAATGGGCGTTGCAGAGTTTTGAGTACCGTTATCGTTTTGCTCCTTACAATTCCGTAACAGAGTAAAGCTCGATAACAAACCGAGTTGAACCGGGAGAAATAGGTTCTTCTCGGTCTTTTTTTTGCCTAAAATTCAAATATAAAACTCCAAATTATACTTAAACGGCTCGGCGTCGCAACAAAAGAGGTGTTTGTCGATATAGATAACGTCTTCTTTTTTGTAAAAAATAAAGACCCTTCGACTATCGTCGTCGGGTCTTGTTTTATCTGAGTAGTTGAAGTATATTTCTATTTTGTTTTTA
>CALDMH010000157.1 GCA_937915565.1 uncultured Clostridia bacterium | reverse complement strand
TGAGGTATGTTCGGGATTCTTTGATTTACCGATTTACCCGGGGAACACCTGACGACGACGTCAACTTTGCCCGAAGGATAATTCCTTCGGGCTTTTTTTGTGCCGTGAACGGTTAAACATTTACGTTACGCACGTTAAGCTTTTTGCGTTGCGCGCGTTAAAAGACTTGAAAAAAAAGGCAGAAAGTGATAAAATCGATAAAGGAGGAAAAACCAAGTGAGAATTTTTGCCGTCAGCGACCTTCATATGTGCAGCAAAGGCTCGAAGCCTATGGATATTTTCGGCTCGAAGTGGGAAAACTATCTCGAAAAGATTTTTGAAGACTGGCACAAAAAGGTAAGCGACGACGACGTGGTTTTAATCGGCGGCGATATAAGCTGGGCGATGGAACTTCCCGAAGCGTTGGAAGACATCTCGGTTTTAATTCCTTTAAAAGGCAAAAAAACGCTGATACGCGGCAATCACGATTACTGGTGGAAAAGTATATCTAAAATAAGAAATTCTCTTCCCGAGGGCTTTTACGCTCTTCAAAACGACTGCGTGAAATTCGGAAATAAGATTATTTGCGGAACGAGAGGCTGGTGCGTCGAAGGTTCGCCGGATTTCAAGGAGCAGGACAGAAAAATATATTATCGCGAAGCGGAGCGGTTAAAACTTGCGGTGTCAGCCGCGCAAAAGGTGAAAGAGGACGGCGACGAAATGATATGTCTTATTCATTATCCGCCGTTTAACGTACGGCGCGAAGATTCGCTTTTTACGAAAATTTTTGAAGAAGCCGACGTAAAAAAGGTTGTTTACGGTCACCTGCACGGAAAAGATTGCAGAACCGATTTGAAAATAGTAAAAAACGGCGTGGAGTATTATCTCACCTCGTGCGACCAAGCGGACAATAAACTCACGCTTATTTCGGAGTGAAATTTGTTATGAACGAAAAAAACGAACGAAAAAAAAACGGACTTTGCGAAAGTGAAAAACCCGAAAGCAAAAATGCCGAAAGTAAAGTAACCGAAAGCGGGAAAAACGAAAACGGAGTTATGGCAGTCGTTAAAAAACTTGCGTCGAGGTGGTTTATCGACGCGTTTTCGGGTATGGCGCAAGGGCTTTTCTGCACGCTTATCGCAGGGACGATTCTGGCTATGATAGCGAACTGGGTTGGCGACAATTACGTCGGGAACGCGCTTATGGCGATAGCGAATTTTGCCAAAACTCTTATGGGCGCGGGAATAGGCGTAGGCATAGCCAACGCTCTTAAAAGAGGAAAACTCGTTACGTTTTCCGCAGCGGTGGCGGGCTTTGCGGGCGCGTTTTCGGATAAAATAATAATGCAGAACGCATCCGTTGCGCTCGGCGTTTGCGGCAATCCGATCGGGGCGTACGTCGTTGCGCTTATGGCGATAGAAATAGTTTCTCTTTACGCAGGCAAAACAAAACTCGATATTCTCGTAGTTCCGCTCGGAACGTTATTGCTTTGCTTTGCCGGTTGCTTCGTCGCATATCCTTTTATCTGGCTTATTTCAAAACTCGGAAACTTAATTTCCATAGCCACCGAAATCACCCCGTTCTTTATGGGAATAATCATTTCGGTGATTATGGGCGTTTTGCTCACGATGCCAACGTCTTCCGCGGCGATATGGATTTCCGTCGCAAGCGGAATTACGGACGACGCTATGCTTATAGCGGGCGGAGCGGCGGTTGTCGGTTGCTGTTGTCATATGATAGGTTTTGCCGTCGCCTCGTTCAGGGAAAACGGTATATCGGGGTTGATTTCGCAAGGAATAGGAACGAGTATGCTTCAAATTCCGAATATAATGAAAAAACCCGTGATAATGCTTCCCGAAATAATCGCCAGCGCGATTTTAGGTCCTGTTTCAACGTGTTTGTTTAAGTTGAAGTGCAACGCGACGGGCGGAGGAATGGGTACGAGCGGACTCGTAGGCGTTTTCGGAACGATAGAGGCGAGCGTGGGAATGAATCCCGTCGTGCTTGCCGTGGGAATCGCTCTTTTGCTTTTCATTCTTCCCGCGGCGTTGTCGTTTGGGTTTTCCGAACTGTTCCGTAAGCTCGGCTGGATAAAATTCGGCGACCAAAAACTTAACTGAAACGAATAATAACGAATTATAACGGATAACCTCTCATAGATTTTTATGGGAGGTTTTTTTATGGATAAAGTTATTCCTAATTTCGTTATCGAATATAAAAAGTCGCTTGTCGCAAGCGGGGTGGGGGACGTTATTTCCTTCAACGAAAGAGAAATAAGGCTCAATCTCGCCGAGGGCGGAAAAGTGTTGATTTGCGGCGAAGGACTAAAAATAGTCAAATTTGAAAAGAAAACGGGCGAATTTAAGCTTATAGGCGCGGTGGGAAGCGTAAAATTCCTTTCCGGAGGGCAAACCGCGTTAAAGAGGTTCTTTAAGTAATGTTTGTCACCGACGGGCAGTTTTATTATTTTGCCGAGTGCGTTTTGATAGGTATCGTTTGCGGGAGCGTCTATTTCCCGATTTGCGCCGCGGACGAGATTTTAAAGGAAAAAAGAGTTAAAGCGGAAAAATTTTTAAAACCCGTTTTCGACGTTTCGTTCGTCATTCCTTGTTGCGTCGTTTTCAAAAGGCTGTCGCTCGTTTTCGAGTTTCCCGATTTCAGGGCGTATATGGCGGTCGGCGTTGCGGCGGGATTTTTGCTTGAAAACGTTAGTTTTAATAAAACGCTTGCAATTTTGTTTGAAAAAGCGTATAATAAAATCGGGAAAAGTATTGCCCGATTACTATGGAGGAAACGCAGTGTCCGAAAAAAAATTAAGGCGGCTCGTATCGGCGGGAACGGCGACGGCGGTAGTATTGTTGTTCGTATTGATAGCGGTTCTGGTCTATCAGCTCGTGGCAATGGAAACGAAAAAAAGAGAAGTTTTAAAACTTCGCGACGAAATACAAAAGTTAGAGCAGGAAATAGGCGACGAGAACAAAGAAGTTGACGCGTGGCTTACCAGATGGAAAATCGAGGAGAGAGCGCGCCAGATAGGTTATATTTACAAAAATGGCGATAACGACTGATAAAACGGGCGTCGTTGCCGTTTTCGACGTCGGTTCTAACTCCGTTCGCACGCTCGTCCGCTCGCAGGGGAAAACTTTGTTCCAAAGTTTGGAAACGACGAGGCTCGGCGAGGGAATCGACGAAAAAAAAGAACTTAAAAAGCCCGCCGTCGAAAGAACGCTCGCGGGCATCGAGAAACTTTTAGGGCAGGTTAAGGAATTTAATCCGCAAAAAATTTACGCGTTTGCAACGGAAGCTGTAAGGAGCGCGAAAAACGGCTCGGAGTTCGTCGAGGCGGTGAAAAAAAAGACCGGTATAGACGTTGAGATAATCGACGGCGAAGAAGAGGGCGAAATAGGGCTTGCCGGCGCGCTTTGCGGCGGCGACGGCGGAATTATCGATATAGGCGGAGCAAGTGCGGAAATCGCCGTCAGGAAAGGCGGAAAAACCGTATATTGTCATTCGCTTCCTCTCGGAGCGGTGCGTTTGAAGGATTTCTGCGGCGAGGACGAGAAAAAACTGAAAAGTCTCGTCGATTCGCACGTTGGAGAATACGGCAAAGTGCCGAGCGGCGTGAAATTTTACGCGGTCGGAGGAACTGCAACCTCGCTTTGCGCGTGCTTCCTCGGGCTTGAAAAATACGACCGCGAATCCGTGAACGGAACGGAAATGTCGTACGGACAAGTCGTCGAAACTTACGAGAAGATAAAAAAAGCGAGCTTAATTGAAAGAATAGAAAAGCTAAAAATCGGCGCGAGAAGGGCCGAAATAATCGTGGGCGGAGTGTATTTGCTCACGAGAATAATGTCGGAATTCAAAATCGGAAGTATTGCCGTAAGCGAAAACGATAATATGCTCGGGTTTTTAATTAAACGCGGAATAATCGGCTGAAACGAAAGCGAAAGGAGAGTTATGGAACGCGCTAAAAAAGACGGAATAAAAAGAAATATTTTGATTACCGTGATGTATATATGCGCGGTTCTTATCGCCGTTTTCATCTCGTTCGCGCTCACCGCAAACGCGTGGGTTCGGCTGTTATTGCTCCTTTGCGGTTTGCTTATCGGCTGGACGTTATCCGCGCTTTTTCACGAAGGCGGGCACGTTCTGGCCGCAAAGAAAAACGGCTTTGAAGTAGCGAGTTTTTCGTTTTTGATTTTTAAATACGACAAGCAGGCGATAAAGAAATTTTCCGTATCGTTCAAAAATCCGTATCTCGGCGCGACGGACGTTATTCCGACCGTTAAGGACGACCTCGACAAGAGATACGCGAGAACGGTTGCCGGCGGAATTTTAGGCAGCGTCGTCGCTTCGGCGATTCTCGTTGCGGGTTTTATAATTTTTATAGTTCTCGCGGCTCCCGTCGGCGCGATATTCTTTTGCGGAATGCCTTTGTCGCTCGTTATTCTTATAATAAACGCCGTTCCGGGGTTCGTTCCCGATAACGACGGTTCGACGCTTCTTACGATGCTCACAAACGGCAAGGAGAAGCAGGCGATATTAAGACTTCTCGAAATAACCGAGGAACTTTATCAAGGGAAATCCTACGCCGAAATAGACGCCGAATTGTTTTCGTGCGAGGCAGATTTGCCGGAATCGATAAAGGCGAGATTCAGCCTGTTGAAACTGCGCAGAGCCGAGGAACTTTTCGAGCCGAAGGACATCGTCGCCGCGCTCGAAGAATTGCAAAACGCCGAGGATTATTTGGACGACGAAGCGGCGATTGAAATGCTGTTTGCGAACCTTCTAATCGGCGACGCGGAAAAGATACGCGACCTCGAATATCTGCTCGATAAGTGCGACACTCTCCCCGGGGCTTCGGGTATGCGGACGCTCGTTTATTACGCGGCGTATAAGGGCGATAAAAAATACGTTGGCGCAACGCTTAAATCGGCAAAAAAAATATGCTCGAAGGCATATTTGAAGGGCGACGGAAAATTCAATCTCGAAATGCTTAACAGAGTTGAAGTATAACTGTCGGAGGGCGTAAAAATCAATAAAACCATAGCGGAGATTTTTCTCCGCTTTTTTTATTCTCGGCAGGTATGCCGGTCGAAAATAAAACGAGCCTTACGGAAACGACGAAAAACCGCATTTTATTTGAAGAAATATCGGAAAATTACTTTACTTATTTATAATAATATATTATAATAAGTATAAAGGTTTTATTCTGCCTTAAAAACTTGCTTTTTGCGGAAAACTCTTCGCGCGAAAAAGCCATTACAGGAGAAAACAATGGATAACGAAAACAGAGTCGAAAAGGATTACGGCGCGGACCAGATTCAAGTCCTCGAAGGGCTTGAACACATCAGAAAAAGGCCGGGTATGTATATCGCTTCAACCGACGCGAGAGGCTTGCACCATCTCGTTAAGGAAATCGTAGATAACTCCGTGGACGAAGCCCTTGCAGGGTATTGCGACACCATTACCGTAACCATCAACGAGGACGGTTCCTGCTCCGTTATGGATAACGGAAGAGGCATTCCCACGGGCATACACGAAAAAGAAGGCGTGTCAACCGTCGAAGTCGTTATGACAAAGCCCAATGCGGGCGGCAAGTTCGGCGGCGGCGGATATATGGTATCCTCCGGTCTTCACGGCGTCGGCCTTAAAGCCGTCAACGCCCTTTCCGAATTCGCTTCGGTTGACGTTTACCAGAAGGGTAAGCATTTCCGTCAGGAGTACGACAGAGGCGTTCCGCGCTCCCGTTTGCAAACGTTGGAGGATTCCGACCTTACCGGTACGAGAATCACCTTCAAACCGGACGCCGAAATTTTTGAAACTACGGAATTCAATTACGATACGATAAGAAGCACTCTGCGCGATTTCGCTTTCCTTAACAAAGGCTTGAAAATCGTTCTCGAAGATAAGCGCGAAGGCAGAGAAGCACGCGACGAATTGCAGTATAACGGCGGTATCGTCGAATACGTCGAATATCTCAATAAAAACAAAGAGCCGATAAGCGACGTTTTGTATTTCGAGGAGAAATTCGACGCCGTGTCGGTTGAAGTCGCGATGCAGTATAACGACGGTTACAACGAAAACGTAATCGCCTTTGCAAACAACGTCAACACGAAAGAGGGCGGAACTCATATCGACGGTTTCAAATTCGCTCTTTCCAAGCTTATAAACGACGCGGGCAAAAAGCTTAACCTCGTTAAGGACGACGATAAACTTTCGGGCGAGGACGTAAGAGAAGGCCTCACGGCGGTAATTTCCGTAAAACTTCCCGAGCCGCAGTTCGAGGGGCAGACAAAGACCAAACTCGGAAACAGCGAGATGAGAGGATACGTTCAAAAGGCTATGCTCGAAGGTTTAGGCTCTTATCTCGAAGAGAACCCCTCGTTCACGAGAGAAGTCCTCAATAAGTGTCTTACGGCAAAGCGCGCGAGAGAGGCGGCGAGAAAGGCGAGAGAAGCCACGAGAAAAACGGCTTTCGAGTCCACGGCTCTCCCCGGGAAACTTGCCGACTGTTCGGAAAAGAACCCCGAACTTTGCGAAATTTACCTCGTTGAGGGCGATTCCGCAGGCGGAACGGCAAAACAGGGCAGGGACAGGCGTTTCCAAGCTATTTTGCCTTTGAGAGGTAAAATTCTCAACGTTGAAAAAACGCGTGTGAACAGGGTTTTGGAAAACGAGGAAATTAAGGCAATGATAACCGCTTTCGGCGGCGGAATGCTCGACGACTTCGACGTGACGAAGATTCGTTACGACAGAGTTATTTGTATGACCGATGCCGACGTCGACGGTTCTCACATAAGAATACTTCTTCTCACTTTCTTTTTCAGGTATATGCGCCCTCTCGTGGAGCAAGGCCACGTTTATATAGCGCAGCCCCCGCTTTACAAGGCGACGAAAAACAAAGTGGATTATTATTTCTATAACGACGCGGACAAGGAAAAGTTCTGCCTTGAAAACCCGCGTTGCGACATACAGCGTTACAAAGGTCTCGGCGAAATGGACAAGCAGCAGC
>CALDMH010000156.1 GCA_937915565.1 uncultured Clostridia bacterium | reverse complement strand
AGAAACGGCTTTAATCGACTTATAAGCGGTTATTTTATCATTTCCCGATACGTTTAACGCATAATCGTCCGCGCTTAAAACGTCGCCGTTTCGCAGTTTAAAGGTAACGTTTTTAAGCGTGAAAACCGAATACGGCGCGTCGAAATAAATCTTGCCTTTCGCAGTTTCGGCGGCAGGCTCTCGGGCACTTCCCTCTCCCGCCGCGCTCGCTTCTTCGCCCGCCTCGTCCACAACGAAAACTCCGTTTGAAACGAGCGTGCTGCCGTGATAGGAATGGGAAATAACGAGTTCTCGTCCGTTTAAATAAACCGTGTGCGAATTAAGGTCGATATGAACGTCCGTATCGAAAATCAAGTCCGCTTCCAGCGTTACGTCTTTTTGTAAACGCAAAATCGCTCGCTCGGTTTTGTCCGACACCTCGGATTCGTCGTTATGCTTCCCCGTGACGACCGAAATTCCGTTCACGGTTTCGTCCTTTGCGCCCGCGGAATATTTCCACAAATCCGAAAACGACGATATATCGCGGACGACGGCGTCGCTTCCCGTTATCGAGCCGTTTATATTTTTTGAAGAATCGGAGGTAAAAAACGCATAAGCGACCGTTGCCGCAAATGCCAGAATCGACGCTACGAGAATAATCGTTAAACAAATCTTTCTGAAAAACGCTTTCTTTTTCATTTTTTTACCTCCTTTTTTTATTTGTAAATTACCGCCGTAAAGCTGCGGCGCATTTATTTTTTAACCGAAATTTGAGCGTAAACCTCAACCGTAAACCCTGACCGAAATTTGAGCTTGAATTTTCCGCCCGCAAATTTACGCTTTAAACCCTGACGGTAACCTTGTAATAACGCTCGTGAACCGTTCCGTCGTCGTCGGTTATCCTTGCCACGATTTCAACCTCTTCGCTTCCGCCCGTTCCGCTGTACCCTTTGGCGTCGTTTGAGGCAACGTAACGAATATTTATGAATTTTGAAATTTCCGTTGCGTTTTCGGATAAATTTTGTCCTTTAACGACGTCGATAACGTTATATCGGTGGTTGTTGGTTTCATCGTAAGTGACGTTTCCCACGCCGCCCATCGATTTGAAATAATAAATTTGCGTTTCCGTGTTGTAAGTCAGTTCGAAAAATCCGTTCCCGTACCAAAGGTCGGAATAGCCCTGTGCATTTCTGATATTTGTATAAATAATCCTGCCTTTTTGCGACTGTCCGTTGCTTACCGAATCTATAATTATGGATTTTAAGCTATCGTCACCGGTTACGGTTGTGAAGGTTTTGCGCGCTTCGGGCAAACCGTCGTGCTCGAAATAAAATCCGTTTTCGTTTGTCAAAAGCCTATAAACGTAGCCGTTAACGTAACTCCTTCCGTTCACCGACCTCGTCGTTCCGTTATAACAGTAATAATTGCCGTAATAATTGCCGAATTCCGCGTCGGAAAGGTGCGAATTTGCCTCTTTTAATATGGCTTCCATATTTACGGCGTTAGAACTTTCCTTTATAGCGTAATCGGAGAACGAATAGCCGTCCGCGCCGAAATTAAGCAAGTAACCGCCGCCGCTCGTATAATTCTTTTCGTAAGCGACGCCGTTTATATACAATGCGTCCGAAGAAGAAGCCGTCGTTCCGCCGAGAACGAACTTATAAAGCGTGAAGTCGTTATAAACCCTTTCCGCATTTTCAACGCTCGCTTTCAAAACGCCCGCGCTATTAACCTGCGTAACGTATTTATATTGAATTTCTTCAATCGTTTCGTAAGCGGCGACCGAATCGTCTTTAACGTAATCGTCAATCCCTAAACCGTCGATATGAGCCTTAACCTGCGAAGCGGCCGTGCTTCCCGTGAACGTTTCCGAGCCGCACTTTGCCGAAGTGATTTGCGAAGTATAAATCGCGCCGTTACTATTACGATACGTGTACGACGAGTTGTTGTAAGTGAATTGAGTATAACCGGTCAACGTAATATTAGTGGTATTACTACTGTTGTTCCTGTATGCCGATATTCTTCCGCTCAATATAGGCCGTAAAACGCTTTCTCCTGATTTTATAACGTAATAAACGGTGTAAAAACGAGTTTCTTCGACTTCGTATTCAACGTACCTCGAATCCTTCCTGTAAATGCGTTTTACTTTGCTTAATTCGTCGTTGCAGAAATATTGGTTTTCAAGTTCCCCGACTTCGGTTAAATAACGACGATATTTCGTCGTTGAAATCACGAACGGAATCGTGACTTTATAGACTCCGTCCACGTCAACGTAGTAAGACGACCGACCGCTGGTAAACGTGATTCTATTATTATTCCTAGGTGCGGAAAGCTTTTCAACGGTTGCGTCGCTGAATTTTTCACGAAACGCGGTTTGAACCGTTTCAACGTCGCTATCGTCAACGCTAAACGTATCGGTGAAAGCAGGCGCATCGTTGCTGCTTGTCGAAATCGTTTTGTCGTTATCGTTTTGCTCGTACGTTATCGTTGCCAAGTCCCACGACGTATCCGCGCTTGCCGACGGAATTTCGTCCACGACTTCGTATTCCGCGTTCTCCTGCTCCAAAGAAAAACTTATTCCGCCGTTTGCATAACCAATTTTATAAACGTTGCCCGCTTTTAAGCGCACGCTTCCGTAATTCACGTCCGCAACGCAATAATAATAATTTGCAAGAAGCCTGTTCATTGCCTCGGCAGTTCTTACGGTGACGTATTCGTCGTTTCCGGAATCGTTTATAAGAAACGCCGGATTGCCTTCCTTAACGTACCACTGAACGCTCTTTTCGCCGTTGCCGGAATTAACTTTGTTCGCAACCATAAGATAAGGCGCGTTTATCTCGGTGAATTCCTTTAAAAATCTCAATTCCTCCGATACGCTGTCGGTTTGAGCCTCGTATTGCGCGCTCGCGTCGTTAAGCGTGTAATAAATCTCCGCTTTGGAGTTGAGTTTTATATTATCCAGAACGTAAGTGAGATATTTCCCGCTTACGCCCACGCCGTGCACGTTGAGGTAAGTTATCGCCGAAATATCGAGATTGAGCAAATCGCCTATCGTTTTAATCCCCTCGTTATAAGAAAAATCAAGCGAAGTGACCTTCGTCAATCTCGCAACGTTTTCAAGGCTTAAAACGTTATGCCCCGTCGCGCACGCCTTCATTGCAAATTCTTTTAATTTTACGTCCGTTCTTTCGGCGTCTATCTGCGTTACGCGGTTAAAGAAATTGCCGCAAGCGCCGTCGGTTATAAACGCGGGAAGAACGACCTTCTCGTTTGCAACTTCGCCGTGAACTTTTAAGGACGTTACGCCCGTGAAATACGTTATGCCAACGATTGAATAATCCATAACGGATATTTCGGGAACTCCGCCCGAAAGCGCGATTGTAAATCCGCTCGCAGACGCCCCCTCGCGCGACTTTTTATATATTTCGTTAATCAATATCCCCGCGCCGTCCTCGTTTAAGTAGGTCGGGATAATGCAGGACTTTAAAAACACCTCCGCAAACGCTTCGCCGCGCGTTTCGTTCTTGGAAGAATAACCGTACCAGAACGCCATTATACATTGCGCCTCGAAATCGGTTATATAAGCCGTGTCGTCCTCGTCGTAACCGTAAACCGATTTATTCGAATTATCGAGAAGCGCGTATTTTCCGCTGCTTCCCGAGCCGTTCTCAACGGTCCAATCGGACGGACTACTCGACCAATCGAGTTCGGTACTATTCGCCGAGTAATTCTTACCCATTCCGATATTAACGTTGCCTATTTGCCCTAAGTTGGGGGCGGTTTTTGTGGTTACGCTATCGTTGAAGTGCGAATTCGGGAAGTCCTTTTCGTTTAACGCCCACTGCAAAACCTCGGTGTATTTGAAGTACGCCTGACCGTCGCCGCCCGCAGCCGCAACTGCGGCTTTTGCAACTGCGCCGTAATCGCCGATAATGTGCAAGCCCTTGTCGTTATTGTTTCCGTCCACGGGCGTGGTGGTCGCGCTTTTCCAAAGTTCGTCGATTTCCGTTTGCTCGGCAAAAAGCCCCGTGGCGGCAAGATAATCCTTCAAAACCTTAACTTCGGCTTCGTTCATATATTTCTTTCCGTCCGAAACCGTAGTTTCGCCGTCTATCGGCGCGACTTCGTCTTTCACGCTCCCCGTCGCCCACTTTAAAAGTTTTGCTAAATCGTAAGCGATTTTATGAGAATCCGAAACGTTTTCGCCGCTTGCCCCCACTTTGAATTCAAGCGAAGGAACGAGCGCGGCGTCGCGCGCGAGGATATAATCGGAGGTGTTGTTGGTAACCGAACCGTCGGCGTTCTCGTCGAAGCCGGTTTTGCCTTTATCCGTCTCCGAAACGGTTATCGGCGGAAGTTTTTCAAGCCGTTTTTCCGTTTCTTCCGTAAAAACGTCTATATCCTTAACCGCCATAGCCGTTTGATATTTAACCGAGTTGAAAACGCTGTAATTTGCAAACCCGTTTTTATCGGGCGTTATAACCGCCGGCGAAGAAACGTACAGAATTCGCTTCGGCGACTGCCCGCCGCCCTCGGCTTTTGCCGTTACTTCGATTGCGAGATTGCTTTCTATCGATTCAAACTTGCTCGGGTCAACTCTGACGATATACTTTTCGTTTCCCGATTCGTCCGTGACGATTTCGTCCGACGAAATAGCGAGTGCTTCGGATTTCGACGTGTAAGAAAGCTCTATGGTCTGGTATTTTCCGTCGATATAGAAATCGCCTCGTTCGTATTTCATTCCGTAAGCGGAGCGCGTATCGATTATATTCTGCAAAATATCCACGGAAGCGAACTGCTTTTCAACGTAAGAAAACGCAAGTTCGAACAGTTCGGAATTATCGCCGAGCGAGATAATAACGTTCACGTTGGCTTCGCAAGGCTCGTCGTCGCCGAAATCGCCCGTTACGGTGAGCTGCGCGAACGTGTAAAACGTTGCGGAATTAAGGTAAACGTCCTTTCCGTCGGCCGTAAGCGAAATGAAATTGTAACCGCTGTTTACCTTATACGTCAACGATTTAAGCCCGATGTCCTTAAACGCCTTCCACTGCGTGGTATCTATCATCGTATAGTTTTTGCGGTAATCCTGCGCGGAATTGTCCGCCGCCGGGAGTTTGCAATGATATTCGTCAATCGTTCCGGTTTTATCAACGTCGGTGAGCTTTATCGGGCTCAACTGCGCGACGAGATACTTGAATTTCGTTTCTCTCGTCTGGCTCGTCACCCTGAAAGAGAACGAAGCCGTGTAAACCTTGTCGTTTATCGTAATCCTTGCGTACAAGGTTATAAGCGTGTTTTCTTTAAGCGTATCGGCGAGTTTTCCGTCGGAAGAAACGCTGTTTTCGTCCGAACTGCTCCACTCTATCGTCGCGTTTTTGCTATCTATTCTCTTCGGCAAAAACACGTCGCAGGTTAAGGCCTCGCCCGCGGGATTATCGGGCAGGTGAGCCAAATCCTCCGAAAGAACGGACGAGAAAATTTCGTCGTCGCCGTTTCCGATAATTCTGAAACTTATGGTTTTTGCCGATTCGCCCTCGCCCGCCGTAACGCTCGCCGTTTCGGTAATCGCTTTGGGCGGCGCGGTGATTTTTCCGTTGTCGTAAACGAGCGAAGCTTCAACGGGCGTTATCAGCGACGAGTAACACGAAAGTCCGCCCGTAATATCCGCTTCCGTTTCCGCTTTTATTCCGTATTTCAGTTTCTTTTCGGCTTGCGCCGCAACGAGCTTCGTCGCGTTCTCTTTATCGTATGCCGTAAGCGCGACGTTTTCGGAATAAAGTCTGCCCGCGTTCACGGTTTTTCCCGCGTCGTAAAAATCGACGATATTTATATACCCGGCGGCGTTATTTACCTCGATTTTCGCAAGATTTTCCTTAACTGCCGTTATCGGGCGCGAAGAATAAATTTTACTCTCGTTTCCGCCGCCGAAAATCAATTTTCCATTGCCGTCCAACAAATTATACCCGCACAAATTCACGTCCGCCGCTTTGCTTATCGTGATATTTTGCGTGAGCGTAACGTCGTTTGCGAGAACTATCGTCGTTTTTCTCGTCGTTTCAGTCGTATTTCCGTTTCCGGTCGTATTCCCCGTCGTATTCCCCGTCGTTTTTCCGGCCAAAAATTCGTCGGATTTCTCTTCGGCAAGGTCGTCGGCGATATGCAAAAGTTCCGCTTCGCTCGAAACGAAAACGGTGCGAACGTAGTCTGCGTTGCGGAAATTCGTCGCTATTTTGACGTTTATTTTCTTGTTTAAAAACTCTTCGTCCGCGGCAATATGCAACTCGAAATCGAAAGAATGAGCGATTTGCCTTGCGGAATCGTTTTTCGCCATCACAAAGCCTTCGCCGAAATTTTTACCGTTTATTTCCGCCAGACTACCGATAAATTCGCCGTCGAAATAAGTTAAAATCGCCGCCGTAAGGCTTTTGAAATCGCTTTCGCCGAGCGAAGAATCCTCTGCGACGGCCGTAACGTCGAAGTCGTAAACGACGTTGGCCGCCGACGAATTTTCAACCGTAAAAGCGACCGTTTTCCTTTCGCCGACGACGTTGAAGCTTAAATCGCTTTCTTGAAGCGAAAAATCAAGAAGATTTTCACCGTTGAGGTCGCCTGCGTCGCCGGAAATTTCGCCGTCCACACGGAAAGAAAACAACACGAAAGCGTACGTCGTTGCTGCAAACGACGCACATAACAAAATCGACAATATAATCGTCAATATTTTTTTCGCGTTTTTCTTTTTCGTTGTCATATTTCCCTTCGTTTTTCTCGATTTCTCTTTTATTTTACTGTTTTTTAGCTTGATTGCCGTTTATCTCGGCCGTTTTCTCGGATATTTTTCGGTCGCTTTTCGGCCGTTTTCACAGATAGTCGGGCAAGCAGATTTAGCAGATTTAAGAAATAAAAAAGCCGAATTACGGTAAGCGGTAATTCGGCAACTGGCTGACTCGATGAGTCCCTTTAGTTTTGCGTAATAGCCTTGCGACTATTTTGCTATTCTCGTTTATATGCTGTTTTTTGGGGAATTTAATCGTTCTGCTTTTATACAAAACGTCGTCCCTGCTTAATTTACTCCGCACGAAAGCTTTTTATGCTTCGATTTGCAAAATGCCCTCGAACGATTTACAAATATATGATAACATATTATAGAGCCGTTGTCAACCAAAAACGAACAAAAACAAATTTTTGAACTTTTCTTTCAAAATAATTGAGCCATTTTCGGCCGAATTTGCGTTTAAAAACCAATCAATGACGTCAAAAAACACGAGATAATCGACTTATAGCCCCACTTTTCGCTTTTTGTATTGAATAATTTTTATTTACCTAATAGTGCAGATTAAACCAAAAGTCAAAGCGCAACAAGGACAAGCGAATAAGAAAATTTGCGAAGACGTACTCGCGTACTTCAAGCAAAGATTTGCCAAAAAGCGTGCGAATAACGGCTTTTGGATTTATTCTTATGCAACCGTCTATGACTTGGGATACTATTCGTTAAAAAAATTATAAAAACGCGATTAAAACGCTTGCCAAAACGCGTTAAAACGTGTAAAATAATATGGTCGAATGTCGATGGCAACGTTTTTTCGATAAATGAATTTCGGAAAATCTCGTAAGCGAGGTTTCGTTTGAGCCGTTGAAGTTTTAGCGGCAACGCAACGAGTTATGATTGCTGAATACGGCAACGACGAAACTAAATATTGGGGTGTCGCCAAGCGGTAAGGCTACGGACTCTGACTCCGTCATCCG
>CALDMH010000155.1 GCA_937915565.1 uncultured Clostridia bacterium | reverse complement strand
CTTATCTTACCACTTCATACTTATCTTTGTCAACTGTTTTTCGACACTTTTTTCAAAAAAATGCAAAATTTTTCACAAACCTGTTATTTGTCAATTTTAAGAAAGCTCTTTGCGCTTTTACGAGTAAAACAAAAGCCTGCGTAAACGTCTCCGCAGGCCATTTTTACTTTTTTATTTTTAAATTTCGCCGACGTTTGCGGGGCTTCCGCTTCGCCGTCGGCATCGTTTAACTTAAAATCTCGTCGACGCCAAAAATCAGTCGTCTTCCTCTTCTTCGGGAATATCGACGTTGTGATACACGTCCTGAACGTCGTCCTGGTCGTCGAAAGCGTCGAGCATTTTATTAAACGTTTCGAGTTGTTCGGGAGATAAAGTAACCTTATCGTTGGGTATCATCATTGTTTCGGCTTCGAGGAATTCGTAACCTTTGTCTTCGAGGTATTTTCTGACAGCCGAGAAATCGGACGGAGCGGTTCTTATTTCGTAAGAATCGTCGCAGGTGATGACGTCTTCCGCGCCGGCTTCCAAAGCCACTTCCATTATCGTATCCTCGTCGAGGTCTACCGTCCTTTCGATAACGATAACGCCCTTGTTCGCAAACATATACGAAACCGAGCCGGTCGTGCCCATATTTCCGCCGTATTTGGAGAAAATATGCCTTACGTCGCCGCCCGTTCTGTTTTTATTATCGGTGAGCGTTGCCACTATTACCGCGCTTCCGCCTATACCGTAACCCTCGTAAGTAAGGTTTTCGTAATTGACGTTGTTAAGTTCGCCGGCAGCCTTTGCAATACTTCTCTTAATATTATCGTTAGGCATATTGGCGGCTTTTGCTTTGGCTATTACGTCCGCAAGCTTACTGTTCGTGTAAGGGTCGGGATTGCCCTTTGCCGCAACGGCGATTTCTCTGCCTATTTTGGTGAATATTTTACCCTTAACGGCGTCCGTTTTTGCTTTCTTGTTTTTTATATTTGCCCATTTGCTATGTCCTGACATAAAAATCTCCTGTATTTTTAATCGATTATTTTTCCGCTCCGCCCTGCGACGAGTTCGTAAAGCATCACCGAAAGCGCAACGCCCACGTTAAGACTTTCGGCGTTTTTCGTCATAGGTATGCTTGCGATTTTATCCGCGGCTTTTTTCGTTTCTTCGCTGAGTCCGTTGGCTTCGTTGCCCACGGCAATGCAAAAATCGCCTTTCGGCTCGTAACCGAACACGTTTTCGCCGCCCATATCCGCGGCGATAAGCTCTACGGATTTGAAAATTTCGGCTATATCGCAACGCTCGATTACGTGCAGCCTCACCGAGTAAATTCCGCTCATAGACGAACGGACTACTTTGGGTGAAAACGGGTCGCAACAGCCGGCAAGGTATAAATCCTTAACGCCGACCGCAGCCGCCGTTCGGATTATCGTACCCATATTCCCCGGGTCCGACACGCCGTCAAGCAAAATCGACACGCCCGACGGTTTCTCCGCGGAATACGTTTCTTTTTTCAACGCGCATACCACGCCCTGCGGGGTTTTGCAATCGCTGATTCTTGCCAGAACTTCTTCCGACACTTCGAGCACGTTGCAAAAATCCGGACAAATTTCGCTTGCGTTCAGTTCGCAAAGTCCGCTCTTCGTTCCGACGAGCGTAACCGCTTTTTTACCCGCAGCAAAAGCTTCCCTGACCATTTTGAAACCCTCGACGAGATATTCGCCCGTTTCGTCACGGAATTTTTTCTCCTTTAAGAAAGCAAGCTCCTTTACGAGCGCGTTGTTTTTTGACGTTATCATATATATAATATAGAACGATGGCGAACGATTTTATCACGCAGCGCAAAATAATCGCGTCGGACAAAAATCACCGCCCCGAAAATCGACAATAGCCGCAACGGTTTGTTCGTTACGGCTATAATTCGATAAGTCGATTATTTTGCAAGTTTTGCCTTGGCGGTTTCGGTGAGAGCCGTGAAAGCCGCGGCGTCGTTTACGGCGATGTCCGCAAGAACTTTTCTGTTAAGGTTTACGTCGGCGAGTTTAAGGCCGTGCATAAACGTGCTGTAAGACATACCGTTAAGACGGCAGGCAGCGTTGATTCTCGCAATCCAAAGTTTACGAAAATCTCTCTTCTTACGTCTTCTTCCGACGAAGGCGTAATTGAGCGATTTCATAACCGCCTGACGAGCTACTCTGTAAAGTTTGCTCTTCGCTCCAAAGTAACCTTTGGAAAGTTTCATTATTTTTCTACGCTTTTTAGCGGCGTTTACTCCTCTTTTAATACGCATATTCCTTCTCTCCTTTATTAAGCCTTATAAGGAATAAGCCCCTTGATGGTCTTTTCCTGAGTGGACGAAACGTAAGTTCCGGTTCTGAGTCTTCTCTTTCTCTTGGTGGATTTTTTGCTAAGGATATGGCTCTTGTTCTGGCTGTATCTCTTAACCTTTCCCGTAGCGGTAAGCTTGAAACGCTTCTTCGCGCCGCTATGCGATTTCATTTTTGGCATAATATATTCCTCCGTTTTATTTACTTATTTTAATTAGATTTCAAGGGGGCGAGAATCATCAAAATGTTTCTGCCTTCGAGCAACGGCTTCTTTTCCATAACGGCAACGTCCTTGACAAGCTCGAAAAACCTGTTCATAACGTCCACGCCCAAAGCCGAGTGCGCGTTTTGTCTTCCTCTCATTCTTATTGAAACCTTAACTTTATTGCCGGCAGTGAGAAACTTCTGCGTCTGACGGGCTTTCACGTTGAGGTCGCCAACGTCAATCGTCATCGAGAGCCAAACTTCTTTAAGCTCCACGACCTTTTGCTTTTTGAGCATTTCGAACCTGTATTTGCCGTAATCCATTATTTTGCATACCGGCACTCCGCTGCCCGCGGCAATCTTAACAAGGTCGAGATTCTGCTCTTCGGCAAGCCTTAACGCTTCGCGCGAGCTCATAATTCCGAGCTGAGCGCCGTCGCTTCCGATAAGACGCACCTCGCTGTCCCTGATGTCTTCGTTAATCTGCACCTGTTCTTTAATAATCGTTTACCTCTTTCCCTCAAAAATTGCCCAAAAAAACGGGCTTGCAAAGCAAACCCGTGACATAACCGCATTATCCGCCCGAAGCGAACAAAAAAGAATTATGCGCCGCTTTAACGTGTCTTGCGGCGAGAAGGGTAACTTCTACTTTGCTCGTAAATAATAACACCTTTGAAAGGCTTTGTCAACCGTTTCAAAGGCGTTTTTACGTTTTTTTTACTTGTTAAGCATTATTTTTTCGTTGTTGAACATCTTCGCAAGAGCGATTACGCCCGCAACGACAACCAGAATATCAGTTAAAATCGTGATTAAATAGCACAACCCGTAAAACTCGCCGGAGAAAAGCATCGCGAGGCACTGCACGCAATTATATATAGGAATAAAATACAACGCGGGATTCGTTGCGGCTTTTCCTCCGCCTATCATCGAGGTTATGCTTGCGAGCATTACCACTATCATAGCCGGCGTTACGAATTGCGAAGCCTCCTTAACGCTCTTCGCAAACGTTGAGAGAACGGACATAAACATCGTGAACATCATAACCGAAACGAGGATTATTCCGAGCATTCCGATAAACGTCGAAGTTCCGTAAACGTTTAAATCGATGTTTACCGACGCTCCGAGATTTTCAAGTTGAAGAAGATTCGGAAGCGACGCCATAAGCCCGACGAACGAAACGAGCGACGAGAACAAAGCCGTTATCGTGAGAGCGATGATTTTTCCGAGCGCGATATATTCCCTCTTTACGGGGGTTACGAGCAACGTTGCTATCGTTCCTCTTTCCTTTTCGCCCGCAATCGATTCCGAAGCGACGGCCACGCTTCCCGTGACGAGGAATATCATAAGAATGAACGGTACGAACATCGTGAGCATCATTCTCATCACGTCCTCTTCGGTTGCAAGGTCGGGAGTTTCCACGCCCGCGTTCACCGTATATTTATATATGACGTTTTCAATCGAATTCTGCGTGTAAAGGGTTTGCAACGCGGTGTAAATTTTCGCCGATTCCGTTTTTGCGGAATTGTATTTAATCACCACGTTTTTATTCGAGCCGACGCCGTCGAAATCGTCGCTGAAAGAAATAAACAAATCGAGTTCTTTATCGACGAGTTTCTTTTCGGCTTCCTCCGCGCTCAATTCCACCTTTTCGTATTTCATTTTAAGCGAATCCATATAAGTTTTGAACGTTTCGGACTCGTTTTCAACGCAAACGGCGTACGTATATTCCTGCGAAGGAATCATCGCTTCGCCTATAAGATTGCCCATAAGCGAATAAAGCACGAAAATCAGAACTCCGGGCAAAATAAGGCTCATAAGCATTCTTTTATCGGTGAAAAATCTTTTGAGTTCTTTCTTTACTATAACGAATATTTCACGCATTTTCGCCGACCTCCTCGCGATAAATATCGAAAAAAACCGTTTCGAGATTCTTTTCCGCGGTAAGTTCTTTAAGGTCGCCCTCTTTAACCATCTTTCCGTTTATGATTATCCCCACTCTGTCGCAAAGCTTCTCGACGAGCGAGAAAATATGCGTGGAAATAATTATGGTTTTTCCTTCGTTTCTCAAATCTTCGAGAAAATCGGTGACGGTTTTCGCCGTTATTACGTCAAGACCGTTCGTAGGCTCGTCGAAAATAATGAAATCGGGCTCGTGAACTATCGAAATCACGAGCGAAACCTTTTGCTTCATTCCCGTGGAAAGGTCGCCGACTTTAACTTCCGCAAACTTATCTATGCCGAACTTTTTGAAAAGAGTTTTCTTGCGCTCCTCCGCAACCGATTTTTCGATTCCGTAAAGTTCGGAAAAATAACCGTAAAGATATTCTGGCGTGAAAAAATCTTCGAGTTTAAGTTCGCTCGTTAAAAAACCGATTTTTCCGCGCACTTTCTCGGGATTTTTCACAATACTCTCCCCGTCTATCACGGCGTCGCCGCTGTCGGGCTTAATAAGCGTGGCGAGCATACGAAGCGTGGTGGTTTTTCCCGCGCCGTTCGGCCCTAAAAGCCCGTAAATTTCGCCTCTTCTCGCCGTAAAACTCAAATCGTCCACGGCGACTTTTATCGTTTGGTTGGTCCTCTCGATTCTCTGCTGTTTTCTGCTCAGTTTGAACGTTTTTTTCAGCCCCGTTGCCACAAGGACGTTTTCAGACTGCATAACTTTCTCTCCTTTTTATTTATAACATTCGTTATACATTATATTCCGCCGCTCGTTTTTTGTCAACGGATTTCACCTATAAACAATCAACTTCACGTATAATTTTCCTTTTTTAGACGTTCCGCCCTCGCCCGCAAAAGTAAATTTTCCGTAACCTCTCGCCGTAACCGTATCGCCCTCTTTCAAAGCTTTTTCGCCCTTTTCGGTAACCTTACCGTTCACCGCGACCGTTCCGCTTTTGAATAGCGTCGAACTTTCGTCCCTCGAAAGATTATATAATCTCGAAACGACGGCGTCGGCCCTGTTGGAAGCAACGCTTATTTCCCGCTCTTCCGTTACGGGGCGGAAATCGGCCGGAAGGCTCTCGGCAAAGCTAACCGCAACCGGATTTCTCGAAACGGTTTTAAGTTCGCCGGCGATAAAATCCGCAACCGATTCGGCAACGAAAATATACGCCTCGTTGCCTTTAACGAAAATATCGCCCGATTTACCCCTTTCGATTCCGAGATTGAGCGTTGCGCCGAGAACGTCCCTATGAGTTATCGGCGAGGCGAATTTTCCCGACGAAACCGTGATTTTCAAAAGTTTTATCGGAAATTCCTCTTCGTAACCCAGCTCGTCGGCGTTCCCGAATCTCGCCATAACTCTTTCGGCGTAATCGCAACCGCCGAAAAGCGTCAGGTTGCCCTTCCCCGCGATTCTCTCCGCTTCCTCCGCCTTGGTCGGACTTAAAAAATCGGTGAACGTATATATCCCCCGATTTACGCTTCTATTATATAATTCGTTTATTCTGTTTTCAAAATCGCTCATATATTCATATTAGCACGTTTCGCCGTTTTTTTCAATCGTTTAAAAAGGCAACCGAGCGTTTGCCCGATTGCCTTGGTTCGTTTTCAATTTTCGCTTACTTCGATTTCGTTTCAATTCTTCTGCTCAATCGTTTTATCGGTGAGCTTCGGAACAAACCATTTCTTGTTCTTTTTAAGGCTGACGTAACCTATAATCGAAGCGGCAAGCGCACCGATTGCGTCGATTATTATATCTTTCATCGTGTCCGTAAGCGCGGCGTGCCCTTCGAGCGGAACTCCGTTTGCCATAGTGTGCTTTTGCATATTGAAGCCCATAAGTCCGTCGAGAGCGAACTCGTAAATTTCCCAAATCGCGCCGATTGCAAGGGCGAAACAAAATGCGAACAAACTTACGAAAAACGGGGAAAGATTCATAAGCGTATGCTCGTCCCTGTTTAAAATCGTTATGAACAAAAATCCGAAAAAGCCGAGCATCAGGCTGCTCATCGCGTGCAAAACGGTGTCCCAGTGAGGCACTTTCGTGTAAAAACTACGCGTTTCGCCGAGGAAAATCGAACAATAAAGGAAAACTATATAACATATGTAAAGAAAAAACGGTATCTCGAACTTAAATTTATGCGCGAGTATGCTCGGAATATTGATAACGACAAGCCCGAGAATACATTCCGCAATCATCAGCGCGTAATCGGCTTTCGTGTTATACCCCTCGCCTATCACGCCGAAGCCGAATATAAGCTTCAAAATAAGATAAACGATTGGGCCGATAAAACTCAACATAGTGAAAATATAAGCTATTAACGCGATTTTCTTTTGCTTCGGAGTTCCCGTGGTCGCCTCAACCCCTCCGATGTCGGTTATTTTTATCTTAACGTTTCTCTTCTTGCCGCCGTCGCTTTTTTCGCCGTGAGCGTCGGCTTTTTTATCGTTGACGTTTTTGTCGCTATCGATTTTAATATTATTCGCCTTTATCTCATCGGTATTCTTTATTTTACCGATTTCCTTTATCTCATCGCCTATTTCATCGCCGCACTGTTTTTTCTTTCTCGACATAATAACGCCGCCTTTTAATACATAATGGAACAATTATATATTTTCATTATAAAAATAACAAACGAAATGAAGTTAAACAGATGAAAATTCCGCGGAATTTCCGCGGAATTTTATTTTTTCGCAAATGCGATGAGTAATATCCGTTTTTAGGGATTTTTTAGGGATTCCGTTCGCCGTCACTAATTGCCGAAAAGGCGTCGCTTTTTTGCAAAACGGCAAGTTGCAAATTCTATTATCTTTTTTTTATAAGACGGCAAGTTGCAAATCTTCGCGTCGTTTTTTTGCAAAACGACAAATAAGGCGGGTTTTACAAATCGGCGGCGAGAACCGCAAGCGAAGCGGCGAGATTTTCGTTTTTAACCTTAACTTTTTCCGTACTCCTGATTCTCACCGGCGCAAAATTCCACACGGCCGAAACCCCGCATTTCAAAAGCGTTTCAAACGCGTCCTCCGCGCCCGATTCCGGAACGGCGATAACCCCGATTTTAACGTTATGTTCCTTGCAGAAATTCTCGATTTCTCCGAGAGGATAAACCTCTTTTTTATCGTTAAGCCTGCCCGTTTTGCGAATATCGCTGTCAAACGCCGCCAAAAGATTAAGCCCGAACTCCGAAAATCCGTCGTACAGCAAAAGGGCTCTTCCGAGTTTTCCCGCTCCCACGACGACGGCGTTCGTCGTTTCCGTTTTTATGCCGAGAGCTTTTTC
>CALDMH010000154.1 GCA_937915565.1 uncultured Clostridia bacterium | reverse complement strand
GAGTTCGTAAACCGCTTTATTGTACTCGTCCGCTTCGCCGTTTTTAACCGCTTCCAATCCTTTGTCGAATTCGCTGTAATGACGGATAATCGTATCGTCGAAATTAAATGCGAAGCCGTCCGTGGGCGCGTATTTCGCAAAAAGCCATCTGACCATTTCGGGTTCGTAAACTTCAAGCACCGTGGCGGGCGTTATATTGTTTCCCGTGGAAGAATGCATATCTCCGAGCCCTGCAATGGAAAGCCATCCGTAAGGCTGGAATTTCGGCGCTTTAACGCCGTAAATCTCTTTTGCGATGTCCTTTGCGACGACGTAAGAACCGGAAGCCGCGGCGTGGTCTATTCCGCCCGGCTCGAAGTCTACGCCTTCAACGCCCCAACGCATAGGCCAGTCGATTTTCCACATAAGCTTGACCATATGATAATCGCGGAGATTGACCGTTTCTTCCTTGCCGCAAGCCTTGCATCTATAAGTGATTTCATCGGTGGCCTCGTTATACGAAAGAACCTCGGTGAAATCCTTATTGCAGGCCGAACAGTAAACGCTTATGGGATAATAAGTTTCCCTTTCGCCCTCGTCGCTGTCCTGCGTTTTGTATTTCATAAGAATATCGTAAATATCCTTTCTTCTCTTCATCGCGGTTAAAATGCCATCGACGTATCTTCCGGAACGATATTCTTTGCCTTGGTATCTGTATTCTATATCGATACCGAGTTCTTTCATCGATTCCTCGTATTCTTTTTCGTTATATTCGGCGAAAGAAGAATACTTGCCGTGCGGGTCGGGAATCATACAATAAGGCATACCGATATATTTATCGAAATCGGGAGCGATTGCCGCTACGTTTTTCGGCACTTTACGAAGCCTGTCGAATTCGTCCCAAGAAAGCATCAATCTGGCCTTTTTTCCCTTTCTTTTCAACGCTTCCACAACGAAAAGCGGAGTTGCTACGTCTCTGAAATTTCCGATATGAACCGAACCCGACGGACTTGTCCCCGCAACGCATAAAAATTCTTCCTTTTCAGGATTTTCGTTAATAAGTTCTTCTGCGATTCTCTCTGCCCAATGCATAATTTATCCTTTCCTTTAAAATTTTTTCGTAGTTATTATTCTTTTCCGAGCGATTTCGCCCAAGCCGCAATTATCTCTTCCGCAACCTCTTCGGGAGTTTTATCCGTCGTGTCGACGACGAAACGATAATTAGACATATCGGTTATATCGACCCCGTAAAAAGCCTTATAGCGTTGAATCTCGCTATCTCTTCTCTCCTGCAATTTTTTAAACGCTTCGCCGTCCGAAGAATACGGTTCGTCGTTACGCTTTGCGTTCACAACGCGTTTCGCAGCTTCCTCGGCGTCGCACTTCATATAAACGCTGAACGAACTCGGCACGAAATGCCACGCCATACGCGAATCGAAAATGAAGCTTCCTTCCTTGCTATCGTAAGAGGCAAGCATATCGTCGAGCTGTTTGTCAAGCTCGGGGTGCGACTCCTGATAAATATTGAATTCCCTCGTGTTCATTCCGAGTTTTTCGGCCATTTCACGCTGAATTTTCCCGACGGAAATAATGTCGGCATAAAATCTGTCCTTCAAAATCGCGCCGACGGTGCTTTTACCGCTACCGAGGTCGCCCGCAAGGGACACTCTGAAATAAGACATCTACCCTTTCCCTCCGAAAATTTAATATAGTATATTTCAATTAGTATATTTCAATATATACGCTTTTTTAACTTTTGTCAAGCCTTGTCACGGCAAATCGAGCGTATTTTTGCCAATTTTTACGATTTTATCGTCAATTTATATCCGCAATCAGGGCGGCCGCACCGAGAATACCCGCCTTATTGCCAAGCTTCGCAATTGCAATCGGACATTTCGGCCCTAACTCGCCCGCGAATATTTCCCTGTCTACTATTTTTTGAAGCGGAACGAGAAGATTATCGCCCTGCGCGCACACTCCGCCCCCTATAAGCACTTTATGCGGACGGAAAATGTTGGCGATGTTCGCGATTCCGCAAGCGAGCATTTCGACGTATTTATCGACGACTTCTTTTGCGTAAACGTCGGTTTTCTCGTAATCGAAAGCCGTTTTACCGGTAACCGCGTCGAGCGAGCCTATTTCCCACATTTTGCTGTCCTTATGCGCTTCCATAGCCCTCTTCGTGTCCCTGATAAGAGCGGTTGCGGAAGCATACGCTTCGAGACAACCTTTTCTTCCGCAAGTACACTGCTCTCCGCCGTGCTCTATAACCATATGACCGAGCTCCGCGCCTGCCGACCTGTTACCTTCAACGAGCTTGTTTCCGACGATAATACCGCCCCCTACGCCCGTACCGAGCGTAAGTAAAATACTGTCGTCAACCTCGCTTCCCGCGCCGTAAACGGCCTCGCCCAAAGCGGCGACGTTTGCGTCGTTTGCGATTTTCACTTTAAGGCCGGTACGATTTTCTACGCCTTCGGAAATTTTAAGATGATGCCAGCGAAGATTGTTTGAAAAAACGACTATTCCGTTTTTACTGTCAATCATCCCGGGAACACCCATTCCGATGCCTTCCACGTCTTCCTTTTTAAGTCCGGTATTTTTCAACAAATCGGAAACGAGCGCGGCTATATTGTCCATAACCTTTTCGCCGCCCTTTTCGGATTCGGTGGGCACTTTTCCGTCCGTAATTATTTCGCCTTTTTCGTCTACTATTCCGCCCTTTACGAACGTTCCGCCAAGGTCGATACCGATATAATATTTTTTATCTTTTTCAGGCATATTTACTCCTTTTTACGGTTTAAAACGCATTTAAACGTTATCTGCGATTAAAGTATATATTTTTTTTGCGTAATTGTCAACGTTAACCGCCAAAAATAATTGTCATTTCGGCTTGTTTTTGCTAAAATAAACCTATGAGTTACAAAATTATTTTATTCGACGCCGACGACACGTTGTTCGATTTTTATCACACCGGCCAAAAAAGCTTTTTAAAAACCTGCAAAACGCTCGGAATTCCCGCAGTTGAGCCCGATTACGACGTTTACAGCGATATAAACCAGAAAAGATGGGATTTATTTTCGCTTGGGAAAATCACAAAAGAAGACGTTATTCTCGGCAGATTTAAGGAATATGCCGAAGTTAAAAACATAACCTTTGACGTGAAACGCTTTAACGAAATTTACGAGCAAAACTTATCGGAAACCTGCATACTCTTCCCCGAAACTTTCGCAACCTTAAAAGAACTGAACGAACGCGGCAAACGCTGTTTTCTGATAACCAACGGATTAAAAAAGGTTCAGCGCGGCAGGCTGGCGATTTCCGGCCTTGCTCCGTTTTTTGAAAACGTTTTTATTTCCGACGAAATAGGTTTTCAAAAACCCTCGAAGGAATTTTTCGATTGCGTCGCCGAAAACGTTCCGGGCTTTGACAAACGCGAAACTTTGATTGTGGGAGACTCCCTCGTATCCGACGTCGCGCTCGGAATAAACAACGAAACCGATACTTGTCACATCAACCCTAATAATTTACCGTATTCGGGCGATATTTATCCAAAATATACAATACGTAATTTAACGGAATTGTTATGCGGTATTGTATGATTGTTTTTGTGTAAACACATAAAGCAAAATCAAACAAGTAATTTTAAGTTTGCTGTTTTATTGTTTTTAAGCAATCAGAACTTATTTTTTGAATGAAAATAAATTGTTCAATTTTATCTTTGTAATATATAAATTTTTTTCCATATTTTTGATTGTGCTATACACTATCCATTTTTGGTAATTCAATTTACCATTTTTAACATATACGGCAAAATTACAGATTTAAAGCAAAAAAAAGGACAAACAACAAACGTTTGTCCTTTTTTATTTAGCATTGAAAATAACGAAACTTATAAACTGAAAATTATCACGACTACAATCC
>CALDMH010000153.1 GCA_937915565.1 uncultured Clostridia bacterium | reverse complement strand
ACCGAATCCGCCTTCCCAATACCCCGGTTGCCCCGACAAGCTTTGAGAAATTTTTGCGTTTTTCACGTCTATATCCGCTCCGAGAACGTAATAACCGTAAATCGAAACGTTAGCGGCTTTAAATTTCAAAACGTCTAAATCCGCCGCCGTGCGAATGACCTTCGTGGCCAAAAGAACGTTGTAATCGAACTTATAATAAACGCCGTCCTTTTTCGATATGACCTCGAAAGTAATTTCGCCCGTTTTATCGATTTGAGTTAAATCGACTTTTAATTTTCCGCCGTTTACCGCGCCGCTTCCGAGAATTACGCCGTTATAAGATACCGTTGCGCTGTTGCCGACGTATTCGCTTGCAAACGAAAGGTCGATTTGGGTTTGAGTTGCCTCGATAAGTTGCCTTTTATGCTCTGCGGTTACGCTGCGCGACTCGGCAATTTCGATTTCGGCAGTCGCGTTAGAGCCGTTGAGACAAGAAACGGCGTTCAAGGTGATATAACCCGCTCCCGCGCTTTGCGGAACGGAAATTACTCCGTTTTCAAACGTGATGCCGCCGTAAAGCCCTTCTGCCGTAACACGGCTGTAACGGGTGTTTACCTTTACCGCCGAACTACTGCCCAAAATAATCGTTTTGGCAAGCTGAACGAACTCTATATCCTGATTTTCATCGATGGTTTCAACCGCGTGTTTAACGAAAGGTATGCCGTTTATAACGCTCCACGTATCTCCCTCGAACTCGCTTATCACGCCTTTAAGCACAACCGAATCCGAGAAGTCGCCGTAAGAAGTTGCGGTGTAAGACGCGCCGCTTTCGGCCAGAACCTTTTCGGCGCGGATATGATCGCTCGCAACCACGAGATTTTCTACGTTTTTAGTTCTCGTTCCCAAAATCACGTTCGCGAGATTCGACCTGTCCTTATTGGTAACGTATGCGACGTCCGCGCCCAAAGCGTCTACGAAACAGTTTTTAACCTTTGCCGATTCGGACGCTCCGCACGAGAAGAACGCGCCCATCGTTCTGGGGTCGCCGTTCGTGCTGAATAAATCTCTGTTTTCGTTGCCGAAACCTATTTTTGCGAAGGTTACGTTGACGTTTTCGATAAGTCCGCCGCCGTAAGAACAGATAAATCCGTTGTTTTCGTATAATCCCGCGTTCGTGAACGAAACGTTTTTGATAACCGCGACGTTATTCGTGAAACCGAAAATTCCGCCGCTCTCCCTGGCGCTCGAACTGGATTTAACGGTAATTCCGTTTACGTTGTATCCGCGACCGTCGAACACGCCCTTAAAGCCGTATTTCGACGCGTCGTTCCAGCCTGCGCCGCCGAGTTTGTTGTTTACGCTCCACATTTCTCCGCTGTCCGTAAGCGAAGTGAATTCGGCGTTATATTCGACGTTGTTGTCGAGGATAAAATAACCGTCAAGCACGCCCGTATTGCTTACGTCGCCGTTGGAACGGGCAAGGGTGCGCATTTTATCGAATTCCGCTTTGTTGCTTATTTTAAGCGTGTAAATATCCGCGGTGAATTTATAATCGACGTCGGCGGTGGATAAAATCATTTCCCTTGCGCCGAGTTTATCCGCCGTTTTGGGAAGTTTTGCCTTGTTAAGGCTCACTTTTTTGCCCGATACGGAAGAAAACACGTTCACTCCGTCCAGCGTGAGCGATAAAATATTTCCGTTAAACGAATCGGGAAGCGTTATCGATTTTAAGTTTTCAACTTCGATTTCGGGACGAATATCGAGCGTTTTTACGGCTTTTTCAACGATAACCTTTATGGAAATAGGAACGTTTTTGCCGTTTGCGGCGCGATAATTTCCGACGATTTCGGTCGTTCCCGCGGAAACCTTTTTAACGACGTAATTTCCGTTCGTCCCCGTGATTTCGGCAATGCCGGAATCGTACCATTCCGAATCCAAATCCCAGTTTATAACCGCGTTTTTAATTACGCTGCTTCCCTGATAAGCGGTGAAGCTTAAAGGCATTTCGGTGCGCCCTGCTTCGGCTATGGTAAACAGTTTCAATTCGTAGCCATCGTCGCCAACGGAAATTTCGCCGTCGGGAACGACGGTCGCTATCGGCTCGATTACTTTTACGGATACGCGTTTGTTCACGTAAATACCGTTAAAGGTTGCGGAAACGTAGTAATCGGCTTCACCGAGAGATTTTGCGACGAAGGTAACCGTTCCGTTGCCTTTAACCACGTCGCATATCCTATCGTATCCGCTTGCAAGCGACCATTCGATTTTAGCTTTTTCGGTTACGTCATCGCCCTTGAAAAGCACGCTTATTTTACCGACGTAACTATTGCCGTTTTCCACGGTGATTTTATCCGCCGTTTTGATTACGGGTGCATAAACGCTTTCGGTTACGGTAAGCGCGCAACTAGCCATAGCATTCCCGGCCGTGGCGATAACGTTGCACTTGCCGCTTTTCACGCCGCAGACCACACCGTTTTCGTCAACCGAAGCAACAGAGCCGTCGCTCGTGCTCCACTTAACGGCTTCCTCGCCGTTTTCCACGGTTGCGGAAAGCTTTATCGTTTCAAACTCGGGAACGGTTGCAGTTTCCGCCGAAATTCTGACGACGGTTTTCAATGCGCTTTCGGACGAATCCGCAGAATTATCGGGCTTTTTACCGCAGCCGATTAGTAAACACACCGAAGCCGCACAAAGCGACGTTACGGCGATTAAAGAAATGACAATTTTTAAAAATTTGTTTTTCATAATCGTCAGCCCCCTTAGTCTAAATTCCACGACGAAGTAACGTCGGAAATAACGTAATGTTCCTGATGTGTGGTGTTGCCGAGGTTTTCAAAATCTTTCAGGAAAGATTTGCGCATTTCTTTGAGTTTGCTTGCGCTGAAAGACTTATCGTACTTCGTGCATAAAACGTATCTGGGGAACAGCGATTCGATTAAAATATGCTTGGAAAGAGCTTCGTATAATTCGCCGTCGGTTTCCTTATACTTTAAGATTTCCTTTTGCGCGTCGTCGAACGAATTGAGCCAACCCGTTACGAGAGCTTCGGGCCATACGCGGTTATCGGACAAGCCGTAAGAGTGAACGCGTCCGCCGGTAATATTTTCGTTTATGGTCAAGTTAACCTGTACTTCGTTGAAATACTTGCGCATTATAGGTGCGGCTTCTCTGAAATAATACTTGAAGAATTTATCGACAAGTTCGTTATAATCCGAGTTTACGTCGAACATACCCTTCGAGTTGATATAATCGCGCAATTTGGCAAACCCGGGGTTGTTTTGGTTTTCCCACGTTCCCTCGGGATAAATATAGTTGCCGCCGAACTCCTTGAAATATTTGAAATTATCGAGAAGTATTTGGTAGTTGTTATACGGATAGAGGTATTGATAATAGCTTATTTCGTAAGACCAGATATAGAGATTGGACGAGCCGAGCCCTGCCCACGCCTCTATCGCCGACGCGAACTCTCTGTTTTCGGGTTCGTAAAACGAATGAATCCAGTTCGCCTTGGAGGCCGCGAATTCGTACGCGACGCCACGTCCGCAAACGAGCTTTTCGGTTTGACCGTTTTCGTCTAAAACCGCCGTTTTATTGCCCTGCTCGTCGAAAGTATAACGGATTTCGGGTATGCCCTTGCCCTTTTCGTCGAGGACGTATTCGCCGTTTTTGCGCTGAACGGGAGCTTGAAGAGCTTCCTGATAAGCAAGAACGATTAAATTGAAATTCCTGCCGGATTCGTTGGCGTCGATATACTCGTAAACCTTTTTTGCAAGGTCGTTCGTGAACGAAAGCATCGCTCCGCCAAGCGTTCCGTAATAATCGTAACTCGCGTTACAAGCGTCGCAGGAGCATCTCCACGTCGTGTTTTCGCCCAAAACGTCGTTCTGCGATATACGCATATTCAAAATATCGGGTTTTTTCTTTAAAATATCGATGATTTTATCCGCCATATGGCTTAAAAGCGCTTCGTATTCCGCTTTATCGCCGTGAGCCGTAAAACACGGCTGACCTATGCGGACACGTTCCAGACCGCCGCCTGCGGCAGTTCTTTGCACGATTGCCCCTTCCGAGAACCATTTGCTATGGTTCTCCACGTCTTCCTGCGTGAAAAAGTCGTAAAGGTTGTGAACGTTGCCTATATCGGTTTGAAGCATTCCCGTTTTTTGCGAGAAACCCATACCGTATTTCGCGTCGCCCTTCATTTCGTTGCTGTTGATGCGGAATTCGTAATCGGGGCGTTCGGCTATTTCGATTGCCGGCAAAACGTCGCCCGCCTTTTCGTATATAACGCAATCGCCGGACATCATATCGTAGCCGACGAGCGCGCGAAGAAGCGCGATTGCCGCAAGCTGCGCGCCGTTTTCGCTTACGCAGTAAACGAGCACGTCGTCGCCGACGGTTTTAATATAATAACCCTGCTCGCCGAGAATCTTCGCTTCGGGAACGGTTACGGCCGATTTAATTAAGTCGTTTAAACCCAAAACTATATATTTCCCTGCCGATAAATTACATTCCTCGGCAAATTCCAAGGGGAAATTCGCTTCGGTTGCCGCAGTTAAATGCTTGGAAACGAACTTTGAAGCGACGCTGTACTTTGAAGGCGCAACGACCGTGTATTCGGTTTTTCCGTTTTCCGAAAGTTTGCCGACGGGAGCGTCGTAATTTACGTTTACGTCGTGCAAAGTGCCTTCGACTTTATGAGCTTTTACGTCGTCGACCGTTTTTACGGAATCCTTGTCGGGCTTATCGTTATTTTTACAACCCGAAAAACCCGATAACGTAAATATAACGGCAAGTAAAAGAATAATCGCTTTAAATATGCTTTTTTTCATTTTTTCCACCTTACCTTACGTTTACTTCAAATTCACGCGACGAAGCGTTGCCGGTTGCGTCGATTGCATACACGATAAAGGTATATTTACCCTTATATTCGCATTTGATTGCGTTCGCGCCGTCCGTAAGCTCAATAATCTTACCCTGCGCGTTTATAACGAACGTTTTAACCGTGATTTCGCTTTCCGCGGAAAGGTTATCGGTCACTTTGTATTTCGGCATTACGATAACGTCGCCCACCGAAGCCGTATCCGAGACCGCTTCGGTAAATTCGATAACGGGCGCTTCTTCGTCGGCAACGGTAACGGTTACGTTAGGTTTATTGCGGTTGCCAATCCAGTTGACTTCCGTAACGACGTAAGAAACGGTGTATTTCCCGTATTGAGTAAGTTTTATGACGTATTCCTCGTCAATCGTGACGTCCTTCAACTCTTTTCCGTTTTTGTCAGTCACGATTTTCCCGTCGGGAGCGGTTACGGTGAGCGTCGCGCTCGATTCGGGTGCGAACACGTCGTTGCAAACGCCGCGCCTTATAACGTATTCCGTATTGATTTTTTGTCTTCCGCCATAATCGCCGAGTATGCTGAACGAGGGCGCGTTGTTATCCTGATTTCTATAAGAAAGCGCGTTTTCGCTTACGGATAAAACCATATAACGGCTGTCCGCTTTGTTATCCGCCGTAGCGACGCCGATATAAATCTTATCCGAGGTAAATCCGTCGAAGTCGTCACCGTTATCGTAAGCGGAAAGCGGAACGGAAATCGTTGCGGAATCGTTGCAAACAACGCTTATTTTTCCGTTGTTATAAGATATTTTAAGCTTTCCGCCGTTTTTAACGGACGAGCCTAAAACGTAACTTTCGCCGCCGTGAGAGAACGTAACTTTTGCCGAACCGATTGAAGCGGTTACGGAGATTTTTCTGCCGCTTGCCGCGTCGATAAACGCAAACTCGAACGCGCCGAAATTAGTTTTTCCCGCAAGCGTTCCGACGACGACCGAAGTTTCGTTTTTAAGCAAAGCGTTTGCGAAAATCCAGCTCGAATCGCCAAAGGACGGTATAACGGCAAGCCCCGTCGTGTATAACGCGTTGCTTTCGTCACGCACGGTTACGGTTATTTTTTCGCCGTAAATATAGTTAGACATATAAACCGTTTCGTCGTTTCTGCCGATAATTACGGGAACGTTGAACGTTGGATATACCGCGCTGCCCGAAAAATAGGTTATTTCGGCAAAATCACCGTTTTCGGCGACGGCAGGAACGTATTCGCTGCCCGCTTTATAGGTTTTTTCTCCGTTTGCGTCAACGACCTTAACGTCGCAAAGCACGCGCTTTAAGCTGCCCGAAGTGTAATCGTTGGCGTAAAGTTCTGGAAGAACGTATTTCCCGCCGTTTATATATACGGGAGGCAAAGAAACGCCATCGACAAACAACGGCTTTTCGCCTTTATTCGCATTGACGGTGAGCGTTGCGAACTTCGTTTTCCCTATATAATCGGTTGCGGTGAATTCTACGGTGTATTCGCCCTCGGTTTCGGGACGGAAGCCGCCGTTTATAACGGTGCGTTCGCCGCCGAAAATCACCGCGGTTTCAACCGTGATTTTTCCGCTTCCGCCGCTTACGACAGGTTCGGGAACTTCAACGTAAGTTCCGAGCTCCGCGTTTAAAGGCAAAGACGGAGCGGTTATTACTATTTCGGGAACTGCCTTGACGGCCTGAACGAAAAGCAATTTTTTCGCAACGTTTCCAAAACCGTCTCGGGCGGTGTAAATAATCGTGTAACTGCCGGTTCTGTCAGGAGTGAAAGAGCCGTTTAAAAGGCTTACCGAAACGGGCGACTCGGTGTGATAACCGTAAACGACCTCGGCGGTAACCTCGCAACTGCCCGCATAATCGTCGTAAGCGACGGCGGAGGGAACGGGATACGCTCTGCCCGCTTCTGCGCGGGGCATTTCCTCGTAATCGCTGTCAACGGTTATTACGGGAGCTTCGTCGTCGATAAACGCGTTATCCCTCAACTCGTCGGCGGACATACCGAAAACCTCGGTTACGCAGAAGTTTGCGGTCGCACTCGAATATCCGCTTGCGCTGACCGTAAGCCTTGCTTTATCCGAAGTCCAGCCGCGCCATAAATCCTTATAATAATCCGAACTGTCGAGGTCGGCTACTATATCCGAGTTCGCATAGACGATTTTTGAGTTATAATCGAATGAAATCGCGCCGTAACGCAAATCGGGTTTAACGTTAAACGCAGGGCCGGACCAACCGTCGCCCGAGTTGTTCTGAGCTACGAACGAGATATATAAAGGCGCGCCGATATCGTCGTTTACGTGCAGTTTTTTGCCTTTTTCGTAACCGGCCATATCCTGACCGTTTCCGCCTGCCATAACCCAGGAAACGCCCACGCCGCCGGAAGAAAACTGGCCGCGGTTGACGTCGATTCTTAAATATTTCGAGCTGTCTACGGAATCGGTTAAAGTAAGCGTGAGCTTATTAAAATCGGCCGCACCCTGATGCTCGGGCGTTATGAAAAACTTGAAAAGCGCGTCGCTCTGCGTGAGAGATGCAACGTCTATAAGTTTTGTGAACGTAAGTTTGTCGCCGTTGGCGAGTTTTACGATAAGCCCCGTGGAATCCGCGCCGAATTCGGTGTAATGTCCGTAAGAAACCGAACTTTCTTCGCTATCGGCTATATAACCGAAGCCCTGAACCGTAAAGCTCTCTTCCGTCGAATACTGCTCTTTTCCGACGCTTGCGTAATAGCGCACGACGTAGTTTCCTGTTTCGCGAAGTTTAACCGATTTTCCGCGGACGGCTTCGCCGCTCGGGAAGGTTACGGTGTGATACGCCTTAACCTCGTTTGAACCGACGGTGAGAGTGCGTTCGGGGACTTCGAAGGTATCGCCGTAAGCGTAAATTTCGGCAATATCGACGTTGCTCCACACGGCGGAATTCGCGCCCACGGCAAAAACCGCGACGGTCGAACAAATCGCCACGCACAAAAGGATAATAATCGTCGTTAATTTGCGTTTCATTCTTATTCTCCCTTTCTATTTTCTGATTATAGTTTTGTTTCAAATCTTATTTTAATTTCGTTTCAGCCCTTTACTCCGCCTATCGAAAGGTTTCCCAAAAGCCGCTTGTGCGTGAAGCAAAACAGCGTGACCACAGGCAACAATAAAATGAGCGAAGTGGCAAGCTGCACGGGAGCTTTACTGAACGGATATTTCGAGAACGTGCTTATCTGAAATACGTATTCGGCAAGCGTCGGGTGGTTGGGAACGTAAACCATAGGAACTTGATAATTGTTCCAGTATCCTATAAAGTTAATAAGCAATACAGTGAGGAAAGTGTTGCTCGCTATGGGAAAGAAAATCCTTAACATAATCTGCGCGTCGCCCGCGCCGTCGATTTCGGCGGCTTCGCTGAGCGCAGACGGCACAGCCTTGAACATATCGTAAAACACAAGGAAATATATGCCCAAAAAGCTTGCGCGCATCACGAGCATTCCCACCATTTTATCGTATAACCCGAGATTCATCGACATCTGAATTTCAGAGGTCTGATTGCCGACGACGGGGATTACCATTACAACGAGAACGAGCCCGTATATAAACTTTGAAAAAGCGCATTTATATTTCGAGCAAGCGTAAGCCACGACGCCCGTTACGAAGGTGTTTATAAACGCACAACCCACCGAATAAAGAATGGAGTTCCAGACTATTTCCCCGAAAGGAACGACGCCCTGCTCTTTTCGTATTTCGGCGTTTTCCAAAACGTAAGGTACGTTTTTAAAATACCACGGGTCAGGAAGCCCCACTTTATTACGGTTGAATGCAAGCGGTTCTTTAAGAGCCGTGAGCACTGCCCATAAAAGCATACCCAGAAGAAACGCGCTGTATAAAATCAAAACTACGAGCATCACGACCGTAAGCGTCGATAATCTGCTTTTTAAACGTTTTTTAGTTTTCATATTTCCGCCTCCTCCCTTAATCTTCACTCGGCCCGAACTTGTTAAGAAGCCAACGCGCCAAAAACGTGAGAGGAATAGCCACTGCCGACATCATAAGACCTAACGCGGCAAGCGGCGGATATTGCGAAATGTCGCCTTTTGCCTTTTGCGTTCTGAAATACATTAAAAAGCCCAAAGTCGCCGTGTCGGGTTTCCAGTAATAGTTGAAAAACGAGAAATTGTTTATTTCGTTCGTGAAAATTCCGGCGATGCCCGTAACCAAAAATATCGACAACGTCGAAAAAGTTTGCGGGAGAACTATGCTGAAAAATTCGCGCGCGGGCTTAACTCCGTCGAGCTGCGCCGCCTCGATTATTTCCGGCGATATATTCGCCATTTTGTTTGAATAAAGCAAAACGGTCGTTCCGAAGCTTACGAACAGGTTATAAAACATAACCGTTGCGTATCGCGTGCTTTTTTCCGACAACAACTGACCCGAAAGCTCAATATGGAAAAGATTTAATATTTCGGGAACGACGTAATCGGTGAAATACCTGAAAATCGA
>CALDMH010000152.1 GCA_937915565.1 uncultured Clostridia bacterium | reverse complement strand
TTCCAGCTCTTTCAGGCGGCTCTGGCTCAGGGCCTCGGTCTCCTTTTTCAGGCTGACCTGCTCGATCTGCAGCTGGGTGATGCGGTGGGCCAGGTCATCCATCTCGCTGGGCATACTGTCCATCTCGGTCTTGATCATGGCGCAGGCTTCATCCACAAGGTCGATGGCCTTATCGGGCAGGAAGCGGTCGGTGATATAGCGGTCAGACAGGGTAGCAGCAGCAATCAGGGCGCTGTCGTTGATCTTGACGCCGTGGAACACTTCGTATCTCTCTTTTAAACCTCTCAAAATCGCAATCGTATCTTCAACCGTCGGTTCGTTTACCATAACCGGCTGAAATCTACGTTCGAGAGCGGGGTCTTTTTCGATATATTTACGATATTCGTCCAAAGTCGTCGCGCCGATGCAGTGAAGTTCGCCCCTTGCAAGCATAGGCTTCAACAAGTTGCCCGCATCCATCGCGCCGTCGGTTTTGCCAGCGCCGACGATTGTGTGAAGTTCGTCGATGAAAAGAATGATTTTGCCTTCGCTTTTTCTGACTTCGTTAAGCACGGCTTTAAGTCTTTCCTCGAACTCGCCCCTGAACTTCGCGCCGGCAATCAACGCGCCTATATCGAGAGAAAACAGTTTTCTGTCTTTAAGGTTTTCGGGAACGTCGCCCTTCATAATCCTTATTGCAAGCCCCTCGACGATAGCCGTTTTACCAACGCCCGCCTCGCCGATAAGCACCGGGTTATTCTTCGTTTTTCTCGAAAGAATACGAATGGTGTTTCTTATTTCGTCGTCCCTGCCGATGACGGGGTCGAGTTTGCCGCTCCGAGCTTTTTCCACGAGTTCCGTGCCGTATTTGTTAAGCACGTCGTAAGTGTCCTCGGGATTGTCGCTCGTCACCCTCGAATTACCCCTGACTTCCGCCAGAACCTTTAAGTACGAATCCGAAGTAATTTTGTATTCGCGAAAGAGCGACGCAAGCCCCGACGTGGGCCTTTCGATTATACCGTAAAGAATATGCTCCACGGAAACGAAATCGTCGCGCATTTCCTTGGCCTTTCTTTCCGCAACGGAAAACGCGTCCGAAAGCTCTCTCGAAATCGTTTCTCCGGAGCTTGTATTAGACTTGTTAAGTTCGCCTATAAGTCGATTAACGCCGTTTTTCAACCCGTCAACGTCAACGCTCATACGCTTGAATATCTGCGGAACGAGCCCGCCCTCGTCGCCGAGAAGAGCCGCAAGAACGTGCTCCTCGGAAACTTCCGCCGAGCCGTATTCCTTGGCGATATTCACCGCCTCGTTAATCGCTTCCACGGATTTTTGGGTTAAATTTTGCATATTCATAAAATCACCTTCTTTTCTTTTAAATTTTTAACGAACGCCTTTTCAATCGTCGCCGCGGCGTCCTCGCCGGAGGAAAGATAAATATTAAGATATTCGTCGAATTCCCTGACGAATTCGCCTATCGCTTCGCCCAGTTCCTCCGCCGCCGCGTTTTCCGGACGGACGAAAACTCTGACGAATTTTCCGTCCCGATAAAAATACGCGCGCTCGCCGATATATTTCTTTTCAAGCGAAATAAACAGCGAATAGAAACCCTCCATAATCCTGAATAGTTCCTTGCTTTGGGAACGCAACGAAATTTTAAGTTGACCTAAATCCCCCGAAGGGAAAAGCTCGACCTGATAACGAAGCGTGGGGTTATAACGATAGTGCAACGCGCTTTGCACCTGCGCCATCGCAAGCGACGCATTGTTGGTAAATCTCAGTCCGCTCGCCGCGCCGATAAGCTGCTCCATCTTCAAAAACGTTCTCTCCATTCGCGCCTCGGGCGTTTCGACGTCGAGATATTCCGAAAGAATTTTGTTGAGCATCACCGACCGGCTGACTCCGTTTTTAAACGCCAACCTGTCGAGTTCTTCAACGAGGTCGTCGCGAAGTATTAAGCTGTACATCGATTTTTCCATATTCGTTCGTCCTTTGTCTTTTTACGACAACATTGTAACACCGATTTTATAATTTGTCAAGCGTTTTATATAACTTTGTTTGCAAAATATTTTTAAAATTGATTTTACATTTTCTCTCGGTTGTGGTAAAATGCAATTATGAATGAAATAGATTACGTTCAAAGTGCGCTGAAAAAATACGGCGCGGAGATTTACGATTATCGCGGAACGAAGTTTATAGGAATAAAAAACCCGTTTTCGGATAACAATATGGCAATAACGTTCGGCGACGAGGAAAACGTGATGGAATTCACTTTTCAGGCGGCGAGATTCGATAAAAAAGACCTCGACGGGCTTATCGCTCACGCCGAAAAATTTTTAACCGACAAACTTTGCGCTGCCGAATTTTTCCTCGGCGGCAAAAGGATTTTCGGCGGTTCGAGGACGACTTCGGGAACGAACTTCAAAACCCTCGACGAACTTCTCGTCTGGTATTCCGGCGGAAACGAAAAAATTGCGGAAAACCTGCGCGGATTTTTCAAAAACGACGGAATTACGCTGAAAACGTTTTGTTGGAGCGGAAGAACGGACAGGAGCGTTCGGATTTTACCGGACGGAAACGTGGAAGAAACGAATACCGAACAAAAATAACGTAAAGAATTAAAAGAGGTTATAAAATGAAAAGTATCATCGTGATAACGGGTGCAAGCAGCGGCATCGGCAGAGAATTTGCCGAACTTCTCGACAAAAACGTTAAAGCCGACGAGATTTGGGCGATTGCCCGCAGACTTGACAGGCTTGAAAACTTGAAAGCGATTTTATCCACGCCCGTAAAGCCGATTTCGCTCGACCTTTCGGATATTTCAAATATTCAAACTTACAAAAATATGCTTGCGGAAGAGGACGCGGACGTTAAAATGCTCGTCAACTGCTCCGGCTACGGGAAATTCAATCATTACGAAAACGTCTCGCCCGAAGTAAACCAGAATATGATAGATTTGAACGTTAAAGCCGTGGTTGCAATGACCGACGCAACGCTTCCGCATATGAAAAGCGGAAGTAAAATTATAAACATAGCAAGTTGCGCGGCTTTTCAGCCTATTCCTTATATAAATATCTATGCGGCGACGAAAGCGTTCGTATTAAGTTATACGAGGGCTTTGAATTCGGAATTGCATTACAAGGGAATTTCCGCAACGGCGGTTTGCCCTTACTGGACGAAAACCGAATTCTTCGACCGAGCCGTCGTAAAGGACGAAAAAACCGTTATCATAAATTACGGCGTTATGTACGACCCGAAAAAGGTCGTTGCAAAGGCCTATAAGGACGCAATGAAAGGCAAGGACGTTTCGGTTTACGGCGGCGTGAATAATTTCCAAAGAATTTTAACGAAACTGCTCCCGCACAAACTCGTTATGAAAATCTGGAATAAACGCCAGAAATTCGACGGAACTCCCGACATAAGATAACTCCCAGCATAAGATAACTTCCGATTTAAGATAAAAAATTCGGTGATACCGAGAAAAAAATAAAAGCGGCTTGCGAAGAAAATCTTCGCAAGCCGCTTAATTATACACTATTTAAGTTTTTGTCACTTCGTTTTTCGTTTACCGCGTTATCAATTTCGTACAAATTCCCTGCTCGTCGAGCCATTCCAAAGAAAGCCTTACCCATTCCGGCGCGGAAACCGACATTTCGTTAAGCGGATTTGCATAGCCGTAAACGGTTGCGTCGGCAACGGATAATCCGTGTTCTCCCTTTCCGAAAACGTGCAACGAGAAAGGTACTTTTGCCTCGTTATATTTAAGAGCCGCTCTTATCGCGTTTTCGCAAGGCACGGCGTTGTCGTTATTCGTGGACCATATAAACGCAGGAGCGGATTTCCCGTCGATAAGATTGAGAACGTCCGTCTTTTTGAAATCCTTTTCGTTATCTGCTCCGCAAAGATTGCGAAAACTATCGATATGAGCGAATCTTACGTCGCTTGAAATAACGGGATAACCCAAAATCACCGCGTTCGGCTTTACGCAAACGGAAGGCTTGAAAATCTCTTCCGCCTCGGGGCAGTTATGGCAACTTCCGAGCGACGCGCAAAGATGTCCGCCCGCCGAAAATCCCACCGCCGCAACCTTTTTCGCGTCGATATGCAAACTCTCGGCGTTCAACCTTATATAAGCAACCGCCATTTCCGCTTCGACGAGCTGATAAGGATAATGCAGGGAAGAATCTTCCGCAACGGAATAATTGAGAATAAACGCGTTGAAGCCTGCGGCAACGTATTTGAGCGCAACAGGCTCGGCCTCGCGGTCGCTGACCATATAATAACCGCCGCCCGGGATAACGAGCATTGCGGGAAGCTTTCTTTCAACGTCTATCTCCCGAGAAACGTTCGCGACGTAAGACGTGAGAATTCCTCTTGCGCCTTCGGGTTTTTTCACTTTAAAATATTCGTATAAATCAACAGTTTCGATTTTCATAAGTTACACCTCTTTTCGATTATAACACTTTGCGAAGCAAAAGAAAACCATATTGATAAAAATTTTTCGGGAAATATTTTTCTTTTAATTGCTTTTATTCGTCCGCTTTGTTATAATAATTTGCAGGAGATTTATTTACAAATGAGAAAAATCGGCTTTGACAGTGAGAAATATTTGAATTTACAATCGGAAAAAATTCTTGAAAGAATCGACGAATTCGGCGGAAAACTCTACATAGAGTTCGGCGGAAAACTCTTCGACGATTTTCACGCTTCGAGAGTTTTGCCCGGTTTCGCCCCCGACAACAAGATAAAAATGCTCGGCAAACTTAAAGACAGAGCCGAGGTGGTTATCGTAATCAACAGCCACGACATAGAAAGAAACAAGGTGAGAGCCGACCTCGGCATCACTTACGATTTGGACGTTTTGCGCTTAATCGACGTTTTCAAAAGCTACGGGCTTTACGTCGGAAGCGTCGTTCTCGCCCAATTCACCGAGGAAAACGAGCCTGCAAAGGCTTTTGAAACGAAACTCGCTTCTCTCGGAATAAAAACTTATCGTCACTATCCGATTAAGGGTTACCCGAACAATATTCCGCTCATCGTCAGCGAAGAGGGCTACGGAAAGAACGATTTCATCGAAACTTCGAGAGATTTGGTGATAATCACCGCCCCCGGCCCGGGCTCGGGAAAAATGGCGACCTGCCTTTCCCAGCTTTATCAGGAACATAAACGCGGACACAAGGTGGGCTACGCGAAATACGAAACTTTTCCCGTGTGGAATTTGCCGCTTAACCATATGGTCAACCTTGCATACGAGGCCGCCACTGCGGATTTGAACGACGTTAATATGATTGACCCGTGGCATCTTGCCGCTTACGGAAAACAAGCCGTAAACTATAACCGCGACGTGGAAATCTTCCCCGTTTTAAACGCTATTTTCGAGCAGATTATGGGTAAATCGCCCTATAAATCCCCGACGGATATGGGCGTTAATATGGCGGGATACGCAATTTCGGACGACGCCGTTTGCGTTGAAGCCGCAAAACAGGAAATCATCAGAAGATATTTCAAAGCCCTTGCCCGCGAAAGAAGAAACGACCTCGATTCCTCGGAATCGGATAAAATCGCGCTCATTATGAAGGGCAACAACGTCGACGTGAACGAGCGCAAAGTTTACGAAATCGCCAACCGCGTTTCCCTTGAAAGAAACTGCCCCGTTGCGGCAATCGAACTAGAAGACGGAACGATTATCACAGGAAAAACCAACGAGCTTTTCGGCTGTTCTTCGAGTATGATTTTAAACGCCCTCAAATACCTTGCCGGCATTGACGACAGCGTTGAACTTATCTCGAAAAATTCCATTTATCCCATTCAGGATTTGAAAATTAAATACCTCGGCAGTATGAACCCGAGGCTTCACGTTGACGAAATGCTCATCGCGCTTTCCTCTTCCGCCGAACACGACGAAAACGCCGCGCTGGCGATTAAACAGCTCCCCAAACTGCGCGATTGCGAAGTGCATACCACCGTGATGCTCGCGCATAACGACGAAAAGTTTTACAGGAAACTGGGCATAAGGCTTACTTCAAATCCGATTTTCAAAGACAGAAAGGATTCGCATTGATAAATTGCAATTTTAATATTACGCTTAAAAAACGGGCGGCGTTTCGCAGATTTGCGAAACGCCGCCCTTAAATTTGTTTAATTATTTATTTTGCCTTTAAAGCCACTTCTTATAAATACTTTCGGATTTTACCATCGAAGTAACTTACTATAAATATTTTCGGATTTTGCCTTCGAGGTCGCCAGCGCCGAGAATAAGAACGGCGTCGCCAACCTTAACCTTTGCGTAAAGATAAGCGAGCAAGCTTCTAACGTCCTCAAAATAAGCCGCGCCCGGAAGAGCGGCCGCAAGTTCTTTCGCGCTTCCGCCCTTTATATACTCTTCCCTTGCCGGAAAAGTTTTGAAAATGGCAAGGTTTTCGATTTTTGAAAGAGTATCCTTAAACTGTTCCTTCAAAAAAAGCGTTCTGCTATAAGTGTGCGGCTGAAAAACCGTGTAAACGTTTTTCTTTCCCGTTTCCCTCATCGTTTTAACGGCTTCCGAAATTTCCGTTGGATGATGAGCGTAATCGGAGTAAACGTCCGCACCGCAAATATTTCCGATACGCTCGAAACGCCTTTGCACGCCTTTAAACACTTCAAGACCTTTCTTTATCGTTTTTGCGTCTATTCCGCAAAGAAAGGAACACGCCGCAACCGCCAAAGCGTTGTAAACGTTATGTCCGCCAAACGTTTTCAGCCTTATTCTCTCGCTTTTCGCGCCGTAAACGTTTAACGTGAAGGAATATTTCCCTCCCCTTTGCGTTACGTCCGAGGCGTAAAAATCGCATTTTTCATCGAGTCCGTACGTGACGGCGTTTGCCCCGTCGTATTCCGAAAGCGTTTTATCGTCAATGCAAATCACCGCTTTATACGCGCGGCGAAGATAATCGAAATAAGTTTTCTTCAATTCCTCGCGACTTTCGTAACAATCGAGATGGTCGGGCTCGGCGTTGAGGCAAACCGCATAATCGGCGTCGAAAAAATTGAGATTCTTTTTATATTCGCAAACCTCGCTGATAAAATACTTCGAGCCTTTAACCACGGAATTGCCGTATTTCAAATCGAACCCGCCGATATGCGCGGTGAACTTTTCGTTTGCTTCTCCGAATACGTGCGCAAGCATACAAGCGACCGTGGTTTTGCCGTGACAGCCGCACACCCCTATCCTTTTCGAGAAGTTTTCCGACACTTTTTTCAAAAGCTCCGCGCGTTTCAAAACGTAAAGTTTATCTTCCAAAGCCTTTTTAAGTTCGGGGTTGTTCGGTTTTATCGCGTCGCTATAAATCACGACGTCCTTTCCCGCCACGTTTTCAGCGCGCTGACCGATGCTCACTTC
>CALDMH010000151.1 GCA_937915565.1 uncultured Clostridia bacterium | reverse complement strand
AATGCTTCGCACCGAAAAGAGCGCATTTTTTGATGATTTTTTGCGAACGTGAGGGCTGCTGTACCGGGCGTACTGCGCCCGAACGGTTGCAGAAAATGGTGAAAAAGACGCCTTTTCGGTAATTAGTGATGGCGAATGGAATCCCTAACGTCATTTATTTTTTGCCGCGAACATAGAATGTATAAACGTTCGGAGCGTTGCAATGGATAACAGATGTGTTGTGTTTTACGATAGCGGAGTGGGCGGTTTGCGCCTTTTTGAAAAAACGAGAAAAGCTTTTCCGCAGGAGAATTACGTTTACTTTGCAGATGAAAAATATATGCCGTTCGGCGATAAATCGCAAGAGGAACTTTTGGATATTTTTAACGAAGCGAAGAAAAAAATCGTTTCGTTTTGTCCCAAACTTCTCGTGGTTGCCTGCAACACGATGTCGTGCGCCGTCAGCGGAATCACGGGCTATATGCCGTTTAAAACGATTTTCGTAACCCCTTTTGTTCCCAAAATCAAAAAAACGAACAAAAGTTCGGGTGGCGGTTCAAAGGGGGCAAAGTGGTTACTTCTGACCACTCCCGCCACCGCCGAAACCCCTTTCGTTAAAAGACTTGTAAAAAGAGAAAAAGGAGTGGTTTTGCGCCCTCAAAAGGATTTGGCAAAAGAGGTGGAACTGTGGAGAAAAGGCGGCAAAAAGCCTGATATTTCCTTAAATTTTAAGGGTTGCGAAAAAGATTTCGATTACGTTTTTCTCGGTTGCACTCACTATGGATTTTTAAAAAACGATTTCAAAAAGACGTTTCCCGATTCAAAAATAATAAGCGGTGAAGACCTTGCTTTCAAAGAAGTTCGTAACTTTTTGAACACTTTTGACAATGAAGGCGAACGAGGAGCGTGCTTATTTGTAAAATCCCAGTAAATATCGAATATATTTGAAAAAAATCTGTGAGAAAAACTTCACAGACTTTTTTATATTGGGCTAAAAATTTAACGTGAAACATAAAAATTTTTAAAAAGTGGTTGACAGTGTTCAAAAGGGGGTGTATAATATACGCGTAAACCAACGGTAGGGGTTCTCTACCCTTGAGAAGCAAAAAGGAGGGGTTCGAGTGTTTTCCGGAGAGATAGCGCATCAACTCGATGAGAAAAAGAGAATACGTATTCCAGCGAAGTTTAAAATCGACCCGAACGAGTTTTTGTTGAGCAAGGGCGTGAATCACTGCATTTACGTTACGCCGAAAGACGTCGTAGAAACCAAAGCGAGCGAATACAAATCCAAAATTTCGGAATTCGACCGCGAAGGTCAGTTTGCAATATCCGCCTATATGGCAAGTTTCAAACCCATAACGATGGACCAGCACGGCAGAGTATCTCTCCCGCCCGACCTTATCGAATATGCGGGGATAAAGAAGAACGTCGTTACGATAGGCAGTTTCGACAGGTTGGAAATCTGGGGCGAAGAAACGAGAGCGGAGCTTTTCAAAGAAAAGACTTTCGACGATTATATCAATATTTTGGCCGAGAGGATAAAGTAAGATGGAGTTTCGTCACGTTCCGGTGATGATCGAAGAATGTTTGGACGGATTGAAACTTAATCCCGACGGAATATATTTCGACGGTACGCTCGGCGGAGCGGGACATTCTTCCGAAATATTAAAAAGGACAAGTCCTACCGGAAGGCTGATAGCGACCGACCTCGATACCGAAGCAATCGCAAACGCCGAAAAGAAACTTTCCGCTTATAGCGGAAGATTCAAACTCTTCCATTCAAACTTCAAAAACGTTACGAGCGTATTGAAGGAAGCGGGAGCGGATAAAATCGACGGAGCTATTCTCGACCTCGGCGTTAGCAGTTACCAGCTCGACAACAGAGAACGCGGTTTTTCGTATATGGGCGAAGCAAGGCTCGATATGCGAATGAACAGGGAAAATCCGAAATCGGCGTGGGACGTGGTTAATCGTTACGATAAAGCGAAGCTCGCTTATATTTTTTCGGTTTACGGCGAAGAGAAGTTTGCCGATAATATCGCGAAAAACGTTTGCGAAGAACGCAAAATCAAAACAATCGACACCACGAAAGAACTTGCCGATATAGTAGACAGGAGTATTCCTTATAAATTCAAACAAAACGGCCATCCGGCGAAAAAAGTTTTTCAGGCGATAAGAATAGAAGTCAACGAAGAACTCGACGGTTTGGGCGATTGCCTTAAAGATATAGTAAAATCACTGAAAAAAGGCGGAAGATTGGTCGTAATGACCTTCCATTCGCTCGAAGACAGGATAGTGAAGCAAACGTTTAAGGATTTGGAAACCGATTGCGTTTGCGATAAGCGTTTACCCGTTTGCGTATGTGGAAAAAAGCGGGAAATAAAAGAAATAAACAGAAAGCCGATAGAGGCAAGCGAACAAGAGAAAAAGACCAATCCGAGAGCGAATTCCGCAAAACTTCGGATAGTCGAAAAAGTGTGACTACGCTACCTCAATTTTATAATAATTCACAGGGAGAATGAATATGTATAATAACGTAAAGACGAACGTTCTTGAAAAAGAAGACGTAAGAGAAAGACAGTACACGAAAGACGCTACCAATCTCGATAAGATTCTTGGTATGCAGGACGCCGACGACGCAAAAATTCTCGGTGAAAACGTTATTTCGGCTCCGTCGGTCGAAAAGGACGAGGATTTAATGCCGTCCTCCACGACGATGCAGTTCGAGTCCTATGACGACAACGATATATACGAAGAGGTACGTCCTAAAAACGAAACCGACCTTCAAAAGAAATATAAAATCAACACCAAGGGTAAAGTGCTTATCGCAGTTTACGCGCTTGTCGTGGCAACGATTCTTTCGCTTATCGTAATCAATTCGAGAATGCTCAAAAGTCTCGATAATTCCATAAGCGGATACAGCGGAAAAATCACCGAACTTACCGAGGAATATACGAAAGTGAACGCCGAACTCGATTACGTTAAGAGCGACGCGGTTATCATCGAAAAAGCCGAGGCTTTCGGAATGGTAAAATCCAAATAAGCGGAAACGCCGCAGTCGCTTCCGCAAGGGAGTGAAAAAATATATAAAGTTTTCAGTATAAATATGTTACGAAAGAGGTTATTTGCGCTTTTATGCGCGATAACCTTTATTTTTTTGTCGGTTTTGTGCCGAGTGTTTTTCGTTCAGATAATCGACGGAAAAGCTTTGCAGACGAAAGCCGTCGACCAATGGACGAGAGATATTCCCGTTAAGGCTTCGAGAGGGAAAATTACCGACAGAAACGGGATTGTCCTTGCGGAAAATAAACAGTCTTACGCGGTTTTCGTTCGGACGAGAGTCGTAAAGGACGCCGAAAAAACGGCGAAAATTCTATCCGAAAAGCTTGGCGTGGATTACGATAAACTCCTTAAAAAGATGAAATCGGACAGCGTTTCCGAAATAACGGTTAAACGGCAGGTTAAAAGAGAAACGACGGACGAGTTGTCTAAATATTCTCTTCAAGGAGTTTATTTTTGTCGCGATTCGGAAAGAAATTATCCTTACGGAGATTCGCTCGCCCAAATCGTGGGTTACGCTTCCGTGGACGGGAGCGGGCAAAGCGGAATCGAAAAGAGATACGACGAATATTTGAGCGGATACGACGGGGAAATTTTATACGAATCCGACCTTGTCGGAAAGGACGTAGTCGGTTCTTCGGCGCGGTATATTCCCGCAACCGACGGACTGAATTTAAAGCTTACGATTGATTACGAAATTCAAAGGATATGCGACGCGGTGATAAAAAAGGCGGTGGAGGAATATTCGCCTAAATCGGCTTCGGTTATCGTAACGTCGCCCAAAACGGGCGAAATACTTGCCGTCAGTCAATGCCCGTCTTTCGATTTGAATAACGTTCCTCGCGACGATATGGCTTTTTTGAATGAGGCATCGAGATGTAACCTTATCGTGGATTCTTACGAACCGGGGTCTACTTTTAAAATCATCACGTCCGCGGCGAATATCGAGGAAAATCTGAAAGGTAATCCTAACGCTTTTTCGGCAAATTACGTTTTCAACTCCAACAGATATAGATTCGTGGACGGAAGAAAGATAAAATGCTGGTCTACTCACGCCAACGGAAAGCACGCGAACGAACGGCTCGGCGAGGCTCTCAACAACAGTTGCAACCCCTGTTTTGTAGATATTGCTCTCGCGCTCGGAAAAGACGTTATGTATTCGTATCTCGAAGCGTTCGGATTCGGAAAGACTACGGGAGTCGATTACGGAGGAGAAGCAATCGGTATGCTCGTTCCGAAGTCCGCAGTGACGAACGGCGACCTTGCGAGAATAGGTTTCGGGCAAACGATTGCCGTAACGCCCATTCAGCTTATATCGGCCGTTTCTGCGGCCGTAAACGGCGGGGTTTATTACGAACCGTATTTTGTGAGCGAGATATACGACGAAAGCGGAAAAATTTGCGAGATAATCAACCCCAAAGCTATGCGCAGGGTGATAAGCGAAAAGGCCTCGAAAACGCTTGCGGCATATCTTCAAGACGTTGTTACGAAAGGGAGCGGCAAACAGGCGTTTATCGAAGGTTATAACGTGGGAGGAAAGACGGGAACGGCGCAGAAATACGAAAACGGAAGAATAGCGCAAGGGAAATATATAATGAGTTTCATCGGATTTTTTCCTGCGGAAGCTCCCGAATATATCGCTTTGTGCGTTGTGGACGAACCCGTTGGCGGAAAGTACGGCTCAACGGTTGCCGCCCCGCTCGTGAAAGATATATTCGAAGGAATAATTCAGTGTAAAAATATTAAATCGAGGGCGTAAAATGATAACGGAAAATCTGTTTAAAGGCGTTAATTATGAAACTGTTGCGGGTGAAATTCCCAAGGAGATAACGGGCGTTACGGATAACGCTTGCGAAGCGAAAGAGGGCTACTGCTTCTTTGCGGTAAAAGGCGAAAAATACGACGGGACGGATTACGTCCGCGAAGCGGTTTCGAGAGGCGCAAAACTCGTCGTTGCGGAGAAAAGCGTTTCGGCAGGCGAAGCAACGGTTATAGTCGTTGAGAAAATCCGCGAGGTTATGGACGTCGTATGCCGAAGATTTTTCGTCGGAGAAAACCCGAAAATTAAGCTTATAGGCGTTGTGGGAACGAACGGAAAGACGAGCATTTGTCATATCGTTTACGAAATATTTCGTTATGCTGGCATAAAAGCCGCATATCTCGGTACGCTCGGCGGAAAAATCGGAGAAAAGGAATACGAAAGCGCATTGACGACTCCGGGGACTGTCGAACTATATAAATTTATAGGCGAAGCCGAAAAACAGGGCGTCGAATATCTCGCTCTTGAATTATCCGCTCACGCGATAGCTCAAAAACGCGGTTGCGGGCTTATTTACGAATGTCTTATTTTCACTAACTGTACGGAGGACCATCTCGATTATTTCAAGGATATGGAAACTTACGCAGCGGTTAAAAAGAGCGTTTTTGCGCGGGGAAAATGCCGGTATATGGTTATAAACAGCGACGACGCCGTCGGTGGGGAGATTCTCCGTGCAAACGAAAACGGAAACGCCGTTTCATACGGAATTTATAATCCTGCCGACGTGTTTGCGATAGATATAAGCGAAACGAGAAAGGGTATAAGCTTTATAGTCAATCTTTTCGATATAATTTACGATATAAAAAGCCCTTTGATAGGCTTGTGCAACGTTTATAATCTCCTGGCTTCGCTCGCCTGCACGGCTCTTTTAGGCTTGAAAATACACACGCTCGGCGGCGCTGTTAAGAAAATAGGCGCGATAAAAGGCAGAGCGGAGAAGATTGCGGAACTTCGCGGCGCGGATATTTTTCTCGATTACGCGCATACTCCCGACGGGCTTAAAACCACTCTCAATTCTATGCGCAGAATATGCGACGGAAAGCTCTATTGCTTATTCGGTTGCGGCGGAAACAGAGAAAAGGAAAAAAGGAGCGTTATGGGTGAAATATCCGGAATTATATCGGATTTTACTATCGTTACGAGCGACAACCCGAGATATGAAGACCCGTGTTCGATTATCTCGGAAATAGAGCGAGGAATAAGAAGAGTAACGAGAAATTACATCACCGTCGTGGAAAGAAAGGCGGCCATTCGTTACGCATTGTCGCTTTTAAAGGACGGCGATGTGCTCGTCGTTGCCGGCAAAGGAGCGGAAAACTATCAGGAGATAATGGGCGTTAAACGCGATTTTTCCGACGAAACAGAAATCGCTTCCGCCATAATGGAGCTGGGCAAAGGAGCGAAAACTTGAAAACCTTTATTCTGGCTTTCATAATTTCTTCCGCAACCGCCGTTTTGGCAGGCTTCGCGATAATCCCTCTTTTAAGGAAACTCAAAGTCGGTCAAAATATTTTAGGTTACGTCAAGGAGCATAATTATAAGAGCGGAACGCCGACGATGGGCGGAGTGATTTTTATCGTTTCGGCAAGCGTTTGCTTTTTGCTTTTTTCAAGCGGAGAGAAAAGTCTTGCGCTCGTTTCGCTTGCGATAGGTATCGCGTATATGCTCGTCGGTTTTATCGACGATTTTATAAAGGTGAAACTGAAACGCAACGAGGGATTGAATCCTTTGCAAAAAACCGTTTTCGAGCTTGCAATCGCAACGGTTATCGCCGTGTATTGCTATAAGCGAGGAATAACGTCGGTTTACGTTCCGTTCGTTTGCAAATCGATTGATTTAAAATGGTTGTTCATTCCGTTTTGTATTTTCGTGTTTCTTGCCACGACGAACAGCGTTAATCTTACCGACGGTTTAGACGGCCTTGCGGGCGGGGTATCTTATATCTATTTTCTTGGCCTGGCCGCGCTTATCGCTCTTCAAACGAGCAAATTTTCAAAGAACTACGTAACTCCGGACGAATATAAAAATCTTTCTTTGCTATGCGTTTCGCTTTCGGGCGGGATAGTCGGATTTTTGTTTTTCAACACGTTCAAAGCGAGCGTGTTTATGGGCGACACGGGTTCTCTTTCCGTCGGCGGGTTTATTGCGTCGATAAGTATTTTCAGTTGCAATTCTTTGTTTATCCCCGTTATAGGAATAACTTTTTTGTTGTCGAGCCTTTCGGTAATTATTCAGGTGTTGCATTTCAAACGCACGGGAAAAAGAGTGTTCCTTATGGCTCCGCTTCATCACCATTTTCAGCACAAAGGGTATAGCGAATGTAAAATCGCGTTCGTTTATAAATTCGTAACGGCCCTTCTTTCGCTTTGCTGCACGCTTGCATATTTTTAAAACGCACTTTTTTGTCGTTTTAATCGTTTATGCAAAAAACGTAAAGGATAACCCCGCCTATAAGTCGATTATCGGCGGGTTTTTTTTTTCAATAAAAAGGTGGGAAGATTGAAAAC
>CALDMH010000150.1 GCA_937915565.1 uncultured Clostridia bacterium | reverse complement strand
CGGATATAGTCGTTTTCGACGAAGATATAAACGTCGAGGCGGCGTTCGTCGGCGGAGAAAAAGCGTATGGATTTAACGAATAAAACGGTTGTCTTTCTTGGCGACAGCATAACGGCGGGTTCGTCCGCCACGAGCGACGAGAAAGTATTCCACAACGTGTTAAAACTTGAAACGAATATAAAAAAGGTCGTGAACCTCGGCGCGGGCGGAACGCGGATTGCAAGGCAAAAAACTCCCTCCGAAGAGGAAATTTACGACGACGATTTCAATTTGCGGTACGACAGAACCGGGAAATGCGGCGACGTTATCTTTATTTTCGGCGGAACGAACGATTTCGGTCACGGCGACGCGCCGATAGGGAGCTCGCAAGACGACGACGTTTATACTTTTTGCGGAGCGTTGAACGTTCTGCTTGAAAAGGCGGTTAAGGATTACGGCAAAGAAAACGTGATTTTGATAACGCCCCTGCATCGCTTGGGAGAAAATAACCTTAAAGGCGAGGGGAAAAAGCCCGCGGACGGCGAACCGTTATCCGTTTACGTCGAAGCGGAAAAAGCCGTGGCGAAGAAGCGCGGCGTTAAAATAATCGATTTGTGGGAAGAAAAACGGCTGAATCCTAACGACGAGGCGAACGCTTGCCTGTTTGCCGACGGACTTCATCCGAACGACGACGGACATAAATTGCTTGCCGAAATACTGAAAGAAAAAATACGGCGGCTTTAAAAGGCTAAAAGGCTAAAAGGCGGCTAAAAAAATAAAAACACCGAAAAACCGAAACGATAAAACGTTTAAAACGGCGGAGAAAAAATGAACAAACGAGAGATAGACCGCTTTCAGCAAATTGCGGGAGGCGGGAAGAAAAAACTTAATTCCGAAATAAAACGTATGGAGGAAATAGCTCCGCCAAAGCTTGTGCGAAGCCGTTTTTCCCCGTGCGAAAAAGAGAACGTTGTCGTTCCGATTTTTGACGAAAAGTCCGCCTATAAGTCGTTTATCGAAGAAAAAGAAAGGTTAAAGGAGCGTTACGCACCCTTCCTTCGCGATTTATCGGATAAGGAAAATACGCCGATAAAAACGACGGAATTTAAAGAGTTCGATTATCGAAAGGAAACGGAGGAAGATAAGCTCGATTTTTCAAAAGCCTTAAACGGCGAGGGGGAATGGGAAAAGATAACTCTTCCGAAATACGAAGGGCCGACGGGGAAATGGAACGCTTTTTACAAAAAGACGATTTTCCTTGAAAAGAAACTTGAAAACGAACGGTATATCGTGGATTTCGAGGCGGTGGATTATATCGCCGAGGTTTACTTGAACGGCAGGTTGATAACCCGCCACGAGGGCTTTTTCGCCCCCTTTTCCGCCGACCTCACCGAAAATATAAGAACGGGCGAAAACACGCTTTTTATCGTTGTGAAAAACGATATAACGACGTCCGGAATTTCGGTAAACGGCGTGACGCATTACGGAAACAAAATTTACGCCGAAACCCATCTCGGTTACGACGAGCCGTATCTCGGCTGGCATCATTGCCCCGCCGGCGCGGGCATATTCGGCAAAGTGAATTTCGTCGTTTTAAAAAATAAGCGGATAACCGATATTTTCGTTCAGCCGGACGTGGACGCCTCGAAAATCACCGTGAACGCGACGGTTTTCGATTACACTTTCGACGGCGAGGTTTTAAACGCCGAATTTACCGTTGAAGGCAGGAATTTCAAAACCGAAAAAATCGTTGCGAAAATCAGAACTTCGGCTCTTTCAAACGGCGAAAATTATCTAAAAAAGGAAATTTCTTTGGAAAATTTCAGGCTTTGGACGACGGACGAGCCGTATTTATACACGATAAGGGTTACGATTAAAAAATCCGCGGGGGAGATAATCGACGAAAAGAAAAGCCGTTTCGGAATGAGAAAGTTCGTTATGGACGAAAATTCAAAGCCGAAGGGCGCGTTTTATCTCAATAACGAAAGGATAATTCTTCGCGGAACGAACGAAATGGGGCACCTTCCGAAAGCCGTTATGGAC
>CALDMH010000149.1 GCA_937915565.1 uncultured Clostridia bacterium | reverse complement strand
CAACAAAATGGATAAACCGCAAGCCAATATCGAAAGAGTTAAACAACAACTTGCCGACCAGTCGGTTCTCATCGAGGAATGGGGCGGCGACGTTGCGCTCGTTCCCGTATCGGCAAAAACGGGCGAGGGAGTGGACGACCTTCTGGAAACCATTCTTTTAACTGCGGACGTTAAAGAACTTAAAGCCAATCCGAACAGAATGGCAAAAGGCGCGATAATCGAAGCAAAACTCGACAAGGGCAAAGGTCCTGTCGCAACTGTTCTTATTCAAAACGGTACGCTTCACACGGGCGACAACCTCGTTGCGGGGACGATAACGGGCAGAGTAAGAGCGATGATAGACGATAAGGGCAGAACGGTTAAAGAAGCCGGCCCGTCTATGGCCGTTTCGATTCTCGGTCTGGAAGAAGTTCCCAATGCGGGCGATTCCATTTACGCCGTTGAACAGGATAAACTTTCCAAACTCGTAGCGCAGGAAAGAAGAAACAAAGAAAGAGAAGAAATGATTAAGCAATCTCAAAAGGTTACGCTTGACGATTTGTTCTCGAAAATTAGCGACGGCAACCTTAAAGCTTTGAATATCCTTATTAAGGCGGACGTTCAAGGGTCGGTTGAAGCCGTTAAACAATCCCTTTTGGAACTTTCCAACGAGGAAGTTAAGGTAAACGTAATCCACGCGGCAGTCGGAGCGATAAACGAAACCGACGTTATGCTTGCCGATTCGTCTAACGCAATCATTATCGGATTTAACGTTCGTCCCGATTCCAACGCAAAAACGCTTGCCGAAAGAAGCAAGGTCGACGTAAGGCTTTATAGAATTATTTACGAAGCGATTGACGACGTAAAGAACGCTATGAAAGGTCTTATCGCGCCGAAAACCCAAGAGATTTATATGGGCAAAGCGGAAGTTCGTCAAACGTTCAGAATCACAGGCGTCGGTATGGTTGCAGGTTGCTACGTAACCGAAGGAAAGATAATCCGAAACGGCAAACTCCGTATTTACAGAAACGACGTTATGATTTGCGAAGGTAACGTCAACCAACTTAAACGTTTCAAGGACGACGTAAAAGAAGTTTCGCAAGGCTTTGAATGCGGTATTTCTATCGAGAATTTCAACGATATTCAAATCGGCGACTTTATCGAGAGTTATCTCATAGAAGTAAAACCTGTTGTATAATAAATTATGCCGACATATTTTAATGTCGGCATTTTTTGAAGAGAGGAATCAATGAAAGAAAAAAGAGAAAAAAGATTGAATAGCGAATTTCAAAGAGAAATTTATTCAATTCTTAAAAATAAAATAAAGAATCCGGCTATTTCCGAAATGTTCAGTATTTCCGAAGTTGACGTTACGAACGATTTAAAACACGCCAAGGTGTTCGTATCCGTATTTTCGACGGATAAAGTAAAAGCGCAGGCGACTTTCGAGGCTATTTGCGCTTCGGCGAAAGCAGTGAGGACGGAACTTAGCAAAACGATGCATATCCGCACCGTACCAGAACTTCATTTCGTCCCCGATAATTCTGCCGATTACGGAAATAAAATCGATAAAATTTTAAGCACTTTAACGTACGTTACCTCGCCGGACGATGAAACTTCCGAAAACGAGAACGATAGCGAGGAAAACGATGATAACGCTTAAAGAAACGGCGCAGGAGCTTAAAAAATACGATAGCGTGCTTATTTTTTCGCACGCGAGGCCGGACGGGGATACTTTGGGCTCGGCTATGGCTTTAAAAACCGCGCTCGTTGCGCTCGGAAAAGAAGCCGACGTCGTTTGCGCGTCCGAGATTCCGGATAAATACGACGTTTTTCCTGCGTTTAAAACGATAAAAAAGCCTTGTGATATTCAAAAAAAATACGAGGCGCATATTTCGGTTGACGTTTCGGTTGAGAGTATGTTCGGCGATAGTTACGGTCTTTACGTTAAAAACGCCAATCTATTCAATATCGACCATCATATATCGAATTCCCGTTATGCAAAATACAACTTCGTAAGGGACGACGCCGCGTGTTGTGAGATAATTTATGATTTTATTCGTTTATTAGGCGTTGAAATCGTCGGCGAAATTGCCGATTATCTCATTCTCGGAATTATTACCGATACGGGCGGGTTTGCGCATAGCAACGTAACCGAACAAACGCTCGAAATTGCTTCAAAACTTGTTGCCGCAGGCGCAAGATTGCACGATATAACGTATTATATGTTTAAAGACCAGTCCAAAGAAAGGGCGGAACTTTACGGCAGGGTTATATCTAAAACGAGATTTTTTCTCGACGATAAATTAGCGATAATATCGATTTTGGACGACGATTTTATTCAAACCGGCGCAAAACAGGATATGACGGAAGGTTTTATCGATTTTCCGCTTTCTATTCGCGGCGTGGAAGTCGCCGTTTCGATTATGCAGTCTAAAAAGGACGCGTATAAAATCAGTTTCAGAAGCAAAGGAAAAGTAAACGTCAACGAGGTTGCTTCCGTTTTCGGCGGAGGCGGTCACGTTCTCGCAAGCGGTTGTATGATTTGCGGTTTTTACGAGGACGTTAAGGATAAGATAATCAAAGCAGTTTCCGACGTTTTGTAATTTTTGAGTATGAACGGATTTTTAAATATCTACAAGCCGAAGGGCATAAGTTCGGCAAAGGTGCTTAATTCGCTTAAAAAATCGCTGAAAGGCGTGTCGATAGGGCATATGGGCACGCTTGACCCGCTTGCAAGCGGGGTTTTACCCGTTGCGCTCGGTAAATCGACGAGAATGTTCGATTATTTGCTCGATAAGGATAAAACTTACGTTGCGACGTTTGCTTTCGGCTATGAAACCGATACGTTAGACCTCGAAGGCGAAGTCGTTAAAAGAAGCGATAAAATCCCTTCCGAAAGCGAACTCAAAGAAAAATCGGTAAAGCTTGTCGGTGAAATTATGCAAGTTCCGCCGGTGTTTTCGGCTAAATGCGTAAACGGAAAGAGAAGTTATCAGC
>CALDMH010000148.1 GCA_937915565.1 uncultured Clostridia bacterium | reverse complement strand
AAACTTCTCGGAGATTACAAGTTCTCTGTAACCGTTGACGTTGATTACGCTAACTACTATTACGCCATTTCTTCCGTTGCGTTCGACCCCGTATATCTCGGAGTTTGGTTGGACGACGCCGACGTCGTAGTCGACCCCGACACCAAAGCCGTAGGTTTGAGCGATAACTTCTATGCTAAAAACGGCAGTAGCTTCGTAAAAGCTGCTCACATCAGGTCTTCCGCTATGGACGCCGATAAGCAGAAAGCAACCGTATATCCGTATTCCGGACCTTACAAAGTTGTAAGTTACGATACGTCGAAGAAGACTGCAATTCTTGAAAAGAACGACCAGTTTGCAGGAAACTACGAAGGCGTTAAGGCTTCCATTCAGAAAGTAACTTACGTTAAGGTCGTTGCTTCATCGCAGCTTGCTTCGTTCAAAGCCGGTGACCTTGATTTCATTGCGGGAATCACGGGTGGAGCCGACACCGACCAAGCCGTTAAATATGCCGACGAAAGTAACGGTAAAGCTGCTTACATTCACTACGGAAGAGCCGGTTACGGTAAACTTGGTTTCCGTAACGACTATGGTACGACTCAATTTGAAGAAGTAAGACAGGCTCTTGCTCTTTCGATGGATAGAACGCAGTTCGCTCTCGATTTCAACGGCGGTTACGGCGGAACGGTTAACGGACCTTACTATACCGGCGCTTGGATGTATAAAGAAGTTAAGGACGAAATAGTTCTTGATTCTTACTCTTGCTCTCTTGAACACGCGATTGCAAGGCTCGTTGCCGGTGGCTGGATTTACGGAGCAGACGGAAAAGCATACGAATCCGGCGTTCGTTATAAGAAAATCGACGCTGCCGATATGAGCGAAAACGACAAGTTGTTTAAAGCCAAAGACGGTTCGGTTAAAACGATTGCGTTCAACGCCGAAGGAAAACCCGTTGACGTAAAAGCTGAAGACGTTGCGTATTACCTTATGCCTCTCGTAATCAACTGGTTCGGTACTTCGGAGAACGACTTCTCGACTTACGTTGTTACGTACCTTTGCGCACCTAACTCTATTGCTGCAAAAGCGGGCTTTAAGATTTGCTATACGCTCGGTGATTTCTATCCGATGCTCGACGAATTCTATCAGGGAGCAGGTTTAGGATTCTATTCGGGTACTCCGATGTACAATATGTTCAACTTTGCTACCGGATTCAACAGCGCGATTTACGATTATTCGTATAATATGTCTATCGAGCCTAATATGTTTGAAAACAATTCCGCTTACTACATCAAGGACGTTAACGATTACTATTTACTTCCGAAGACAGCGGCGTAAGTTAAACCGTATATTTTAAAAATCGAACGGATTTTAAAATTAAAGTAGCATAAAACACAAAACAAAGAAGGGTTTCTTTCCTCTCTTGAAAGAAAACGGGAGAGGAAAGAATATCCCTTCATTTTGTATTTAGCCACAGGCGATTCGGCGCATATTTTTGCGCAAATGCTTGCGGCTTACACTTTTATTTTATCGCGTGTCTTAAACTTTTAAAAGATAATTTTATGATACGTAATAAAATAAAACAGCAAAAAAGGAGCGTAAATGTTCAAGTATGTACTAAAAAGATTGGCGTATATGCTGATTGTCTTCATAGTTTTGTCTTTTTTGATGTATATGATATATAGCCTCGTTCCGAACGACAGGGCTTTTAACGACGCAAAAGAGGCCATAAAGTCCCCCGCTTATAAAAATTTGCCGGAAGGCGAAATAAGTGAAGCTTTTCAAAAGCTTTATAAAGAATACCAGGTTATTTACGGAACGGATACGAATTCCAAAGTAGTCAGGTATTTGAGATGGGTGGGAGTTTGCCCTTTTTCAAACGGTAATTTCAACGGGATTTTGCAAGGCAATTTCGGATACTCTGTTAACGAAAGAGGTGACGTTTTGGACGTTGTGAGAGAGCCGATGAAATATACGATTTTCATCAATATTTTCGCAACTATTTTGGGGCTCGGCATAACCATTCCTTTTGGTATAAAGTGTGCGGTTAAAAAAGGCGGAGCATTCGATAAGGGCATACAGGTGTTCAGTATTATCGGATATTCTTTGCCGACGTTTTTGATAGGTATAATTTTCGTGTGGCTGTTCTCGTGGGTTTTGCCGATTTTTCCGGCAAGCGGAATGGGCACGCCCGGCGCACAACTAACAGGCTTTGCGGACTTTTTGGATAAGTTGAAGTACAT
>CALDMH010000147.1 GCA_937915565.1 uncultured Clostridia bacterium | reverse complement strand
TCGCCGTATTTTCCGAAGCGATAGCTTTCGACGTTTTTATTGCGTTTTAACGCGTCGTGAATTGCCGTGCTTAAAATTTTCAATCCTTTACCGTGAATGATTTTCACTTCTTCGAGATTGTTTATAACCGCTTGGTCGATAAACTGCTCTATTTCCGGCAACGCCTCCATAACACTTTCGCCGATAACGTTTATTTCCGTTACCGGAGTTACCGTCCCGCGTTTAAGGGCGACGGAAGTTTTAGGTTCGGTTTTGTGAGAAACGAAGAACAAATCGGAAATTTTCGCTTTCATTCTTATCGCGCCCATAAACACTTCGCATTCTTTCTTTTTGAGATTTATCGACGCAACCTCGCATAACGTTTCCGTAGGTTTGTAGTAAACCTTATCGCCGATTTTAAGGGTTTCCGCGTCAACGGGTTTGTAATTGACGATTTTCTCTTCAACTTCTTCAAGCGAATATTTCTTGTCTTCGAGCTTATTCCTGAGCGTTCTCGCTTTAATAAGGTCGCCGCTATCGAGTTCGGCTTTATCGAACAAAACTTTAATTTCGTCGATAATTTCGTCCGCTTCGTCGAGTTTTTCGTTTACGATTCGCCTGCTTTCGGATTTCGCTTTTTGATAGAATTTCTCTTTTTCGTCGTTAAGCTTATTTCTTTCCGTTTCTATTTCTTTAAGTTTAGCCGATTCCTCGACTTTAATCTTTTCAAGTTCTTCTTTTATATCCTCCGCTTCTCTCCGTGATTTTTCGGCTTCTTTGAGAACGTTTTCAAAAGAAACTTTTTCGCCTTTTAAAAGCGAGAAAGCTCTTTCTATAATGCTTTTATCCAACCCGAGCATCGAGGATATTTCTATTGCGTTCGACGAACCGGGGATTCCGATATTGATTTTGTAAAGCGGAGCAAAAGTTTCAGGATTAAATTCCATCGACGCGTTTAAAATTCGCCCGTCGGTGTAAGCGTATTCTTTAAGCGCGGAATAATGCGTCGTGATTATGCCGTAACTTTTCCTGTCTAAAAGTCTTTCGATTACGGCTCTCGCTATCGCACTGCCCTCTTCCGGGTCAGTTCCCGCGCCGATTTCATCGATTAAAACGAGGGATTCCGAATCAACGTTTTGCGTTATGTCGATTATGTTTCTAATATGCGAAGAAAACGTGGAAAGATTCTGCTCGATGCTTTGTTCGTCGCCGACGTCGCAAAATACGTTTTTGAAATAAGAGATTTCCGTACCTTCGGAGGCCGTTACGAAAAAACCGCTCATCGTCATAAGGGCGAATAATCCCGTCAATTTAAGCGTGACGGTTTTTCCGCCCGTATTAGGCCCTGTGATAAGCAAATAATTATTTTTTTCTCCGAACGAAAGCGTAAGCGGAACTACTTTATCTTTATCGATAAGCGGGTGTCTGCCGTTGACGATTTTCATTTTTCCGGAGCGATTGAGCTTTGCTCTGTGCGATTTCGTTTTATAAGCGTAAATCGCCCTTGCGTAAAAGCCGTCGACGTCGGTTATAATCTCTTCGTTCGTTTCAAGCTTCGTCGCAATCATCTGGACTTTTTGCGAAAGTTCGGCAAGAATCCTTTCAACTTCGGCCTGTTCTTCGATAACGGCGGTTTTTAAAGCGTTATTAAGTTCCAAAACGGCGGTAGGCTCGATAAAAACGGTTGAACCCGTGGACGACTGGTCGTGAACGAAACCGCCTATCTGGCTTCTATACTCGCTTTTGACAGGCAAAACGTATCTGTCGCCGCGCATCGTTATAATATTTTCCTGCAAATACTTATTGTTTCCGCTCCTTATAAAAGAAAGAAGTTTTTCGCGTATTTGCTCGTTGATTCTTTTTATACTCTTCCTTAGCGACGAAAGCTTTTCGGAAGCGTTGTCGCTCATCGTGTCTTCGCTGAGAATTTTCTCCCTGATTTCGTTTTCAAGGTACAAATCCGTAAAAACGCCCGAAACCTCTTGCTTGATATACGGCGCTTCGGCTTTTGAATCGCCTACCGACGTATAAAGAATTCTGCCGCTTTTCAAAAGCCTTGCGCAGCGAAGAAGTTCGCCCATCGAAAGAGTCGCGCCCTTTTTAACACGCTCCAAAATATCCTCCATATCGTCGTAAAACTCAATGGAACTTGCGCCGTGATTAAAAAGTAAATCGTATGCTTCGGTCGTTTTGTCGAGATATAATTGCGCGTCGAAAAATTCGGCGGCAGGAATGAAATTTTGCAACAGCCGCTTCGTTTCGTACAAAACGCAATATTCGGACGCGATTTTTAAAACCTTGTCGAATTCGAGAGTTCTGATAACTCTTTGTGTAATCATAAGATGCCTCTTTTCAGGTTTCCGTTTGTGAAAGAATATTTTTTACCAAGACTATTTGCGTTAAAGAAGGCCTTGGTTTCACTTTCGGAAAACCCTGTAAAATTATAGAAGTTATAAGCAAATTTTTCGCTTTTTAGCACATCGCCGTTATAAAGTTCGAAACGGCATCGTCCGCCGAGTTTAAAACGCTTTAATATAAATTTATGCCCCGTTTCGTCGGTAACGCCGAAAGTCGTTCCGCGCTTACATTCCGAGCAATTTTTCGCAAAAGGGCAATAAAGAAATTCCGCCAGTTTAATTCTTCCGAACGAAAAGACGTATCCCTTTGCTTTGACGCTTTTTATCTCGCCGGCAGATAACTCTTTTGAATAAACGACGTCGTGTACGCCCATATCGTTTAACGCCGAAAAATCAAGAGAATTGAAAGCGTTAATACCCGTTCCGGCTATTATTTTTTTATTCGTATCACGCCACAGCGCAAGCCCTGAAAGTCCGTCGGCGTAAATTCCGTCGAACAAATCGAGCAAGCTTTCGATAACCGCTTCGTCACGCTCCGACAAAAACGAGGGAACGAATAAAAACTTATCGCCATCGGTTTTTTCAAGAACTTTAACTATGCTTTCTCTGTCGTCGTAAGATTCCGGGCGAAGAACGAAAGCGTGGCGGTTCGGCACGAACGAAACGCCGTCCGACATAACGACGCCTTTGTAACTCAAATCGTAATTTGTTTTAAAATCAAAGCAAACATCGTCGTTTTTTAAAGTTTTTACGTCACGCGAAAAAATCTCGGAATAAAGATTTCCTCTCAATTTGTTAAGTTGAGATTTAACGATAAACGGCTCGCCGATAACCGTAACGCTTGCTTCAACGGCAAAAGGATATTTGTCGGTCTTTAACAAATTTTCGTTCACCTGCTCTTTCGTGAGCGGGCTCGATTTGGCTTTTTCCAAAATTTCGTCGCCGTAAATTTTGACGCCGCAGGCTTCGAGATAAGGCTTCTCTCCTTCCGCAAAGTACGCTTTAACTTCAACGCACTTTTTCTTCGGAATAACGTTTTTAAGTTTTTCGGAAAGAAGTGTGTCGCGGGTAATAAAAACGTCGTCGCCGACGTTAACGCTGCCTTTGAAATTCAACGCTTTGCCGCCGGACAAACAAACGGCGTTACCGACCTCGAAACCGTTTCTGATAATTTTGAAACCGTCGCCTGCGCGCGCGCTGCTCTTCCCGTCATAAACGAGTTTATCGCCGCTAATGCTCTTCACTTTTCCGAAACGCTCGCCGCAATGATTCTGAATTTTATCGGATAAAATATCTCCCTTAAATCCGAAAACGTACCCTTCGGTGTAATCTCCTCTGTTGTACGCGCGTTTAATTTCGGAATCGTCGCATTTGACGCCGTCGATGGCTTTTCTGTAAAGCCGAACGGCCGCGGCAACGTATTCCGGAGTTCTCATTCTCCCTTCGATTTTAACGCTTTTAACGCCAAGTTTTGCAATATCGGCGATTCTATCGTTAAGTTTTAAATCCGAAAGCGAGAAAGAATATTCTCCGCTGCCCTTTTTGCTCTCGATAAAATATTTCTTTCTGCAAGGCTGTTTGCAAAGCCCTCTGTTACCGCTGTTTCCGCCGATAAACGAGCTCATATAACAATGACCTGAAAATGAACTGCAAAGCGCGCCGTGGACGAATATTTCCGTATCTATCGTTTCGGCTATCGCTTTAATTTTCTTTTGCTCGGTTTCTCTTGCGAGAATTACTCTTTTAAAGCCGTATTCCTCGGCGATTTTCACGCCGTCCGTATCGTTTACGCCTGCCTGCGTGCTTAAATGAAGCTCAATATCGGGGACGGTGCTACGTAAAACCTTGCCTAAAAACACGTCCTGAACGATAATGGCGTCCGCGCCGGCACGATAAGCCGTTTTTGCCGCCTTAATAAAATCTTTCAACTCGTCGTCTTTTACGAGCGTGTTAAGCGCAACGTAAACTTTAACGTTCAAAGCGTGCGCGTAAGCCACAAAATACGCTATATTGTCCTCGGTGAAGTTTCCGGCGTTCCTCCGTGCCGAAAACGAACTTAATCCGAGATAAACGGCGTCCGCGCCGTTATTTACCGCCGCGTAAAAACATTCCTCGTTTCCTGCCGGCGCAAGCAATTCAATCATACCTATATTTTAGCAAATAATATCGTTTTTGAAAAGAAAAAACG
>CALDMH010000146.1 GCA_937915565.1 uncultured Clostridia bacterium | reverse complement strand
TTATATGAACTTCTTTTTTTATTTCGCCTGTTGCACTTAATAGTATAATTCACCGTTCAAATAAAGGCGTGGCATTATGCCACGCCTGAATTATTTGTTGAAAATAACGGTTACGGTCGTTCCGAGCCCCAAATCGCTTTCGATTGAAAGAGAAGCGTCGTGAAGCGCGCAGACGTGCTTAACGATTGCAAGCCCCAACCCCGTGCCGCCCGTCTTTTTGGAGCGGGATTTATCCACACGGTAAAACCTTTCGCAAAGCCTCGGCAGATTTTCCTTATCGATTCCTATGCCCGTGTCGGCAACGGTCAGTTTAACCGTATCGCCGTCGTCCTCGACGTTTACGGTAATTTCGCCGTTTTCCTTGTTGTAGTTCACGGCGTTGCTGCACAGGTTTTCCACAAGTTCGTAAATTTTCTTGCCGTCGCCGAGTATAATTCCGCCGCCCGAGACGGTCGCTTTAATCCCTTTTTCCGAGATTTTCGGAGATAATTCGCTTATCACCTCTTCCGCAACCTCTTTCAAATCGATTTCGGATTTAACCATATCGATTTTTTCGCCGTTTTCCAGCCTGCTGAGTTCGAGCATATCGGAAATAAGCGAAGCGAGGCGAACGCTTTCTTTGTGTATTCTGTCAACCTGCTTTTCGGAACTTTCGTCCAGATTTTTAGCAAGGAGCAGTTCGGAAAGCCCTTGCATAACGGCAACGGGCGTTTTCAGTTCGTGCGAGGCGTTTGCAAAGAAGTCGCTTTTTTGCTTCGTCATCTCCCTTTCTTTGGTAATATCCGTGAAAATGACGATGGAGCAAACTTTTTTCTTGCCGTTCGCGCCCTCGACGTTTTTAATGACGACGGAGTATTCTTTGTCCTTATACTTATATTCCGAGGCGAAGTTTTCGCCGAAATGCTCCGAAATCAAATCGCAAAGCGTTAAATCGTCGATTAAAAATACCAAATCCTTATCGGAAACGTCGCCCGAGTCGCCGAAAATATTCAATGCGCTTTTGTTGGCGAAAATTATTTTTTTGTTCTCGTCCACGGCGATTATTCCCTGAACGATATTTTCAAGAACGGTGTTAAGCTTGTTGTGTTCTTCGATTTCCTTTTGAATATGTTTGTGCGTGCCGGAATTCAAATCGTTTATCTCGTTGAGAATTGAGAAAAGTTCCGGTTCGTCGGAGTTGGTTTTTATGGGAACGTAGTTGCCCTCGTTCAAACTGCGCAGGCTTCTTCCTACGTCCGCGATTTTCCCGGTGATTTTTTTGGAAATAACGTCCGAGAAAATAACGGAAAATCCGAGCGCGATGAAAAGCACGATTAACAAAATGGGCAAAGTAATGACGAAATAGTTGTTTATTCGGCTGCTTTTCAGCGCAAGGCGGATAATGATTTTCTCACCGCCGTCAAGTTCGGTTTTTAAGGCGTAATACGTCATTTCGCAGCCGAAAGTGTTGGAGAACCTTTCAACCGCTTCGGGCGTGTTTTTTATGGCGTTTCTTATTTCTTCGCGGTCGATATGGTTTTCCAGGGTCGACGCAGTGTCGGTTTCGTATAAAACAGTGCCTTCCAAATCGATTATCGTAACGCGGAAGCCGTCGTCGCTTTTAAATTCATCGAACTTTTTAAAATCCTCGGCCGTGCGGACGAACGAGCAGGCGAGTTTCGTTTCTTCTTTAAGCCTTTCTTTTATTATCGCTTTGGAGTTTGCCTTAACGGCGATAACCCCGTAAGTGAAGAGAATTAAAATACACGCCAAAGAAAGGAGAAATATTTGCCAGAACGTTTTCTTTTTCATTTGTTTTCAAAACGGTATCCGATGCCTCTCACGGTAACGATACAGTCCTTTCCTCCCGCTTGCTTAATTTTTTCCCTGAGCGAAGCGACGTGCATATCGAGCGTTCTCGTTTCGCCCATAAAATCCTCGCCCCAGATTTCGCGGAACAAATCGTCCCTTTTAACGGTTACGCCCGCTTGCCCCGTAAGCGTTTTCAAAAGCATAAATTCCTTTAAGGTAAGCTCCAAATCCTTATCGTTATAATAAGCCTTGTAAACGTTGTTGTCGATAACGAATCCGTTCGCGTTCGTAACGTAAAGTTTGCTTCTTCTTAAATTTGCTTTAACCCTTGCGAGAAGTTCGAGAATGGAAAACGGCTTTGCCATATAGTCGTCCGCGCCCTTGTTAAGCCCCTTGACGAAACTTATTTCGTCGGATTTCGCGCTGACGCAGATAATCGGCACTTTTTGGTCGGTTTCCCTGATTTTGGATAAAATCGTAAAGCCGTCCGTTTCGGGCAGCATTATGTCGAGGATAATAAGGTCGGGCTTTTTTACGTTGAACGCCTCGAAAAAATCTCTGCCGTTATCGAACGTTCGCGTTTGGTATTCTTCCTCGAACGCTCCCTCGTAAACCTCTTGCATTCCTTCGTCGTCTTCAACGACGTAAATAAGTTCTTTCATCAAAACTTTTCGTGTACCCCCGTTTCGTTGTATTTAGTCCATTCGGCAACGTTCACGGCGTGGTCGCCAATCCTTTCGAGGTATTTTGCAACCATCATAAGTTCAATCGCCTGGTCGCCGTTTTTGCCGTCCTTTTTGATAAGTTCGATTAGTTCGTTTTTAACCGTCAGAAACAATTCGTCCATTTTGTCGTCGCACTTAATAACCGCGTCGGCAAGGCTTTCGTCGTTATTTATAAACGAATTCACGCTTTCCCGAACCATTTTTATCGCAAGGTTACCCATTGCCGTTATATGTTCCGGTTTTTTTATATATTTGTCGCCCGGCATAGTGTAAACCAAGTCGCCTATATCGCTTGCCTGGTCGCCGAAACGCTCGATGTCCGTAATCATTTTAAGAGCGGTGGAAACTTCGCGGAAATCCTTTGCCACGGGTTGCTGTTTCAAAAGAATACGCATACACCGTTTTTCAATATCCATTTCGTATTCGTCCACGCGCTTATCTATTTGCCCGATGCTTTTTCCGAGCTCCCTGTCGTGATTTACGAGCGCGACTATGGCGTTGTCAATCATCTGTTCGGTTAAGCGGCACATTTCCACAAGCTCGGTTTTAAGTTCCGCAAGCTCTTCTTCAAATATTTTTCTTATTGACATTTGTCTTTCTCCTTAATTATACCCTTATTTTGTCCGAAAATCAACTCTCGGACCGAAATTTTATCGATAAATCAAACGAACGGTAAAAAGGCTTAACCGAACCTGCCCGTGATGTATCTTTCGGTTCTTTCGTCCCTCGGAGAAGTGAAAATATCGTCGGTATTTCCGTATTCGATAAGTTCGCCGAGCAGGAAGAACGCCGTTTTATCGGCAATTCTCGTCGCCTGTTGCATATTATGCGTAACGATAACTATCGTAACTTCGTTTTTCAGTTCGTCGATAAGTTCTTCGATTTTGCCGGTCGAGATAGGGTCGAGAGCGGAGGTAGGCTCGTCCATCAAAAGAATTTTCGGGTTTGCCGCAAGCGAACGGGCAATGCAAAGCCTTTGCTGTTGTCCGCCGGAAAGCCCCAGAGCGGATTTGTTCAATCTGTCTTTAAGTTCGTCCCACATCGCCGCCTGACGAAGCGATTTTTCAACGATTATATCGAGGTCGGCGCGTTTGGTTATCCCGAAGGTTTTCGGCCCGTAAGCGATATTGTCGTAAACGCTCATAGGGAAGGGGTTTGGCTTCTGAAAGACCATACCCACGTTTTTCCGCAGTTCGTTCACGTCGATTTTGCCGTAAATATCGGTTTTGCCGACGAGGAATTTGCCTTGAATTTTACAGTTGTCTATCAAATCGTTCATACGGTTGAAGCATTTCAAAAACGTCGATTTACCGCACCCGGACGGACCGATGAACGCCGTAACCTGCTTTTCGGGAATTTCCAGCCCGACGTTTTTTATGGCGTGAAAATCTCCGTACCACAGGTTGGCGTTTTCAACCGAAACGTTTTGACCGTATTCGTCTTTTTCCTTAAGTATACTCATTATTTTTCTCCTTTTAATTTGCGGTTAAGTCTTCCCGCAATGAGTTCCGCGGCAAGGTTAAGCCCGAGAACGAGAACCACGAGAACGACTGCCGTACCGTAAGCCTCGTTTATATACCAGCCCTCGCCCGAAAGCCTGTAAAGCGCGACGGCAAGGGTTGCGTTGCTGTCGAGATAGCTCGTCGGCGTTGCCGAAATAACCGAACCCATCGTGTAAATAAACGGCGCTGATTCGGACACGACTCTTCCCATAGAAAGGATTATCGCGGACGTTATCCCCGGAAGTGCGGACGGCAAAACGATTTTGAATATCGTTCTCAATTTTCCCGCGCCGAGCGCGAAACTGCCTTCTCTCAAACTGTCCTGAACGGATTTAAGGCTTTCCTCGGTGGAGCGGACAATCGTCGGAAGAAGCATAATGCTCACCGTCAAAGAGCCTGCGAGTATCGTGCTCGTTCCGCGGATTAAACTCACGAACGTTATCATTCCGAAAAGTCCGTAAACTATTGACGGAACGCCGTTAAGCAAATCTATCGCTCCGCGTATGATTTTTATAAAAACGTTTTTCTTTTTCGCGTATTCGTTTAAGAATATCGCCGTGCAAATCCCCACGGGGATTGCGATGAGAAGGCTTAACCCAACGGTCATAAGCGTGGTGACGAAAGCGGGGAGTATGGTTATTTTTTTGCTGTTGAATTCGTATTTTCCGAAAAGCAAATCCGGATTCGATATAATCTCCGGCATACCTTTAACGAAAACGAAGCCTATAACCGTAAGCAGAACTATTCCGGCAAAAACGCCCGAGGCAATCGAAACCGCCGCTCCGATTGAAGCCGTTTTGATTTTGTATTTCGCAGTCGCAACCAAATCGCCGATTTTTATAAAAAACTTATTGTTGCTTTTGTTTTTGTTGCCGTCGTTTCCGCCTTTTTTGAATATTTTTGAAAACAGTCCTTTGCCTTCGGCCTCGCTCTTTATCGCTTTTTTGGAGATTGCTCCGAACAAAAGGTTTACCAAAAGAACGAAGATAAGAAGAATAACGCCCGTTGCGACGAGCGCGCCCTGCTGAACCTCGCCGGCATAGCCCATTTCCATAACGATATTCGCCGTCAAAACCCTGAAACTGTTAAAAAGCGAATCGGGATAAGCCACGGAGTTGCCCGCAACCATAATCACCGCCATCGTTTCGCCGAGCGCGCGCCCGACGCCTAAAACGAGCGACGCCGTTATGCCCGATTTCGCGGCTCTCGTAACCGCTCCGAAAACCGCTTGGGAATGTGACGAGCCGAGCGCGAGCGCGCCTTCGTAATAAGACCGCGGTGCAGCTTCGAGGCTGGTTTTGGATAACGACACGACCGTCGGCATAATCATTATTCCGAGGATAAGCGACGTTGCGAGCAGTCCGCTTCCGTTGTTCGGCGCAACGTTTGCAAGAAGGGGAAGCAAAAACACGATTCCGAAAAACCCGTAAACGACCGACGGAATACCCGCAAGCAAATTTACCGTCGACGAGAAAACTTTTTTCAATTTTTTCGGGCAGTAAAACGCGATAAACACCGCCGTGAAATAGCCGAGCGTTCCGCCGAAGAGGAGCGCGCCGAGCGTTGCGGCAAGCGTGCCGACAATCATTTTGAACACGCCGTAAGAACCGGAAAGTTCCGCGTCGTATTTATCGAGTCTGTCCGGCGACCATTCGTCGCTGAAAATGAATTTGAAAAAACCGATTTTGTTAAACGCAGGTATGCTTTTTATAAGCATAAAGATAAATATGGCTACAACGGCGATTACGCATATAATCGCCGCCGTAGTAAACAGAGCCTGACCGGTTTTTTCTTTTAATTTGGTGTTGCTCATATTCGTTTTGTTATTTAATTTCGCTGAATTTTACGATTTTGCCGCTATATATATCGTAGAGCTGACGAATCGAAAGGTCGTTAATCGTATCGTTGGATTTGTTCACGATGACCGCAACCGCGTCGAGCGCAACGTTGAAACTGTTTATGCCGTCTTCTTTAACGGCCGCCGAGGAAAGGCCGATTACGTTTCCGTTTTTATCCGATTTCGCCGCGCTTATTCCGATTGCCGAGCCCTGCAAATCGAGTTTAAACAACTCGTCGGCTTTTTCCCCGTAAAGGGTAGCGTAGCCGCTCATAGCCGATTTGATGAATTTTTCCATCGAGGTAGAGCCGTTTATGGTAATCACGCCGCCGGAGGGA
>CALDMH010000145.1 GCA_937915565.1 uncultured Clostridia bacterium | reverse complement strand
CTATAAGGCTATAAGTCGATTATTGAAGCTTTTTGTTGTTTTTTGCCGCGAGTTTTTTAAGTGTTGCGTTCATTGCAAAATGCGCGCAGACTCCCGAGACTAACCCCACGAGCAACCCTCCCGCAACGTCGGACGCATAGTGAACGCAAAAGTAAATTCTCGTGAATCCCATAACAAAAGGAATGAATAAAAACGCCCACGAGAACTTTTTGTTGAACGATAAAAACAACGCAACCGAAAATGCCGCGGCTGCCGTCGTGTGTCCGGACGGGAACGAGTAACCGCTTTCTTTCATCGAGCCGGCTTTTTGCCAAATCTCGAAAAATCTCGAAGTTACGTCGGCGTAAGGTCTCGGGCGAGCCACGACGTTTTTCAAAAGCAAATTCGTGAGAAGAAATCCGAAAAATAATGCCATACCGGCTTTCAGTCCTGCGAATCTCGTTTTTTTGAAAACGGCAAGAATTATCGACGCGACGATAAAAATCGCGCCGATTGTTCCCGAGAGAGTTATTATTTTGAAAACGGCGGTTAAAATGCCGTAACCGTCGTTCATTGACGCGGCAAATTCCGCAAAAGCCAAGTCAATCCGTCGTATAAAATCCATATGTAATTCTTTGCCTTCGTAAGGTCAATCAAAATGCAAAAGTCGGGCTATAAGTCGATTAACGTCGGATTTTACCGCATCATAAATCGACTTTTTTCGCAAAATCCGAAGTTTAAGACTTCATTTACCTAAAAGCCTAAAACCCGAAAAGCGGTCAGGAAACGTCGTAAGCCGTTTCGAGGGCGATTTCGAGCATGTTCGTAAACGCCCTTTCCCGCTCCGTTGCCGAAAGATTTTCCTCGGGGTAAACGTAGGAATCGCTCACGGCGCAAATGCACAGCGACTTTTTTCCGAGCCTTGCGGCGTTGCAGTAAAGCGCGGCGGACTCCATTTCCACGCCGAGAACCCCCATTTTAGTCCATTCGAGCCCCGAATTTCCGTCGTTATAAAAGGTGTCGGAGCAGAGAACGTTTCCGATTTTGAAATTCACGCCCTTTTCCTCGCATTTTTCCGCGGCTTTTTTTGCAAGTCCGAAATCCGCGATGGGGGCGAACGTTCCGGGTAGTCCGTATTGTTTTGCGTAATTTCCATCGGTGCATACGCCGAGAGCGATAACCACGTCTTTCGCGTGTAAATCCTTATCGAAACCGCCGCACGAGCCGACTCTTATTACGTTTTCAACCCCGTAAAACTTAAAAAGTTCGTAGGAATAAATCCCCATCGAGGGTTGTCCCATTCCCGAAGTCATAACCGAGATTCTTTTGCCTTTATAAAAACCCGTGTAGCCCAACGCTCCGCGCACTTCGTTGACGAGTTTTGCGTTTTCGAGGTAATTTTCGGCTATGAATTTCGCTCTCATCGGGTCTCCCGGCATAAGAACGGTTTTGGCAAAATCTCCGTTTTTTGCGCCGATATGCGGCGTGGGCGTGAGGGGTTTTGCGGTTGGGGCAGAAGCGTCTTTTTTCGCAGTCGTTAAAACCATTGTCGTTTCCGTTAAATTATTCATCGATTTTTCCATATTTTCCTCTTTGGGAAATTATAACACAAAACGGCGATTTTTACAAGCCTAGGGATTTCATTTGTCATCACTAATTTTTTTTCGCCGATTGCGCGTGTGAGCATACGTTCAGCCGTAAAACCGCACAAAAATATGCGTTAGGATTGCATAAAAGGCGATTTTATGCAAAAAATGCGTGATTTCGCCAATTTACGACCGTGTTTCCGTATATTTTAATGTATAAAATTTGCTTATACCTATTATAAAATAATGAACGAACAAACCGTGGCGCGTAAAATTGACAAGGAGTGTTTTTTGTGATATATTGTATAATGGTTTCTTATGTACTTCAAAATAATATAGTATAAAGTATAATATATGGCATCGCACGGTTACGGCGTGGCGCAGCGACAAAACCGAAAGGTTGCAAAACGATAGCTAAAAAGCTGCAAAACGATATGTAAAACGCCAAAGCTACTAAACGATAAAGTGGCAAAACGATATGCAAAACGCAAAACTGCTGAACGATAAAACGGTAAGACGATAAGCGTTAAAACGCCGGAGCGTCTGCCGGTGGCAACGGATAACGCGTAACGGATAGCGCATTTTAAAAGCCGCGATTGCCAATACGATAAACGCAAGAAACAAAGGCAAAAGAACAACAAACGAAGGCAAAAGACAAGGAAAGGAGTAAAAATGCGAATCAAGATTATTTCTGCTATAACCGCATTGTTTATGATGTCAACCGTTCTCGGCGTGGCTCTTACGGCCGACGGGAAAGGGTACGTCGAGAAGCCGTCGCAATCGCAAACGACGGATTCGTCGACGAATACCGGCTCTTCTTCAACCGCGCTCAACGTGGTTAAGTATAACGGAAAACTTACGCAAGAGCAGGTTATGTCGCAAATCAAGGCGCAGTATCTTATCGAGAACGGCGGTTACAAAGATACCGACGAGGTTGTCGCTATGGTAGCCGTCGACGGCGAATCGCTTATCGAAACGTTCAACGACGGAAAGACCGCGGCAAAATCGGTTGCGGAGTATGCCGAATCGTTCTCGGGCGCGGTTCAGGAAGCCGAAATTCTGAAAAAACAGAACGAGGTTATTTCGAGGCTTAAAGCGAGCGGGCTTATAACGAGCGTGGAGTATAATTACACCACCGTTACCAACGCTTTCGCCGTGAACACCGTTTACGGAAACGTGGAGGCGATAGAGAAAGTTGCGGGCGTCAAGTCCGTGGCTCTTTCCGATACTTACAACAGGGTTGAGGAACAAATGACCGATTCTTCGTCCGAGCCGAAAAACGTGGTCGATATTGAAGATACCGGTATTTATAAAAACACCAGCGACTATACGGGACTCGGAACGGTTACCGCCGTTCTCGATTCCGGTTTCGATATGAGCCACAGCGTGTTTGAAAACGATTACGTCGGCAAGGAAGATAAGCTCGTTATCGGCAAAAACGGAAGCACGGACGAACTTTCGGTTAAACCCGTCGAAGGCGGAGTCGTAAAACTTGCCGACCTCAAAGCGGGACAAACGACCAAAGGGCTTCAAGTAAAGGACGTTTATTACAGCAAAAAAATACCTTTTGCTTACGATTACGCGGATAAAGACGCGGACGTTTTCCCTTACGACAGCGAGCACGGAACGCACGTTGCGGGCATAATCGCAGGTCAGGACGACGAAATCAAAGGTATTGCGCCGGACACCCAGCTCGTTTTAATGAAAGTTTTCCCCGACCTTGACAGCGGCGGAAAGACGGAGGTTATCATCGCCGCTTTGGAGGACGCCGTAAGGTTCAAGGTGGACGCCATCAATATGTCGCTCGGCACGTCCTGCGGATTTGCGAGAGAATGTGACGACGACCCCGAAAAGCCGAACGTGGCTGCGGTTTACGATAACATCAACGAGAGCGGAATAAGCCTTATCACCGCGGCGAGCAACAGTTACAGCGCAGGCTTCGGCGGGGCGCAGGGTAACACGAATATGGTTACCAATCCCGATTCGGGAACGGTCGGTTCGCCTTCCACTTACGACGCGGCTTTGTCGGTTGCGTCCATCAGCGGCGAGCGTTCGCGTTATATCAAAACGAGCGACGGCAAAATGTTCTTCTATAACGAATCGAGCGACGTTCAGAAAGTCGAACAGAACGACTTCTTTGCAGAACTCGTCGATTATCTCGAAAAACTCGGCACGCCTCTTCAAGACGGTCAGAACGAGTTCAGGTACGTAAGCGTTTCGGGTTCGGGCGAGGACGTATGTTACAGGGATTTCGTCAACGCGTATAAGGCGGAAAACCCGGGTGCGGATACCGACGACCCCGAGGTTAAAAAGAAAATTCTTGCCGGCAAATTCGTTCTCGTGGAAAGGGGAACGAACAGCTTTGAAAACAAAGCGCGCGTGGCCGCGGAATACGGCGCGATTGCCTGCATTATATACAACAATATAGACGGCGACATTTCGATGTCGATGGGTAACACCTGGCATATTCCCACCATCTCCGTTTCGAGAGACGACGGAAGAGAGCTTGCGAAGAAAACGGAAGGTTCGCTTTTCATCTCCGCAGACTTCCTTGCCGGTCCGTTTATGTCGGACTTTTCGAGCTGGGGCCCCACTCCTTCGCTCGGAATTAAGCCGGAAATCACCGCTCACGGCGGAAACATCAAATCGGCGATTCCGGGAAAAGACGGCAACGGCAAATGCAGGTACGGTAAACTTTCCGGAACTTCGATGGCTTGCCCAAACCTTTGCGGAATAGTCGTTCTTATCCGTCAGTATCTTAAAGATAATTACGGCGACCAGCTTTCCGAAAAGCAGATAAAGAACCTTACCAACCAGTTGATGATGTCGACGGCGGGCATAGCGATAAACGAAGAGAACAATCCTTATTCTCCGAGAAAACAAGGCGCGGGACTTGCCGATATTACCAGAACTACCACGACGAGCGGTTATATAACCGTGGACGGCTCTGACAGAAGCAAACTCGAACTTAAAGACGACCCGAACAGAACGGGCGTTTACGAGATGAAGTTCAACGTCGTGAATATGGGCGAGACCGACATCGTTTACGATTTCTCGCTCGTAGGAATGACCGAAAGCGTTTCCACTTCCGACGATAAATTCGTTGCGGAAACCCCGCATATCCTCGGGAATTCCTGCAAAGTGGAATTCGAGGGCGGAAACGGCTCGGTGGACGGCAAGAAAATAACCGTTAAAGGCAACGCCGCCGGAATTAACGCAAACGACTGGAACAGCGTAAAAGTCAAAGTGACTTACACGCTTTCCGCAGAAGATAAAAAGTATATTGACGACCGTTTCCCCTACGGAATGTACGTCGAGGGCTTCATTAAGCTTACGAACGACGATTCCGAAGTCGTGAACCTCAACGCTCCGTTCCTTGCCTTCTACGGCGACTGGACGGAAGCTCCGATGTTCGATAAAACCTATTACGAAGTGGAAACCACCGCTCACGACCCGTCCGTCAGCGAAGACGATAAGGTTAAAGCGGATTATTATGCAACCACGCCTTACGGAAAATATTTCCGTAACTATATGATTCCGCTCGGCACGTATCTTTACGACGTGGACTCCAAATACGGCGGAGCAATCCCCGCAACGAAAGAGAAGATTTCCATTTCGGACACGTTCGGCGCGATAGACGGAATTTCCGTCGTTTTGGCAGGGCTTCTCCGCGGCGCGAAGCAAATGAAATTCACGCTTACGGATAAGGTTACGGGCGAAGAACTTTGGAGTCATATCGATTACAACGCGTTAAAGTCGTTCTCGCAGGGCGGCACGCCGCTTCCTTATTACGATTATCTCAAACTCGATTCGTCCTCGCTTCACCTCGTGAACAACAGGACTTACGAACTTAAAATGCAAGGCGAACTCGATTACGGCGACAAGGGTTACGCAAACAACAAGCGCAACAGCTATTCCTTCGATTTCGTTTTCGATAACGAAGCTCCCGTTTTAAAAGAGGTAAGTTACAGAAAGGAATACGATTCCGTCGATAAAAAGGACCGTTATTACGTCGATATGGTTATTTACGACAATCATTACGCAATGTCGATAAATCCCATCGTGTTCACGTCCAATTCGACTTACGCTTTCCTTGCCAAAAACCCGATTCCCGTTCTGAACGGAGTTAAGGGCGGCGACACCAAGGTAAGTTTCGAGATAACCGATTATCTCGACGATATTTTAAACGACGCAATGATTCCCAACGCGTTCGCCTTCTCGATAGACGACTACGCGCTCAACTCTAATATATATATTTGTCAGCTCCCCGGAACGAGAGGCGACTTCAAGTTCACGAGAACCGGCGAAAAGGACAGTTCCGAACTTCTTATTCTTCCAACGACGGAAGGCGAAGTCGTAGACCTTATTCAGTATCTTTACACCGCCGATTCCACGGTCGGCGAAAACAGGGAATACGCCGAGTATCTCGACCACCTTATCTGGACTTCCTCCAACGAAGATATAGTCGAAGTTAAGCAGGGTATTCTTAAAGTTAAAAAGGCGGGAAGAGCCACCGTTACCGTAACCGAAAAATGGGAAGGTAAGCAGGCGGTTATCATAATCAACGCCAAAAAAGCCGAGGAGAGCGAAAAAGTAGTTGCGGCGCTGGCTTCGTCGGGCGTGAAAGCTTCGGTTAGCGGCGACAGGCTCGAATCTTTGAAATTCTCGCGCTTCAAAACCGATTTCGCGTTTTCGAAAGCCGCGCAAACGAGCGATATAGGCAAAACCAACGACGTGAACTTCATCGGCGCGACGGGCGAAATAAAAATGTACCCCGGGGAGAAAATCACTCTTTACGAGCAGATGAAGCCCTGGTACGTTTCGGATAAATACGAACTCGTGTATTCCTCGTCCAACAGTAACAAGGTGTTTGTTAGCCAAGACGGAAAAGTAACCGCTCTGGCGGAAGGCTCGGCAACTATCAGGTTAAGAGCAAAGGACAAAACGACCGGTAAATTCTCGTCGATTCAGGCGTCCGTTTCCGTAACGGTAAAAAGCCCGTTCGTAATTGAAAACAGAACGCTTATAGCCTATAAGGGTATCGGCGAAACCATCGACGGCAAGGAAGGAGTCGTTAAGATTCCCGACGACGAAGGTATCCTTTATATCGATTCTTTCGCATTCTGTCTTTACACCACGGATAACAACGTCGAACTCAAAGAGGACGATTACGATTCCAACAAGATACCTTCCGACAATATATATATAAGTAAGGTAATAATTCCCGAGGGCGTTGAAGAAATCCGTAAATACGCGTTTTACAACTGCCCGAAACTCGAAGAAGTAGTTCTTCCTACGTCGGTGAAGTATATAAGGGAATATGCTTTCGCGCTCGATAAAAAGCTTACGACAATCGGCGTTTCGGACGGTAAAGGCAACGCCGTTGCCGGCGCGCTCCACGAAAACGTCATAGTCATCGGCGCGCAGGCGTTCAGAAAATGCGAAAAACTTGAAAAGATAGACCTTTCCAACGTTTACGCGCTCGGCGAAAGGGCTTTCGAGGGTTGCGCTTCGATAAAGGAAGTAAACCTCAAAAACCTTCGCAACACCGGAGCAAACGCCTTCCAGAACTGCACGAGCCTCGCTTCCGTCAAGATGAACGAGGACGGACATACGAAACTTTCAACCGCTATGTTCGTAAATTCCGGTTTGAAATCGGTTAAGATTTACGAAAAAACGGAAGTCCCCGCGTTCTGCTTTGCGGATTGTTACGATTTGAAGAGCGTTACGATTGCTAATTCTCTTTTAAACGTCGGCACGGGCGCGTTTTCGAGATGCGTTTCGTTGACGGATTTCAACTACGGAACCGGAGTTACGGTGGAATCGTTCGGCGCACAGGCGTTCTATAACGCCACGTCGCTTTCCAGATTCCGTTTGCCGGACGGCGAAACTAAATTCGGAAGCTATTGCTTCTATATGGACGAAAGCGACGAAGTTCTTACGGCGAAGTTCGGAAAAACCGCGCCGCAGAAACTTAAAAACAAATTTACCACGCTCGTACTCGGGAAAAACAGCAAAATAAGGTCGATTGACGGTTCAACGTTCAAAAATACCAAATTCTCGACGTTCGAGACCTCCGGAAGCAGTTATTATTCCACCGCAAACAACGGAAAAGTTCTCACTTCCAAGGACGGAACGATATATTATCTTGCCGCAACGTCGGCGATTCTCGGCAATTTAACCGTCGGAGCGAACGTAAAGGAAATATCTTCGGGTGCGTTCAGCGGAACGAACGTAACGAGACTTACGCTTACCAACGCGAATATCGTTATAGGCGACTACGCTTTCGAGGATTGCAGAAACCTCGTTTCGATAACCTTCCCGAAGAACGGAAAAGTCACAATCGGCAATTACGCGTTTGCGTACACCGCCGTAGCGACGAAGACGCTCTCGAACGGAGATACGGCTTACGATTATTCGCCGCTCACCGTTTACAATTTCGATTCGGTTAAAACTATCGGCGATTACGCTTTCAGGGCTTCGGGCGTGAAAACGGCTACGTTAAACCTTGAAAACGGCGCAAATATCGGCGAAGGCGCGTTCTATCAGTCCGGTTTGGAATCCCTTACCGTTAAAGTCGGCAACGGCGTCGATAAGGAAACGGACGGAAAGACGATTTCCGTTGCGGGCACGATAGGCGTAGGCGCGTTCAATATGTGCCAGAAGCTTAAAAAGATAGATTTCGACAGAGTGAGCGGAACGTCCGGAATGCTCGAATTGAGCACTTTGGCGTTTGCCCAAAACTCTTCGCTCGGCAGCGTAACGTTCGATAACGTTACCGAAACCATACCTTTCCAAGCGTTTGTCGGTTGCACGAGCCTTAACTCCGTAAAACTTTACGGCGTTAAGAAGATAGAGAACTACGCGTTTACGAACTGTTCTTCGCTCGTTGACGTGAAGTTTACGAAGGACGGCGAAGCCCCGACGTTGACGCACATCGGCGACGGAGCGTTCTCCGGTAACGACGTTAAGGCGGACGATTACGGCGCGCCTAAAATGACGAGTATTTCTCTTCCCGATTCGCTCGAATTTATCGGCGAAGGCGCGTTTATCGGCACGGGACTTTTAGAAGTAACAATTCCCGAGAAGGTCACTTTCCTTGCCGGTCAGGACAGCAAGGAAACCGATTCTTTGGATAAACCGCATTACAGCGGAAATTACGTCTTCTTCGCTTGCTCCGCGCTTCAAAAGGTAACCCTTCCCGCGTCCGTAACGAGAATAGGGCAGTATATGTTCAGCAGATGCGATTCGCTTAGAACCATAAACCTCGAAAACGTGGAATATATCGGCGATTACGCATTTATGCAAACGGTTGCGGAGAGAAGAGACGACGCGTCGGTTCTCGATAAAATCAAACTTACGAGCGTTAAGGAAATAGGCGAAGGCGCATTTCTTAACTGCACCGCTTTTTCAAGCGATATAACCGCGGAAAACCTCGTTAAAATAGGGGCTTACGCATTCAGATACACAAACCTTTCGGGTTTCTACGCTCCCGCTTTGGAAGAAATAGGCAACAACGCCTTCGAGGGAATAGAAAACGAATCGTTCACGAGATTCGTCGTCACCGAAAATCTTAAAAAGGTCGGCGAGGCCGCGTTCTACGGCTGTACTTATCTCGAAACGTTCACGGATTCTTTCGGAAACGGCGGAATGAGCGCAACCGTTAAATTGGGCGATAAGGCGGCGGTCGATAAAGGCTCGCTTTACACGAAGAACGAAAACGGAAAATGGCAGCTTACGGCCGTTCCCGCAAACCTTTCGGATATAACGCGCAGAACGGTGGTCGAGCTCAAAGTTATGGACGGAACTTACAGAATAGCGGCTTACGCCGCCGCAGGCAACAGGAATTTCGAGAATATCATTCTTCCCGAATCCGTCGCTTACGTCGGCAATTACGCATTCTATTACGGTTTGAGAAAGAACGAAAAGCCCAAGGGCGAACTCACGGTATTCTTCTCGTCGTATAAAGCTCCCGTGCTTGAAGATAACTACAATTCGACGTTATCGCTCAGCGAAAAGGCCAAGGCTTACGGAATACTGCACGCGTTCCCCGATATATACGGAACGGAACTTTACTATTGTAACTTTATAGGCTTGCTCGGAGAAAACGAACCCATTACGGTCGTGCTTCCCAAAAACGAAGTTCTCGAAGGTTACGATTCGCTTCCTTACACGGTTTACTTCGATATGGAGAACGCTATGAGAAGCGAGCATATCGCGATGAACACCAACACGGCTACGTTCATCGAAAACGCTAAACTCATTTCCGAGATTCTCGAAAGCGGAAAGATTACGCTTGCCGACGAAGCGACGATTGTAAACGCAACGTCCGCAATGAACGCCTCCGGGCAGAAAGAATTCTGCGAATCGTTCGGGCTTACCGAAGAGCAGTGGGAAGCTTACGAAAACGTAGTTCTCGAAGCCAAGGAAAAAGTAAGGCTTCTCAAAATGGAAAAAGCGTCCGCAAAACTTAAAGCGATAGAGAGCAAAATCAACGCTCTTCCCGATAAGTTCGAGATGGATAAACTCGAAGAGTTCCGTGCTCTGGCAACGGAAGTCGGCGCGCTTCTTCCCGAGGACAGAATCGTTCTCAATATGACGAAGTACAACGCATTCTATTCTTCCTTCGGCGATTATATTTTAAGCGCAGAGCAGGAAACCGACGCGCTGTTTGCGGCAACGAGTTACAGATTTAAGGAAACCGAAGAGGAGGAAACCTCCGCAAAAAATCAGGCTTCTTCAAACGAATCGTTACCGTTTGCCGGTTCGATAATCGGGCTGGCGATAGTGGCGTTTGCCAAAAGGTTCTTGTGAGGTGGAAGAGTATGAAATTGATTCTTGCTTGGATTAAGAAAAACGTAATAATCGTTGCGGCGGTTGCCGCGGTAGTCGTTGCAGCGATAATTTTAACGCTCGTGTTGACGCTCGGCAATTCCGCTTCCAAAATGAAGCAGATGTACGATAATTCGGTTGACGGCGTCGTTTCCGTCGAAAAAGTTGCCGAAATTAAGGACGGCGAATTCACCGCAGCGGAAAAAACGGAAAAGATAACTTTCGTCAGTGGCGACGAAGCCGAGATAGTAACCACCTCGAAGAAGTTGAACGAATTCAAAATGGAAACGGAAGAAACTTCTTCAACCGAAAAAGGAGTTATCGACAGAGCCTCGCTCGTGGCGGTAAATCTCGATAAGAGTTTGTTCGAGAAGGGCTATTCTTTCAGAGGAAACACTTTCAAAGGTAAGGTTTCCGCTCAAAACGCAAGACGGTTTTTCCCCGACGCCACGCTTTCCGTGGACGGAAATATAAACGTCGAGGTTGCGTTTAAAAGCGGCCGCGTTTCGACGATAAACTGTTATTATACGACCGGCAAAGGCCTTGCCGCGTCGCTTAAAATCACTTATTCTTACGGAGATTAAGGAGGAACGGCTATGAAAATAAAAAGAATATTATGTTTATTGCTTGCCGTTTCGATGGCGTTCGCGTTCATCGTGTCCTGCGGCAAACAAACCGAAAGTCAAACGACTTCTTCTTTCCCCGCTCCCGAAAATCTCTCCGTTGACGAAAACGGCGTGGTAACGTGGGATAAAGTTGCAAACGCGGTTATGTATTACGTCTATTACGGCGACGAACGCGAATTCGTTACGACCGAATCGTTCAAACTTCCGGACGCAAACAAAAAATGGACGGTTTCCGTTCAGGCGGTGGTTAAAACCTCCAACGGAACTTTCGATACGGAAAAGAGTGCGTCAATCGAATACGAGCCGTACGTCGCTCCGTTCAATCCGTCGGTCGTGCAGGTCGCTATAACCTGCGACGTGAAAACCATAAAAAGCGGCGCGACGGAATCGGGTAAAAACACGGCGAAATTCAAAGCGACCGTAAACAACGCGCAGGAAGGCGCGGATACTTCGGTCGAATGGAAAATAGTTTCGGGCAAAGAGCTCGTCGAATCCACTTCCACGAGAGGTAACGAATTTACCGTCGTGGCGGCGGACGACGTCAGCGGAGATAACGACGTGATAGTGGAAGCGACTTCCGTTACTTACCCCTCCGCAAAAGCCCGCAAGGCTGTGGAAGTCGTTGCGAAGCCGATGCTCACGCAGGCTATGCTCGACAGCGTTTCCGTTTCGGATAAACTCGGCTTCGAGGGTTACGTTTCGATAGACGTTTACGAAAGAGCGACTTCCGGAAGAGGAAAACTTTACACCACGCAGACGCTCACGATAAAAACGAGTATGAGCGGAGATAAGGACGAAAACCCCAAAACGAGAAACACCTGGTCGGCGGAATACGTAAACTCCAACGGCATAGCGCAGCAGCTTTATTGTAGAAAGGACTCTGCCGGCAACGCTTGCGAGATAGGCGTAAGCCTTATGAACGAGGAAGAACTTTACCCGATGAAGGACGACGACGGACTTACGTTAAGTTGGGAAGACGCCGGATTATACAACAACTTCAAAGGGCTCAGCGTTTCCGATTTCTATCTCGATAACGATAGTTGGCGTTACACTTACGACACCTCGAAAAACGGTTTCGATAAGGTTAAAAAGATGGTTGCTTCGGCAAACCCGTACGATTTCGACGCCACCAAATTCGAACTTATCATCGACGGCGACGAAATAATAGGTATTTCCGCGGAATCCGAGGATTCGCTTTCGGTTGTCGAAGGTTACGTTTCCGCGCAAACGCTTCGCGCCGCGTTCAACGCCGACGACACCGTAGAAGTTAAAACGATAAGCAAATTCAAAACTCTCGAAGAGTATAAAAACGACGTTGAATCGGAAGCAAGCCAAACGAGATACAAGGAGCTTTCCATTCTCGACGAAGCCGTTAAAAATATGAGGTCGCTCAAATCGTACACGGTTAAATTCACGAACGAGCAAATAAGCAATCTCGGAGTTCAAAGCAACAAAAAGACGGGTTACGACGAAACCGTAACGGAAAATTACAGATATTTCGTCCCGTGCGACGTGGTTGTCGAAAATAACCGACTCGTCAGGAACCCTCAAAAATACGGAATGTACGGCTATAAAAAGCTTAACGGCAGAACGGATATTTACAACGCGTTTTACGACGTTCGCAACAAGGATACCGCAAGCGACAGCCTTTCTTTCACTCCCACCAGAGCGTTCACGGACGGCTTCGATAGTTCCAAGCCTTCGTTCGAGTTCTCGCCGGAAATATTTACGGGTGTTATTCACACCGATTCCGAAGGTTACGACGAATATTATTTCTTCGTAGACACCACTATGTGCCGCGTTGCGACGACCTTCTATAAAGGCCTCGGCAACGACGACCAGTTGTTCGGTTTGTTTGCAAGCGTCGCTCGCGATACCTCCGGAAACACCATTTCGCCTTACGTCGTGGTTAAACGCGGCGACAACGGTAAATGGTATATCGAAAACACGGCGTTTTATTACGATATGTCCTATATGACGGGGCTTATTCAGATAGACTACGAAGATTACAACAAAGCTACGATAGATTCTAAAACGACGACCGCCATAAACGCTACGGCAACGAGAGAAATCCCGAACGGTTGGAGCAAGGTCGATATAACCGTAAACGACGGAAAGGACGACGAAAAAGAAAGATACGTTTCCGCAAAGGACTATATGTTCGGCGGCAACGGCGAAAAAGGATTTTTCGGAAACGACCTTTTCGCAATTCGCGGAGCGGAACTTCCGTTCTTCGGAGATAAAAACTGTCTTGGCGACACTTACGGTTTCGGAATGATTTCGTCTTTCTCGACGACGGACGTACTCGGAAACACCATAAAGCAAAACGCGGTGATGTTCTATTACGACGTTGCGCTCGATTTAGATTACACCATCGATTCTTCGCTTGAAAAGGTATATAAATTCCTCACGTCGAAGGGCTTCGTGAGAGGTAAGAACGATGTGTTCAAAAAAGGCAATCTTTGCGTAAGGCCTTTGGATAACTCGCTCGACCTTAACGTTTACGTCTGGACGGAAGAGCAGCTTGCCGCTCCGAAGAACGTTCAGATTTCCTCCGGCAAAGTGACGTGGGATAAAGTCGCCAACGCGAGCGAATACGCCGTTTTAATCGACGGTTTCGTCGTTCAGACGGTGAAGACGAACGAATATACGATTCCTTATTCGTATATGGACGGTAAATCTCACGAAATAACGATAGTTGCAAAGTCAAAAACGTACAGAGCTTCGCCGTATAGCGATACGGTCATATACGACGGCAAAATAAAGTAAACGATTCGATTATGCGGCTTCGGCCGCAAACCGAGGTAAAATAAAAAAAGGAGTACATTATGAAAAAACTTTCTAAATTAACGCGTAGCCTCATAGCAATGCTCGTTTGTTTCACGATGATTTTGAGTTTTGCTTCCTGCGGGAAAGAAGAATCTACCAACACCGACGGTAAGATTACTTTCACGATGGAAGTTTCAAAAGACGAAATCGAGAAAGGAAAAGACATCAGCGTATTCGGCCACGTTACCGGTTCGGAAAACACCGGTTACGATATAACGCTTAAAAACGTTGGCGATTCAAACGGCGCGGATTATATCGACGTAACCGGAAACGGCACGGTATTCACTCTTTCCGTCAACAAGAACGTTGCCGAAGAGATGAAATTTATCGTCGAAGGTCGTCCGGACGCAAACACCAAGCTTTCGCAAAGCAAAACCATTACGATTAAACCTAACGTTACGGGCGAAGTTACGATTGACGCAAACGTCGTATCCTCCAAGAGCGGGGCGCAAAAGACCTTTATAAGAAAGGGCGACGACGTCGAACTCAACGTTAAGTTAACCACTAAAAACTCGGATAAGAGCTACACCGTAGACGTTGTGAACCCCTCGGATATGGACGACCTCGTTACTATCGACAAAACTACCAACAAAATCACGGTAAGCAGAGACGTCGAGGAAAACAAAACGGTTACCATAACCGTAACTTCCAACGCTAACCCCGCGGCGAAAAAGTCGTTTGAAATCACCGTCAGACCTCCCAGAAAGGCAGGAAACGTCGGTAATCTTACGCAAGCCACGCTCGATAAGCTCGGCAGTCTTAAACTTGCCGTCGTCGGTACGCTTAAAGACATCGAAACCAGAAATAAGCAAACCACGACGAAAACTTACGAATTCAAAACTTACCTCGACGCCGACGGCGAAAAGCAGGAGCAGAAGGGTATTTACAACGATTACGTATTCTCCGAGGCAAGCTGGTACAGCGAATGGAACGTTGCAGGCAACAGCGATAACGTTCTTTCCAACACCTACGTCAGAGGCGACGACGGACTCGTTAAGAAAAAGTTCGTAAACAAGAACAACGTAGTCGACACCGAAACCGTAACGGATTCTTACGGCAACGAACTCACCTGGGATAGTCAGCGTTATTGGAACCACCTCGGTTACCTCGAACTTTCGCAGTTCGTTCAGGACGAAACCAACGAAAATCTTTATATTTACGATATGGAGTACGGCACGACCGATTACGATATTTTGACGGGCAGCACCACTTACACGCCGACCGAAGACGAATATCTTATGAAATTCCTTTCGTGGTCGCTCACTCCGATGCTCGACGTTCAGTTCTATAAGTTCAGCATCGAACTCGACGCCAACGGCAACGTTTCCAAACTTATCGGAGAAACTTACCAGACTAACCTTTACACCACCGACGAAGAGGGTAACCGCGAAGTTACGGGTTATTATTTGAGCGAAGTCGAAATGTCCGTCCTCGCATACGGCGACAACGTTTCTCTTCCCGAAATCAAACCTTACGAAGCTCCTGCTTCCGGCAAACCTGCGGAGAACTTCGGTTATCTCAAAAACGCTATCGACAGCCTTGCAAAGGTAGATACCAACAGTTACTCCTTCAAGATGAAAGAGACTCAAACCTACACGCCCGCATACGACCCCGACGATTACAACGTAAGCGGAGAGGACGTTCCCAAGTATGACGACAAGACGAGTACTTCTACGGCGTGGGACGGTAAAGTTCATACGAAGAACTTCGTTTCCGACACCGGAGATTTGGGATATATGGGTATCGTTACTCCGCAGGGAGTGCTTATTAACTCCACCGGTGCGTACAGCAACGAAGGCGGCGGATACCATACGGAAGTAACCGGTTATAAGCAGAACTCCGACAATACTTACGAATATTTTGAGTATTACGGCGGAAAACTCGTTGGTAAGAGCAGAAAAGACGGTAACGTTTCGAGTAGACTTCCGAAGTTCGACGTTTCGCCGTACATCTTCAATTTCTCGGGAATGACCGCGTATAGAGAAAACACGTCCACCGAGTGGATTTACTCTTATTCGCTTCGCGACGCAGTTATCATTCGTAGCGTTGCGGAAGAATTCTGCATTAAGGATTATGCGAGATACGCCACGGGCGACCTTGCAAAATCGTTCAGCGTAAACGTTTACGTCAACTGGAACACCAACGAAACGCGTCTTCTCGGCGTATCGTTCGCTTACAACATCAACGACAGTTATTACGGATATTATCACACCGAGTTCAGCAATTTCGGAACGGCTAAACTTCCCGACGATTTGTTCAGTTCGGCAAACTACGTCGTTAAGGAAAAACCGCAGTCTTGGAGCTACTTCACCAACTCCGAGTATTACGCTAATTCCAATATGAAGATGGGCGACGGCGAAACTATGACGGCGGAAAACCTTATCAACAAGGTGTTCGGAAAGAACGCTTCGGGCGTGAACGCCGCGGATTCGCTTCCTTCTCCCAAGGTATTCTCCGATTTGTTCTACGATAACTTCTCGTTGCAGATTTTCCACAATTACTTCAACTCCCGCGACAGAGGTTCGGACGGCGAATATATTTACAGACCTTCCGTGAGCTTCAACGTTTGGGTTGATTCGATAGAGCTCGACGCTCACAACGCCCTCACGCTCAGCAAGTACAACGCGATAATGGATAAACTTTCCGCCGAACTTGAAAAGGTCGGATTTACGAATTACGAGCAGGGTTATATTCTTAAAGAGGGTACTACCGGCAAGACGCGTCAGAGATGCTATATCAACGACGAAGCCGGCGACCGCGGAATGATTATCAGGGTTGAAAATATCGGATATAAGACGTTCTACGTCACTATGTACAACAAAGGAGATTGGAGTCCGACGAAATAATCGGTGGATAACAATTCCGATTATTAAAAAGGAGGATGCCCCGTGAAAAAATATCTTGCGGTGATTATCGCCGCGTTTATGACGATATTTCTCACTTTTGCGGCTACGTCCTGCGGTAAAAGCGAAACGGAATCGAAAGATTCCGTTTCGTCGGTTACCCCGATAGACGGATTAGAAGTAAAAGCGAAAAAAACAGACGTTTATTTAGCCCTCGAAGACGTGGAGACGTTTAATTACGCCTCTCTTTTCGAAATATACGTCGGCGGCGTGAAAAAAGCCGTTATGGGCGATTATATAAACAAATCCCAGATGAAAAAACAGCTCGGAACGTACGAGGTAAGTTGTTCTTACGGCGGGCAAACCGCGGTTTGCAACGTAACCGTCGTTGCGGAGAGAGAAGTTTTCATAGAGGCTTTAACGACGAAAATATCGGTTAAGGATTCGGAAATCCGCACTTACGATTACACGAAGCATTTCAGGGTGCTTATAAACGGAAACGAAGCGGAAGTAAAGCCGGAATATCTCGATTTAACCGCGCTTTCGCCCGAACCGGATACTTACGTTATAACCTGCAATTACAGCGGCGCAACGGCAAAACTTTGGGTTGAAGTTATCGAAACTCCTTTCTTTGCCGCGGCTTACGAAAGCGACGTTTACGTTTACGTCGGCTCGGTTGAAAAACTGGATTTAAAGTCGCTTTTCGGCATTTCCTTGTATAACGAGGAAGTCGAAGTAACCGACGATATGATAACCGGCGAGGTTAAGCCCGTTTTAGGCGATTACGAAATAAACCTTGCAATCGGTTCGAGAAAGGCAAAAACCACGGTACACGTCGTCGACAGGCATATTATAAAAATCGGCACGGCTTATTCCGAGTTGGATTTTTCGGTTGAAGAAGCTAAAACTTACGATTATTCGTCCGATTTCTATATTTTCGAGGACGGAGAGCGCGTAGACGTTAAATCGTCCGGCGTTTCGCTCGATAAATCGGGACTTAATAACCCCGTAGTCGGCAAAAGTTACGAGGTTAAGCTCACTTACGCTTCCGCCGACGGAAAAGGCAACGCTTCAAAGACGATTAAAGTCAACGTGAAAGAAGTCGGCGCGATAAAAGTAAACGTCGTCAACGCCGAAGTTTTCGGAAACGAGAACGTGGACGTGACGAAACTTTTCGAGGTTACGAAAAACGGTAAAGTAATTCCCGTAACGCCCGATATGGTCAGCGGAACGATTGATTTTTCGGAATCGGATTCCTGCAAAATTACGCTTACTTACGAGAGCGTGGTTAAAGTCGCCACGGTTAAAAAAATCACGGGCGTTCTGATAAAATGCCCGCGCGGAGAAGTGATTTCCGTCAAAAAGGGCACGGATAAGAATTCTTACGATTTCGCAGGCGATTTCGAGGTTTATATCAACGGCATAAGATTTTACGGTATAGACGCGTTTATAGATACGTCGTCCGTGAATTTTAACGTTATCGGAAAGTACGAGGCGACTCTCAACGTTTTGTATAACGACGCAAACGTGGGTAGATTAAATCCGAAATTTGCGGCTGCAAAAAGCAAAACGATAACCTATAACGTAATGCCGAAGGTTTACGAACTCGGTTATAAGGCGGACGTCGTCGAACTCGAAGACGGCGTTACGGAATATAACCCGTTGGACAACGTAGAACTTTACGTCGACGGATACGAGCAGAGTTTCACGACGAATCGCGGCAGCGTGAATTCGTTGACGACGTATTACGTCGTTAAAACCGCTCCCGATTTAACCAAATCCGGCGAGCAAACGATAGAAATCGAACTTTACGCAGGCGGGCTCGATTACGCGCCGATAACGGCGACTTACAAACTCGTCGTCAAAAAAGGCGCGGTCGTGTATGCCGAAGATACCACGGTGTTCACCGGCGACACGCTTTACACGCCCGATTTGTTCACTGTTTTCGATAACGGAACACCCGTAAAAGTAACTTTGGATATGATTACGGGCAGAATCGACGTTGACACCCCCGGGGTTTACGAAGTGGAATTGAACTATAAAGGCGTAAGACGTTCGTCAACCGTTTTCGTTCTTTCCTCCGATTTGCTCGGAACTTACAAAACCGCGGATAAAACCATAGAAGCCGAACTTGTAGAGGACGATGAAGGACAAGTCGTCGACGAAGAGAAGCCGTCGGTTGCGGTGGGCGATATGGTTATCGGGCACAATGCGGCAATCGACGTTCACGGCGTTTCGGCAACGAATCTCGAATTCAAGGATTACGGCTTCGATTTTGCCATTTCAAACAATAGGCACAAGGCGATTATAAACGACGGAATAGCGGTTTTGATTCCTTATAACGAATTGAGAATGAGCTATTACGACGACCGTCGCCCGCTCGTATATTTTAAGAGCGAAGTCTGGACTATTGCGGATACGATAGAGGCTCATTCTTCATCGGAGAAAAAGAGCGTTTATTCAAACGGCTATTCGGGAATTTGTTCCATTTATCTTTACAAGGTGAAGAACGTGGCGAGCGGAGAATTTAAGTGGTTCGCCATAAAAGTCAAGCTTGAAAGTTATATGGATAGCAATTACAACTATTCTACCGAATACGGTTTTGCGGACGTTTCCGCAAATCTTACGTCGAAGTCGGTCGGAGAATCGGAGACGGTTGCCATAGGCGAAGCCGGTTATCAGATAAAAATCGTTTCGAGAGGCGTGGCCACCTTCAATCAGCAGGCGGCAGGGCAGCCCTTCGAGAACAGAACGTTCTCGGGCACGGTAAACGGCTTGGAAGCAACTTTAACGATAGGCAGCGGAAAAGCTTCCTCTCTTACGACGAGCGGAGGCAAGATTTATTCGTTAGGGCAGTACGACGCAACGGATATGAAGTACGAGGCGTCTTCCTTAAAGTATAAAACCTTCACGACTTACGGTCTTAAAGTTGAAACGTTCAACAAAAAGAATTCCACCACGGAAGTAACCTACGTTGCAAAATTTAACGTTAATGAAGAGGATAACGAGGAAAAGAGGGTAACGCTCACGCCTTTCTCGTATAAATTCAAGCTTAATCTCGAAAACGGCACCTTCGAGCTTCTCGAAAAGGACGAATATTTCGGTTTATTCAGGTGCGCCGACGGAAAACTTATCTTCCTCGACGGCTACGGCAAAGGCGTTTTGGGTTTAACCGACGCTCTTTCCGGGCATTTCGGATTCGAGTATAGCGTTAAAGGCAACAAGATAACTCTTGCGTATTACGATAAGAACCGCGAACTTTCCGCGGCGCAAGCCACTCTTTTGGCGGACGAGTTCAAAAACGTTCTCACCGCGGAGGATATGGGCGACGAAGTTGCGAAGGGCGTTCAATTTGAAAACGCGCATATAACCAATGGCGCGTTGGTTACGATAGAAAGAACGGTTTTCCACAAAGGCGAAAAAACGGACGATATTTTGTCCGCAATAAAAATCGTCGGCAAAACCGGTGAATATACGGCAGCGCAAAAGGAAGCCACTTTCACTTACAATTCCAAAAAATATACCGTTGTCGATACGGGCAAGGTCGCGAGAAGCCTTTCCGTTGCGGGATTCTATTACGTTTCCGTAAATCTTAAAAACGACGACGGAACGCTTTCCACAAAGGTTTTCGCCATTCAGATTCTGGACGAGATATTTGAAACGGGCAAGGGCTTTGCGAGAGATTACGGCGAATCGATAAGTAAACTTACTTCCTTTACGATGAACACGTTCGGCGAAGTAGAATTCGTTTACGAAGGCGTTAAGTACACGGGGCTTGCCCACGCGAACGCCGACGGAACGAAACTTTACGTCACGGTGAACGCAATCGGTCACGATAGCGTAAAACTCACGGGAGCGGTGGATTCAAACGGTTTGCTTTCTCTTTACGGAGTCGCAAACGGCATAATCCTCAGCGAGTATTATTGCGTCGGCACGGTGAGATACGCAGGCAACGGCGAAATTCTCATTCGTTCGTTCCAAACGACGAGCGGTAACGTATTCTTCATTTCCTCGTCGCTTCCCGTTCTCGGCGAAAAAATCGAAATAACGACGAAGAGCGGAGAAAAGGTTTCGAGCATCAACTCCGGCGACGTTTTGAAGTTTGCTTATAACGGCAAGGAATACGTCGTTAAAATCGTCAATTTAAACGACGATAAAACGGGACTTTCGGTTTCGGATATGCTCGACGGAACGTATGAAACCGACGACGGCTCTAACACTCTCGTTCTCGACGGCTTCGGAAAAGCCACGCTCGGCAATGTAACCTGTGATTACACCGTGAGCGATAAATCCGACAACAGAGCGAAACTCGTTTTAACGAACTCCGCAGGACAGATTAAAATGGTGACGATAGGTATTGGCGGCGCAATGAAAGGTAAATTTACGGATAACGGCGCGCCGAGCGAAAGAATTCTTCGCGGAAAAACCTATTACACGGATATATCCGTCGGCGGCTACGAGGGCGGCACGGCTCGCGTTTCGCTTATTTTCGGCACGGACGGCAACGTTAAAGTGGGCTTCACTTATTCGGACAGCCAATATAACACGCCTTCTTACGTCGGCAACGGAACGTTCACCGTATCGGGCAAAACCGTTACGATTAGCGTAAACGGTTGTAAATTAGAGATGGCGGTTTCGGACGTCTGGACGGCTAATACCCTTATGGTGAAAAACGTTGTGGAATCGGAAAACTACGACGACGAGTACGGTCCTATTTCCAACAGGTTATTTAAGCTTGCTTAATAAAAGCGAATTATTGAAGTTTGCTTAAAAAAAACGAAAAAACAGTCGGCTTTGGTCGGCTGTTTTTTATTTTTACCGTTTTTCGCTTTGGTTTATATGAATATTTATGCGAAAAAATAGCGTAAATTGCATAAATATGCAAATGCAAAAACGGGCAATTCCATAAGAACAGCTTATGATAGCAATTATATAGAAAAATAATTGAAAAAATCGTTAAAAATTATTGATATTTTTTGAGAAAACGCACTAAAAACAGTAGACAAACGAACTCTCGGAGGTTATAATATACATTGTAAAATGGGTTATTTTACGTTGCGAAAAATTTAATTCGTTATTTTGCGGCTTTAAGGCTCGACGGAGTTTAAATTCCGCTCGGCCAAGCAGGTGAAAAAAGCATAAATAACGAAGTAAAATACGTATAGATAAACGCTTAACGTAAAACGCCCTTTTCAAAGTTTATAAAACGAGAAAAATTTTTTAGGAGGCAAATTATATGAAGACAAAGATAATAGTTTTATTATCTGTTCTTATCTTCGCGCTCGGAATGTTCATATCGTGCGGCGACCCGTTTACTTCGGAAACCCCCGATAGCACGAGCGAATCGGTGTCCGTCAGCGAATCGGTTTCCGCTTCGGATTCCGCTTCGGGTTCGACGTCCGAATCGATTGAACATACGCACGCCTTCGTTTTTGCGGAATGGGTTACGAAGCCCACCGTGGAAACGGCAGGTAAAGCGAAAATGAAGTGCAAAGCCGACAACGAAGAGAAAGAAGAAGACGTTCCCGCACTCGGCGATACCACCGTGTGGATAAAGGGAGCGGACGTTGCGGACGCTTGCGTCGGAGGAGAGGTTGAATACACTTCCGAGAAATACGGAAAGGTTAAAGTTTCGGTTGCTCCTCATCACGAACTCGGCACTCTCGTTTCCGCAAAGGCTGCAACCTGCACCGAAGAGGGAAACGTCGCTTATTATCAGTGCAGCGTCTGCAATAAGTATTTTGACGAAAACGGCAGTGAATTAACCACAGTCACCGTTGAAAAAATAGCTCACGATTTCGACGAACTCGTTGCCGCAAAAGCAGCAACCTGCGTTGCAACCGGTAACGTTGAATACAAGGAATGTAAGCTTTGTCACCATAAGTTCGATAAAGACGGCGTTCAGATAGAGAACGACGACGTAACCGTTGCCGTTGACGCTTCGGCTCACGATTTCGACGAACTCGTTGCCGCAAAAGCAGCAACCTGCGTTGCAACCG
>CALDMH010000144.1 GCA_937915565.1 uncultured Clostridia bacterium | reverse complement strand
CCGCCGACGAACGCCGCCTCGACGTTTATATCTTCGTCGAAAACGACTATATCCGCTCTTTTGCCCTTTTCAAGCCTGCCCGCGTTTATTTTCGCTATCTTCGCAGGCGTTTCCGTAATCATTTTCACCGCGGTTACCACATCGAAACCGCATTCTTTAACCATAACCCGCACGAGCCTGTCCGCCGTGGCGATACTCCCGGCAAACGCCGAACGGTCTTTGAGCTTGCAAACGCCGTCCTCCACGATGAACTCCGTGCCGCTCATAACGCCCTCTTTAACGTCCGTGCCCGCAATCGCTAAACTGTCCGTGCAAAGAAGCGTTTTATCCGCGCCCTTGATTTTCACTATCATCTTTATAAGTTCGGGCGGCAGGTGCTTGCCGTCGGCTATTATTTCCGCGTAAAGCTCGTCGCGCAAAAAAGTACTTTCGATTACGCCGAGCGAACGGAAGCCGTGGTCACGCGTTACGGTTGACGTGCAAGAATACAAGTGCGTAACGAGATTGCAACCGTTTTCGATTGCCGTTTTCATATCCTCGTATTTCGCGTCGGTATGTCCTGCGGAAGCAATCACTCCGCGCTCCGTTAAAAACCTGCAAAATTCGCCGTTCTCGTCGTTCTCGGGAGCGTAAGTCCAACGAGCTATTGAGTCGCCAAACTCCTCGATAATCGACTTATAGTCGGCTTTTTGCGGTTTCGTTATGAATTTCGGGCACTGCGCTCCGCACTGCTTGGCGGAAAGATACGGCCCTTCCAGATGCGCGCCTATTATATCGTTTTTCGCCTTGTTCCCGCGCTTTGCGAAAGCGATTTTCGCAACGGCGTCCCTCATCGTATCGAACGCTCCGGCCGTAACCGTGGGCATAATGCTCGTCGTGCCGTGTTTCAAGTGAAAATCACAGGCGTTTACGACGTCCTCTTCCGTACAATTTATAAACGGATAGCCGCCCGCGCCGTGAGTGTGCAAATCGATAAATCCTGCGGAAACGTATTTCCCGGTGAAATCGTATCGCTCGTTTGCAGGCCTTTCTTTTTTGAAAAACCCGTCTATAAGTCGATTATCGACGTATAAATAGCCCGCTTGAATCCCCTCGGGCGTTATTATTTTGTCGCTTTTTATCTCTATCATAAAAGACTCGAACTCTTCTCGTCGAGATACAATTTCGCGTTATCTCTCGTTCTTAAAATGCTCGCGGGGCAATGCTCGTCTATTCTGCCGTTGATAGTTTCGTAAACGGCTTTCGCTTTGGTTGCCGCAGGAACTATGCAAAACAGCCAGGGCGCGGCAACGAGCGTGGGTACGGTTAAGGTCATCGCGTGAGTGGGCACTTCGTCGAGCGTCTTAAAGCACCCGTCGTTCACCTGCTGATTGCGGCAAATTTCGTCGAGTTTAACGGGTTTTACAACCTTTTTATCGTTAAAATC
>CALDMH010000143.1 GCA_937915565.1 uncultured Clostridia bacterium | reverse complement strand
GATTGCGGCGTTTTGGCAAGGTTCGTTTTATTCTCGGCTGGCATAGCATCGAAAGGCTCGTCATAGCATAAAACCAAATTCGGCTTTATGCGCTTAATCATTTCGTTGTAACCCGTCATAAACGACAATTCGTCGTTTTCGCGGTAATAAGTGCAAACGAATACGGTTGAACCTTGCTCGATTCCGTCAAAACAAAAATCGAAAGATTTTTCGTCGCCCCAGCTCACCGTGGGGATAACTTTAAGTCCTTTGCTTTGCCAAAATGCGCCGCACCAGCGATTTTTAAAAACGCTTTCGATTTGAAGGGCAAGGGGCATATTTGTGAATATGCTGAAATCGGGGCTTAACAAACAATAATATTGCTTCAATTTCTCCAATTCTTCGGTTGCTTTTTCGTAAACGCTTTCAAATTTCCAATCGTAAGTGAAAAAATGCAGCGTTTTGTCCCTGTTTTTCTCGTCGTTGAGTTTTGCGTCGGGATAGGCGAGGAGTTTTATTTTATCTACGTCTATATTTTGTTTTTTTATTATCGGAAAATCGTATTTACCTACCGATTTACCGTTGTATAAAAATTCGTTTCTAACCATATTTTGCTTGCGTTTTTGTTTATCGATTTCGTATTTCGTTTTATCCATAAATATTGTGTACTACAAATTTAGAAAAAAATTACGTATTAACAACCGTTTAAAGTATGAAAAAACGCAAATCAAGCCATTGAACTCGACTTGCGTTTATAATACAGTGGTGCAGGTAACAGGGGTCGAACCTGCACGGGGTTACCAATGGAACCTAAATCCATCGCGTCTGCCAATTCCGCCATACCTGCAATTCGTCGCCTTTTTGCCGTTTTATCGACTTATAGGCGGACTTTTTATGAAAACTTCGTTCATTCGGAGTTTGATTTTTACAGTTTTTCTATCGTTATTCCGTCGGCTATTTCCGCCTCGTAAAAAGAGCAGTCGTAACCTATCTCACGAGCGTATTTTTCGCCGACAACCTTTTTAAATTCCGCAACCTTGTTCTTTTTCACAATCGAAATAGTGCAACCGCCGAATCCCGCGCCCGTCATACGGCTGCCCAAACACCCGTCGAAATTTTGCGCCGCTTCGGCTAAAACGTCAAGTTCCTTGCCCGTAACTTCGTATTCGTCGCGAAGAGAAGCGTGCGATTGATTTAAAAGTTTGCCGAGAAGCTCTATATTGCCGCTTTTCATCGCTTCCACGCTTTTTTTAACTCTGTCGCATTCGTAAACGACGTGTTCCGCGCGTTTTGCGATTACTTCCGGCAAAAGCCGTTTGTTTTCCTCGAATTTCTCAACGGAAATCTCCGCAAGACAATCGACGTTCAAAACGGGTTGAAGAATTTTAAGGGCCTCCTCCGTTTCGCTTCGGCGTTCGTTGTATTTGCTCGTCACGAGGCTGTGCGGCTTGTTGCAGTTTGAAATAACGAGTTCGTAGTCGCCGAGGTTAAAAGGCACGAATTCGTGCGTGATATTTTTGCAATCGAGCAAAATCGCGTGGTTTTTAAGCCCGTTTGCGGAGGCGTACTGGTCCATTATTCCGCAGTTGACTTTCGCATATTCTCTTTCGGCTTTCTGGGCGAGCAACGCGATTTCCTTTTTGTCGATTTTTTCGCCCGCAATCGTTGCCAAAGCCGCAAGCGTGGAAACTTCAATCGCCGCGCTCGACGAAAGCCCGCTTCCGAAAGGCACTTTGCAGTCCTGCAACATATCGCAACCGAGCAGTTTATGCCCTGCGTTTTTCCAGATAAGCGCGCAACCTGCCTGATAGTTTCCGTATTTCAAATCGGCGTATTTTTCAAGCTCGTTTATATCGAGCGAAACCTTAAAATCGGTGGTAGTCCAGCTTAAATTGATTTTGTTCGTTCCGTTCGCCTTAACGTAAACGTCGTTTGTGAGCGATAACGCCGCAGGGAAAACCTTTCCTCCGCAGTAATCGATATGTTCGCCTATGATATTAACTCTGCCTGCGGCAGAAACCTTGTAGTCGTAATTCATTGTTTCACCTTCACGAAAATTCGGTTAATTTATTTCACCTTTACGAAATTGCCTATGGTTTGGTCAACCGATTCGATATACACGAAGGTGTTCGGGTATTTTTTGATTATCCGCTCGAAATCGGCAACCTGATGGGTGTTTACTATGCAGATAAGCACTTCTTTATCGTGATGTTTATAAATTCCCACGCCGTGAAGCCTCGTTGCGGAGTGTTTAAGCGTGTGTGTGATTTCATATTCGAGTTCGTCGCATTGGTCGGTCACGATGGTAAATTTGCAGGCGTGTTTAAGTCCCGCGATAATCCTGTTGCCGACGAAACTGGAAACGAACGAATAAATAACGCAAAGACAAACGGGCTTATAATAGAACACGATTCTTCCGTCGACGTATTCGTAGAAAGCGAAGTAACTTGCGACGGCGACGAGGGCGTTCAACGCAAAGGAAACGTAAAAGAAATTGAGGTCCGGCCGAACCTTACTGACGTATTTGGCGAGAATATCCGTTCCGCCCGTCGAGGAATTGCTTTTCACGGAAAAACCTATGCAAAAGCCCATCACGAGCCCTGCGATAAGCGCGGGGTAAATGGTGTCCACGTCGCCCGAAACGTACCGGAAAAGGCTTAAAAATTTATCCACGGCCTCCACTTTGGTGAAAAGCAGGAAAGAAAACGAATAGCTGAGCGAAAATGCGAGAGTTCTCAATGCGAATTCTTTTTCGATTTTGAAATACGCAAAAACGCAAAGCGGAACGTTTATCAGAAGCGCGACGTACGAAACGTACTCCGTGTTGTCCATAAGGTGTTGAATTATCACGGCTATACCGTTTACGCCAGACGGCGCGAAGTTGTTCGGCACGACGAAAAGCGCGTAATTAAGCGCGAGCAACGCGCCGAGCAGGAACGGGGAAACGAAGTAAACAATTTTCGATAATCTGTTTTTTTTCATTACGTAAAGCCGCCCGCGTAAGGTTTTTACGTTGTTTAGCGGGCGGGATTTTGCCAAGGCTTTTATCGCCCGTGGCTAGTATAATAATTCTACTATTATTTCATACAAAACGCAAGGGTTTGAAGCGAGATTTTTTACTTATTTCTTCTGCTTCTGCGAACCCGATTGACGTGGCGGGCAAAGCTTCCGTCGTTTATGAGTTTTGCCGTGACGTACTGTTCGAGCGTCGGTACGGGGCAGGAAAAACTTCCGAAAATTTCGCGATATTTTCCGACGAGCGATTTAGGCAAAATCATATATGCCAATCTCATTGCGGGGAATATGGTTTTGGAAAAGGTGTTGACGTAAATAACGTTGTCGTCGGCGGAATTTTTGAAAAGCGTTTCGGTGAGCTTTGCGGAGAGGGAAAATTCCGATTCGTAATCGTCCTCGACGATATACGCGCCGATTTTTTTCGCTGTGAAAAGGTATTCGGCGCGTTTGGAGGCCGAAGCGGTAACGCCCGTGGGGAAACTTCGGTAGGGCGTCAGATGAATCAATTTCGCGCGGCATTTTTTGAGGTCTTCGGATAAAACTCCGTCCTTGCCGAGCCGCAGTTTTTCGATTTTCACGCCGTTCGCCGCGTAAATGCTTTCAATCGCCCCGAAACTCGGCGATTCCACGGCGAAAGTTGCGTTTTCGCCCACGAGCCTGGCGATTATCCCGTAAAGATATTCCGCGCCCGAGCCTATCACGATTCTGTCCTCGTCGGCGGTTACGTCGCGGCTCGTTTTCAGGTAATTTTTAATTGCGATTTTAAGTTCCGTCGCCCCGCCGCGCTCGGTTTTTTCGGTGAGTTTTTCGCCGTATTCGCTTAAAACCGCGCGCACGGCAGAGGCGTAAACGAGAAAGGGGAAGCGTTCGGAGCGGTCGGGCGTTAAAACGCTTTTATCGTCTTCCGAATTTGCCTTAAACGGCCTCGGAAACTCCTTTTCGGCAAGCACGCCTTGCGAAAGATAGCAAACGTAATAACCGCTTCGCGCCTTCGCCTCGACGTAGCCTTCGCTTTCGAGAAGTTCGTAAGCGTGTTCGACGGTTATAACGCTTGCGCCGAAAACGTCGGCGGCGGCGCGCTTGGAGGGGAGTTTGCTTCCGTATTTAATGGTTTCGCTCGTTATATCGTCACGGATTTTTCGATATATTTCCGCATACTTTTTCATAAACTGACCTTATAAAAAATAGTTAATTTGGATATTTTAATATATCCAAACATATGATATACTTATTTTCGGAGATTGTCAATTATGAGTACGAAAAAAATTTGCGCGGTTGCGGTTTTTATGGCGATGAACGTTGCGTTAAGCTCTTTCGGAGTACCCGTTCCCGGGGGAAAAATCTATCTTAACGACGTTATCATTTGTTTTGCGTCGCTTATTCTCGACCCGATTTCGGCATTTATCGTCGGCGGCGTCGGCGCGTTTTTAGGCGACGCGATTTTTTATCCGACGCCTATGTTCGTTTCGCTCGTCACGCACGGATTGCAGGGCGCGGCAATTTCGCTTATCGCGGGCGGATATAAAAAAGAACTGCCGAAGTTATGGCGCGCTATCGTCGGGGTAACCGTCGGCGCGATTATAATGGTCGGAGGCTACACGATAGGAAAAATATTCTTTTACAGTACGCTCGAATATGCGATAATGAAATTGCCGTTTGAAATATTGCAAGCTTCGGTCGGCGCGGTTTTGGGAACGTTATTGCTTTTCGCAACGCCTTTGAAGAGAATTAAAATACCGAAAGAATAATTTCGTTTTTAAAAAGCAAAAGCCCGCGATTTCCGAATTTTTCGGAAATCGCGGGCTTAAATTTTGTCGATATTCAAATTATTTGATATTCTTTGAAACGTCGGTGAGAGCAGGCATTTTATCGAGTACGTCCGCGTCGATTTTAATCACCCATTCTTCAACTGGCACTTTCGTTTTCTTGTTGCTGCCCATCTCATAAAGATAAGTGTATTCAACGCGTTTTATGTCTACTTTGATATGCGTAACCTTTCCTTTTTTAATTGTAAGGGTTATCTTTGCCGTCGGAAACTCTTCTTCGGCGTTTTGTTTGGCTTCCTTAAAACCGTTCAATATTTCGGCGATTTGTTCGTCTGTGTAAGAAACGGGCTGTTCGGTCGTCGCTCCGCCTAAAAATCCGTTAAGGGTTACGTCCTTAATCGCAACTTTCGCCATTCCCGTATCGATTTTGGTTTCAAAAACGGTTTTAACGAGATATTCGTCGAGAGTGGCTTTTTCGGACGGTTTATCGAGAGTGATAATCATTCCGTCGAGGTTGAGGTTAAGCTTGCCGTCCGTCGTTTCGGTGAGCGTTCCGTCTTCGGCGAGCGCGGAAACCACGTCAACCAAATCCTTTGCCTTAACGTTTTTAAGAACGGGGGAGAGGATAGCCTGCGCCTCCGCGGTTGCGTAAAATTCGCCCACGGTAGCGTTCGGCGTTTTAAGGTATTTTTCCGTTGCCGCCGCAATCTTGTCGATAAGTTCGCAAACCGTTTTCGTAAAGTCGAAGGTGTAATCCGAGCCGTTCTTTTCGATTACGCAAAGTTCGGAAAAGCCTTTGATAAGCCCTGCTGATAACGATTCCGCGGAAGCTCTCGCTTTTTCAAAATCTTCGGGAACGTCAACCGTAACGCCGATTCCGTCTGCCAAAGCTTCTTTCAAATCCAAATCGTAAGTTAAATTTTCGCCTTTTTCCAATGCTTTGAGAACGTCCGCTTTAAGCGTATCGTAATCGTTATCGGAATGGGCGGGAGTTTCTAAATAGTACGCTTTGCCGTCTCTCACGAAATAGCCGCCCGCTTGGGTTTTCGTCTGCGCAACGTTGGTTATGTTCGTAACGCTGAATAAGTCAAAATCAAACGCCTTATAATTCTGCGTTACGGAATCGTATGCCAGACCGCCTGAAAAAGTTCCTTTGACGTTTACGTCGGCGTTCGAGTACACTTCGTGAGAATTATTTTCCTTTCGGCTTAATTCAACGTTTCCGCTTGCGTAAACGGAGTCGTTCGTCGTCAACGAGTTGACGGCTTCGGCAAAATCCTCTTTAACAGCCGTTTCGCCGTTTCCGCAACCGGACGCGAACGCCGCGCACAAAAATACGAGCGTTAAAGAGAGTGCGATAAGTATTTTTTTAAGTTTTTTCAATTTTTTATCCTCCTTTGAAACAAATACTTAAATTCATTATATCGTTTGCAAAGCCTGCGTGTCAAGCGTAAAACGAAATTAAGCCGCCGACTTTCCGTTTTTTTCGGAAAGTCGGCGGCTTTGGTTAAATAAAGCTATCGATTTCAGAGATAAGCGTTCTGTGACGGAGGATTTTTTTCCGCCTTTGAAATATCGAGAAGTTCGGGAGCTTTTTTGAGCAAGTTGACGTCCGCTTTTATCGTCAATTCGTTTTTGTATTTAACCGTCCTTACGTTAATCGTCGAACTGCCGTCTTCTTTCGGCCGGTCGGAACTGTTGTCGCTCGAACTTATCGTTCCGCCGCTGACGGTTTTCATATCGAGCCTTACGCGCGTGAGTTTGCCCGATTCTATCGTGAGGGTGATTTTAAAGGTTGGGAGAACTTCGAGTACGTCTTCTTTCGATTTTTTAATATCTTCCGCAACCTTTGCGATTTCTTCCTCGGTGAAGCCGACGGACGTAGCCGAGTCGGTAGTTTGGCCGAAGCCGAAAATCACCGCGATTTTGAAGTCTTTTATGGCAATTTGCGCGTTTCCCGCGTTTATTTTCGTTTCAAAAATAGTCTTTTCGAGGTATTCTTCGAGCGTTTTGCCGTTGGGTTTGTCAAGCGTAACGGACATATCTTCGCCGATTTTAACCACGATTTTGCCCTCTGCGTTTTCGGTGATAACGCCTGCCGAGGGAGCGGAAAGCATCGTGATAACGTCAATTACGTCCTGCGCCTTAACGTTTTTGAGCAGAGGAGAAAGAAAAGCCTTAACCTCGGCGGTGTCGTAAAATTCCCCGATAGTCGCGTCGGGCATTCTGTAAGCTCTTTCCGTAACCGCCGCACCCATATCTACGAAGTCGCAAAGAGTTTGCGTAACGTCGAGCGTGTAGTCCGAGCCGTCTACCGTTATTGCCGAAAGAGCGCAAAGTCCGGTGAAAAATCCGTTCAAAAATCCTTTAACGGCGGCCTCGGGCTGTTTCACCGAAGCGGGAACGTCAAGGTCTTTATAACCGATATACATAGCGAATAAATCTTTGAGGTTTTGAACCTTGAAAATATCGAGTTTTCCGCCGTTTTTGAGCTGTTTATCGGTTTCGGCTTTAACGCCGTCCAAATAGCCTTGATAATCGTTGAGGTTGTATGCGTAAGACAATCCGTCCCTTACGAAAAACGCGCTTGCGTAAGAGAGCGGGTCGACGTCGGCGTCGGATTCTTTTAAACTGTAAAAAGAGTATGCGTCGAGGTCGAACGGAGTTACGTCTTTCTTTGCGGAGTCGTATTTAATCGCGCCCGCAAAATTGATTTTAACGTCGGTGTTTTCGGTGGTTTTAAACGGCCCGTCGTTGAGGTTTTCGGAGCGGAGCATATTGACGTCTATTTTTCCTTCGGCGTAAATCTCGGAATCGTTCACGAAAGACGCAACCGCGCTCGTAACCTTTGCTTTCTCGCCGGCGTTCGCGCCGCCGGAATTGCCGTTGCCACTTTCTCCGCCTTCGCCGCAGCCCGCCGTAAACGTCGCGCACAAAAATGCGAGCGAAAGAGCGAACGCAATAAAAATTTTCCTAAATTTTTTCATTTTCATCCTCCTATCCTTAAATACGTTTTTTATCGTTAATACGTTCCAAGGGTATTATAATTATAGCTTAACGATTCATTTCTGTCAAGCGGGAGAGAAAAATTCAGCCGCCGTTTTCCGTGCGGAAAACGGCGGCTTAGTGACGGTGGTGAATTATACTATTAAGTGCAACAGTATGGGTAAGGCGAATGAAATCCTCGGTTTAAACGGTATTTTTATGTTTTTTCCGAAGTTCCAGAACGGACATAAGCGAACGAAGCCTTATCGTCACCGCGCCCGAGTTTGAAAT
>CALDMH010000142.1 GCA_937915565.1 uncultured Clostridia bacterium | reverse complement strand
TGAGGTTACGCTGCCGAAAATTTTACCGTTTTCGCCGCATTTAACGCAGCATTCCACGTTTGCGTTTTTCATCGAAGCCGCAAGTTCTTTCCATTTCTTGATTTCTTCCGCCTTGTGGAATTCCTGCGCTTTAAGTTTGTTTTGCACGGCGTTGATTTCCGTACTCGTGGCTTCTATGGCTAATTTTTTCTTAAAAAGACAATTTCTTGCGAAACCGTCGCTCACTTCGATAACTTCGTTCTTTTTGCCCGTTCCTTTCACGTCTGCAAGTAAAATAACCTTCATCGTTCGAGCCTCCTGTTTTTTTATCATTTTATCATTATTTTTCGTAAAAATCAACTATCTTGCTCAAAAATAAAAATACGTAAAGAAAAAGTGCTTTTTTTGATAAATTGTTTTTTTACCGTTGACATTTTGTGTGTAATATGATAAAATGGTGAACGGGAAAATGATAAATTGTTAAAATGTTTATTTTTTGAGGAGTACTCCTCTTTTCGCCTTCGGCGAAAAGAGACCATTCAATGCTTTTTTCTCCTCGGTTTCAAAGCGTTTTGAAATTATTTTCGTTTTCTCGCCATACTATCCGTATTAAAGGTTATTAAATAATTCTTCGGCAAACGGGGTAAATTTGCCGTATAGTTATTATGAAATAATAAAAAAATCTTTTAAAGGAGAAAAAGATGAAACAATTAGCAAAAAAGACAAAGATTTTGCTTGCTTTTGCGTGCGTGTTGTGTTTATCTCTGGGAATGGTATTCCTCGGAGTCACCAACACCGCCAAGGCTGCCGATTCTAAACTTGTCGACGGTTGCGCTTTAATCGAAGAAGCTCCCGAAGTTCCCGCAGACAAGACGGCCGACGTAAGACAAGCTTCCGCGCCCACCGGCATTCTTCATTTGGAAGTCGGCAAAACCAAGAAGACCACTTATCACGGTATTTACAACGTGGACGGCAAGGTTGCTTATTATTTCAGCAACGAAGCCGAAAGCGGAGCTGCCGAAGTAAGATTTTCAACCGAGGGAACGAACACCGTTCTTTCGAGCGGTTCGAGAATATACGCCGTGGATAGCAGAGTGACTAAAATCTCTTTTAGTTACAAGGTTAAAAACACAAGCGTCACCTCTGTTCCGGATATTGAAAATACGAAGTATTATTTGCAGATTTTCGGCCCCGGCTCGCCGGATAAATATAACGGATACGGCTGGACTGCTATGGATTATACCTCGGACGATAACTGGCAGACTATGTCGCTTACCCTCAGCGAAGACGACAGAGCAATATTCTCCGGATTTATCTTCAAGATGGGCGGCCTTACGGGCGAACTTCTTATCGCCGACGTAAGCGTTGAACTCGATTCCGAAATCGGAATTCTCGAACAGGTAAACAAAGAGCCCGAAGGACTTCTTCATATCGAAACCAAAAAGGTTAAAGAAATGACGTACCACGGCCTTTTCAATGCGGACGGAAAGGTTGCCTATTATTTCACGAACGAAACTAAAACCGGCGCCGGAGAAACGAGATTCGCTACGAAAGGCACGGATACCACTCCTGGCAGCGGTTCGAGAATTTACGACGTTGACAAAAGAGTTAAAAAATTCACGTTCAATTATAAAATGTTGAACACTTCCGAAAATGAACCTCTTCAAGACGGCGGCTTAAACGGCGAATTGATTACCGGAAACACTATGATTCAGGTTTACGGTCCTGACTACGCAACCGGTAAAGACAAATATCTCGGCCGTATGATTGATACGGTTGACTATACGACGAACACCGAATGGCAGACCGTAACGATTGAACTCACCGATAACGATAAGGACATTTTCTCCGGATTTATCTTTAAGATGCACGGCCTTAAAGGCGAACTTCTCATTGCCGACATTAAGCCCGTAATCGAAACTTCTCTCGGAGAACTTACCCAGTCCAACGTTCAGGAAAAGGGCGTGCTTCGTCTCGAAGCGGGCAAGAAACTTAAATATATGGAATACGGCGGTCTTTATACCGTTGACGGAAAGACCGGTTATTATTTCTATAACGACGCTGAAAGCGGCAACGCCGAAGCAAGATTCGCAACGGAAGGAACGAATACTCAAAACGGACCTTACGTTTTAAAACAGTATAACGGATATTCTTACTCGTTCGATTATAGAATTAAAAACACTGCCACTACTACCGTTAAGGATAGAACGACCGATAGATATATTACGCAGGTTCTCGGAAGCGACGGTTCTTACGACGTATTGACCTTTGAGCCTATTGAAGACGGCGAATGGCATTCTTACAAGTACGTTCTCACCGACGCTCAAACCGCTAAATTTGCGGGCTTCATCGTTAAGATGGGCGGCCTTACCGGCGAAATGCTCATAGCAAACGTTCAGGTAGCTTCCGAGCCTATCGGAAATATGGTTAAGGGAACGTTTGAAACGACCGAAGCTGCCGGCACGCTTCATATCGAAACTCAAAAGGTTAAGAATATGAGTTACAACGGGGTTTACGACATAGACGGAAAGGCTGCATATCATTTCTCTAACAGCGATGCGAGAACGAATGCGGAAGCGAGATTTGTAACTCCCGGAACTGACACTTGGTCTGCAAATCGCATATATAATAATTACCCCGCTTATAAATTCTCGTTCAGTTATAAAATCGTGAACGCAAGCACGGACGGCGTAACGGACGGAGAACACTGGCCGTATATCGTTCAGATTCTCGACCGCAGCTATCCTATTCTTTCTTTCACTCCCGCAGTAGACGGAGAGTGGCACACTCAGGAATATACGCTTTCACCCGAACAAACTAAACTTTTCGCAGGCTTCATCGTTAAGATGGGTAGACTCGACGGCGAAATGCTTATAGCCGATATTTCCGTTGAAGAGCGTACGATGGTTAGCGGTTGCGAGGTAGCGACCGAACCCGAAGGACTCCTTCATATCGAAACCGGAAAGGTTAAGAGTATGACCTATAAAGGAGTTTATAACGTTGACGGAACAGCTGCTTACCATTATATAGGTAAAGACGCCGCAAAAGCCGAAACGAGATTTATAACCGAAGGTACGTTTACCGGCGACCCGAATAGCAGCCGCGTTTACAATTACCACCCCGAAGCTATTAAGTTCTCTTTCAGGTATAAATTGACGAATACTGCTTCCGCACAATTGGTAGAAGCCCTTACGGGTAGACCGAGTACCGAAAAAGCCAACGTAATAGTGCAGGTTCTCGAACCAAAATATGCGCATAACTACGAGTTCGTTACAAACAACGACGGTGAATGGCACACGTTTGAATACACTTTGACAAGTGCCGATAGGTCTGTATTTGCAGGATTTATCATAAAATTCGGTAAATTCAACGGTGAGCTTCTCGTGGCCGATATTAAAGTCGAGCTTGATAAGGTTGCTCCCGTAATTACGGTTGCAGACACCACCAAGAGAGAATATAACGAAGGCGAAGAACCCGTTATCAACGCAACCGCAGTTGACGCCGTTGACGGAAACGTTAACGTAACCGTATCCTATCCGGACGGAGCTTTGGTTGACGGTAAACTTGTCGCAGGAACGTGGAACGTTACTTTAACCGCTACCGACGTTGCAGGAAACGTTGCAACCGAAGCCGTTACTATAACCGTTAAAGATATTACCAAACCCGTTATCACGGTTGAAAACACTACCAAGAGAGAATATAAGGAAGGCGAAACGCCCGTTATCAACGCAACCGCAGTTGACGCCGTTGACGGAAACGTTAACGTAACCGTATCTTATCAGGACGGCGCTCTCAACGCCGAAGGAAAGCTTAACATCGGACAATGGAAGGTTACTTTAACCGCCACCGATAAAGCAGGCAACGAGGCAAAAGAAGAGATAACGATTAACGTTACCGACGGAACTAAACCGATTATTACCGCTGCCGACGCCGAATTCGTTCCCGGAACGGTTTACGATAAGTCCATTCTCGGAATTACCGTAACCGACGACGTAGACGAAGACATCGATTTCACCGTAACTTATGAAACCGGCGCTGTCGTAGACGGAAAACTTCAATCCGGAACGTGGCACTTCACAATCACAGCTACCGATTCCGCAGGCAACGAAACGACGAAGATTATCACCGTTGACGTAAACTTCATAGTCGGCGCGACGGAAGTTAAAACCGAACCCGTTGACGTTCTTCACCTTGAACAGAAGAAGGTTAAATTTGCAACTTATGAAGGTATTTACGTTGTAGACGGCAAAACTGCTTACTACTTCACGCACGACGTTGCCGAGGGTGCAACAAAGAATACCGAAGTAAGATTCTCTTACGGTAGGACGGATACCTCCGGTGATAGTGCAAACCGTGTTTACGAAAGCTATAAGGCTAAAAAGCTCTCTTTTGAATATAAGTTAATCAACCGTAACCCGATGAACTGTGACGACGAACCCGTTCACTACATCGTTCAGACGTTCGGCGAGTTGACTCCCGGAAAAAAGGATTGCAAATATCCCGTTCACGTTAAGGAAGTCGTTGCGGACGGAGAGTGGCACACGATTGAGCATACGTTTGACGGCCAAGATTTGGCTATAGCGTTCTCCGGATTTCTCTTCAAGATGGGCGGATTTGAAGGCGAATTGCTCGTTGCAAACGTTATCATTGAAGATAGCGAAGCTCCCGTTATCACCGTTGCGGAAGACAACAAGACCGTTTACACCGTTGGCGAAACTCTTAATCTCAAAGTTTCCGCACACGACGCTCACGACGGAGACGTTAAATGTGAAACGACTCTTCCCGAAGGAATGGTTGTCGAAGGTAAGCTCGTTAAAGGTACTTGGACGGTAATCGTAAAGGCTGTCGATAAGTACAACAACAAAGCCGAGAAACAAATTAAGATAACCGTTAAGGAAGCGGGCGGAGAAGAACCCGATTCAACCGAATCTAACTCTACCGGTTCTTCCGAATCTACCAAGCCGAGCGAAAGCTCTTCTACCGGAACTTCTACCGGTGGCGAAGTTGAGCCCGGCGGATGCTTCGGCTCTGTAAGCGGCGTTGCCGGCCTTGCGCTGGTTGCTCTTATGGCGGCTGCGTTCGTAGTTTGCAAAAAGAAAGAAGATTGATTGTTTTAAAGAATAATCGACTCTGAAAACTAAAACAGAAGAGGTCGCGATTTTTATCGCGGCCTCTTTTTTCGTCGATACGGTAAATATCCGTTCGTATAGCGAACTTTTGACAAGGCGAAATAACCGTTATATTCGCTTATCAAAGCGGCTTAAACCGTTCGTGGGTTTCGGTTTGATTTATTGCGTTTGCTTTCAAAGGGGTTTAAACTGTCCGGGTTTTTTTGTTTAACTTATTGTGCTATTTATCAAAGGGGTTTAAAGCCGTCCGTGGGTTTCAGTTTAACTGCGGACGGAACAACGCCCACTTCGATGTTGTCGATTTCGCGGTTTGCAAGCGCGGGCACGGGGTGCTCGGAAATCTGGAAGCGATAATCCTTTCCGTGCTTCTTCACGTAATCGGAAATTACCTTATGGGAGGGGTTGTCCTTGACGGGCGAATTGAAATTCGCGTTGTAAACGAAATACCTATCATCTTCGGGAAGTTGGCTTATAGGTCGATAATCGGTAAGTTTTCCCGTGTATTGAACGGTTGAAGCGAGAATGGAGCGGACGTAATCGACGTTCTCTTTAAGCTCCAAAGGCGCGGGGAATTCCGGATTCGGAATAACGTCCGTATAATCCTTTTTGTCGTATTTTTTTAAAAGCGCAAGCGCGGCGTGAAGATGAGAAAGTTCGTTTTCAAATTGATATTCCCAAATCTTCTTTATTCTTGCGTCGGTTTCGGTCATATAATTCGACCAGTAAACGTAACACTCGACGTATTCGTGCATAAGCGAACATTCAAACGGGTCGTTGTTCGGGTCGATAAGCGAGCCGTACTGCGTGACGTGTTCTTCCTCAACGAGGCAAATTTCCTCGTAAAGCCGTTTGCCGCCTTCGTTTATATAATGCGCGCCTACGTTCATATAAAAATTCATCGTTTGCTGTTCCGCCGCGGTGATTATCATCGTGTTCAAAACGGTTTGAATATCGTTCTTTTTCGCCGAAATGCAGCCTTTAACGTTATCGAACGGGTGACGGTGATGCGCTACCGTCGGTCTCCCCGGCATAATTTCGGTGTATTTCCCGACGAGTTTTTCGGCGTGAATGCCGTAATCCTCGTCGAGGAGGTCGGCGTATCTGTAAAGATGGTCGAAGTCCTCCAAAAGCGCGAAATCGAGAGCTTTTTTCACGTTGAAATTCTTTTCTCGTTTCGCCATTCCCGCGGTTAAGTCAACGGCTAGTTGCTCGTAAGCAATGGTCGTTTCAAGAATGGATTCGTTTGCAGGCTTTAACTGCGCAAGGTACTGTTGCTGCTGTTTTTCCAAAAACCTGACGAGCGAGATGCGTCTTTTCAAATCGACGTCGTCGGTGTGCCGAAGCATCTGGTGCGAATGCCAGTTCGCCTCGTATTCCGCGCCGCACGCGAGGATAATTCTCGTTTTCGTGTAAGGACTCGTTTCGTTTTTGTCATACTGCTCGGGATAGAGCTTTTGGATTGAATCTAAGTATTCTTCGGGTTTCTTTGCTTTCTCTTTAAACGGGTTCATTTTTCTCCTTTATCCGAACAAAACTTGGATTTTGCCGTTTTAACAGGCTAAAATCTCGTTCGGTTTGAACAATATTGTTGACGAAAACGTTTAATTTTATTCACTCGCCGAAAGATTGACACGTTAAGAGAAAAAGTGATATAATCAACCTATGAAATACGCTGTAATAACGGACGTACATTCAAACGTGTTTGCGCTTGAAGCCGCGCTGAAAGAGATAGACAAAATGCGTCCGGATAAAATAATATGCCTTGGCGATATTGTCGGGAACGGCTTTTATCCCGAGGAAACGGCTTCGATGATTAGAAGCCGCGGAGATATTCTTTGCGTCAAAGGCAATCACGACATTTTCGTGACTATGGACTTGAAAAATTTCTCCGAAGCAGACCCGAGATTGAAAGTTTTTCGTTGGCAACAAAAGGTTTTAAGTTCCGCTTCCAAAAAATTTCTTTCCGAGCTTCCTTTAACGCTTCGCTTTAAGGACGGAAATTTTTGCGTAACGGCGTTTCATTATCCGCAAACGCCGAAGGGGAGATTTAAAGATATGAAATATCTCCCGTCAAAGGACGATTTGCTTCGCCTTTTCGGCGACCAGACGGGTGACGTTTTCTTTTTCGGACACGAACACACCGGTTCGTTGGGCAGAATAGGGAATAAATATTATCTCAATTTCGGAACGCTCGGAAACTTTTTGCACGAGAACGAAGCGCGTTTCGGTTTTGTGGAGATTGACGGAAATAAAGTGGCCTATAAGCCGATTATCGTGCAATATGACGATTCATTGGCTAAAAAATCAACCGCAAAACTTAACGAGATTTTGCAAGGAAAGTATTATAAATGATTACGAAAAAAGATAGAATTTGTTTCTTGGGCGATTCGATAACCTTCGGCGTGGGAACTACGCGGAGATATTTCGATATTATTTCGGATTTAACGGGCGCGGAAACTCACGGTTACGGGATAGACGGCGCGCAGTCCGATATGCTTTTTAACGAACTTAAATCGCTCGAAGCGGACGTGGGCGATAATTTCGATATTTTGTGCGTGCTTATCGGAACGAACGATTTTAACGGCGGGGTTTCTTTGGGCGAATTTTTCACCGAAAGAACGGAAACCGTCGTTATTTCGACTGATGAGAGCGGCGCGCCGAACGCTTACGCAAGCCGCAAAAAGCGCGAGTTCGTTTTCGACGACGAAACCTTTTGCGGAAGACTGAACAAGTTTTTTGCTTACGTCACCGAGCGTTACGCCGATAAACGGCTGGTTATTTTAACGCCGCTCCACAGGGCTTACGCGTATTTCGGGCTTGCAAACGTTCAGCAAAACGAACTTTACGCAAATTCGATAGGCGAATATTTTGAAAAATACGTCGAAACGGTTCGCCGCGCGGCGGACGTTTGGTCGATTGAACTTATTGATTTATATAGAGAATCGGGCTTGTTCCCGCTTGCCGACAAAAACGCAGCGCTTTATTTTCACGACGATAAAACCGACAGGCTTCACCCGAATAAAAACGGGCACGAACGCATAGCGAGGGCAATTTTAAGAAGATTATGAACGTTTTAAAAGGAAAAAAGATTTGGCAGGGCGACGTTAAAGCTGCCGATACTTACGTCGAGTTCAGGGGCGATTTTAAAACTTTCGGCCTTGTGAGGCAAGAAAAGATTTTTTTGCGCATTTCGTGCGACAGCAATTATTCCGCTTATATCAACGGGAAGTTGGTCGGGTTTGCCCAGTGCGCCGATTATCCGCATTATCGCAATTACGACGAAATAGATATAACCGATTTTTGCAAGGCGGACGAGAAGAACGTTTTCGATTGCACGGTCTGGCATTACGGAAAGGATAGCCAAACTTACGTTAATGCGGACGCGTTTTTGCTTTTCGATATTGTAAGCGGAGGAAAAACTCTTCTTAAAAGCGATAAAAACGTTCTTTCGAGGGTGAATTCGCACTACCTTAACGGTTATTGCAAAAATATCACCACGCAACTCGGGTTGAGTTTTTTATACGACGCAACCAAAAGAAACGGAGCGTTTAAGCCGAGCGAAGAAACGGGCGAGGGTGAGGCCGTTAAAAGAGAACGCGGAATTTGCCGTATGAAAAAACGCAGAGCCGCGGCGGAAATAAAAAAAGTAGAGGGCGGCTATCTCGTAGATTTGAAACGGGAAACGGTCGGCTTCGTTTCTCTCGATTTCAAGAGCGATTGCAAGCAAAAAATAACGATTTCTTACGGCGAAAGATTGCTTGACGACGGCAGCGTTCCGAGAATTATCGCCGACAGAGATTTCAGCGTGGAATACGTTGCGAAAAAGGGCGTCAATCGTTACGAAAACACCTTTCGCAGGATTGCCGGGAGATACCTTTTCGTCGAAACCGAAAAGCCGATTGACGTTAAATACCTTGGCGTTCGCGAAGTATATTATCCCGTTACGGAAATTAAGAGAAAATTTAAGGATTCACTTTTGCAAAAAATTTACGACGTTTCGGTTTACACCGTAAAGTGTTGTATGCACGAGCATTACGAGGATTGCCCTTGGCGCGAGCAGGCTTTGTACGCATTGGACAGCCGTAATCAGATGCTCTGCAATTATTACACTTATAAAAACGCCGTTTATCAGCGTGAAAATCTCGTTCTTATGAGCAAAGGGCTTCGGGCGGACGGGCTTTTGAGCCTTTGTTTTCCTGCGGGAAACGATTATCCCATTCCCTTTTTCTCGCTTGCGTATATTATGCAAACGTACGAGTACGTCAAGTACACCGGCGATAAATCCTTGCTTAAAGAAACGGGCGAAACGCTCGATACGATTATGGCTACGTTTATTTCAAAAATGGGCGATAATCGACTTATAGCCCAGTTTCCTGCGCCTTATTGGAATTTTTACGAGTGGGCGGAGGACAGCGCGAACGACGACCAGATAGGTAAAAAAGAAGGCGACGAATCGCCCGTCGTTTACGATTTGATTTTAAATTGTATGTTCGTTTACGTCGCTGAATTTTACAATGAACTTCGCGGGAAAAACGTTGAAACGGACGGTACGAAAAAAGCTATTTCGGAAACTTTCTATATGCCCGAAAAGGGGATATTCAAGTTCAGCGACGTTTCGGATAAAGCGTCCGTTCTGGGCAATTCGCTTGCCGTTCTGGCAGGTATCGGCGGCGAAAAAACGATTGAGGCTATTTGCAGCGGCGAGGGAATGATTCCCATAACGCTTTCTATGAACGCCTTTAAATACGACGCCCTTCTTCTTTTCGGCGATAAGTATAAGAGTTGCGTTTTAAACGATATAAAAGCGAAATACAAAAAAATGCTCGACGCGGGCGCGACCACGTTTTGGGAAACGGAACTCGGCGCGGACGATTTCGGCGGGCTGGGCAGTTTGTGTCACGGTTGGTCGGCAATCCCGATTTATTATCTTTCCGTTCTTGCGGAAAACAAAACCGTTTGATTTTCACAATTCGTCCGCTCTTTTTTTCGGATAACGATTGACTATATTGCGGAAATAATATATAATGTCGATAAGCGCGTTTATTGACGACGACGGCTTGGCAAAAATCGAGCCTGACGCGCCGTAAGCTATAACGCAGGCAGGAAAGATATGGAAAACACGAAAAATAATAAAAAATTGATAATAATCATCGTTACGCTCGTCGTTCTCGTTGCGGCGATTGTGACTACGGTTGTCGTTTTGGTCGGCAACGGCGGGGGAACGGGCTCGTCGGAAAGCGTTTCCGAAACGGAATCCCAAACCGAAACCGTTTCCGAAAGCGAAAGCGAATCGGAAAGCGAATCCGAAACTCCTAATCGGTACGAAAGCGTTGACATCAACCCCGAAAAGATAGAATACGAAGTGACCGAAGACGGTAAAGTTACTATAAAGAAACAAAATAACAGCGATATTTTGGGTAACCTCGTTCTTCCAGACCAATACGAAGGCAAGGACGTTACGATTTTGGGTAAAAATGCGTTTTTATCGTTAGATAACCTTATCTCGATTGTTTTGCCGAAAAAACTCGAAGTTATCGGGGAATACGCCTTTTACCTTTGCGGGAATCTGAAAAAGGTGACGATTTATCCCGAGGTTAAAACCATAGGAAAAAAATCTTTCCAAAGCTGCCCGAAACTTGAAGAAATCAAATTTGAAGGGACGAAAGCGCAATGGCTTGCGATTGAGAAGGACCGCGATTGGAAAGAAGATTCGCCGAACTTGAAAGTCGTTTGCAACGACGGAACGCTTTCTCACGACGAAGCGTAACGCAATTTAACCACGTTTTAAACGCGACTTATTATGGCAAAGCGTAACGAAATTATGCTTTTATGCGGCAAAGCGTAAAACCGTTTAAACGAATTAAATTTAAACTCCGAAAGGACTTGTTCAAGTCTTTTCGGAGTTTTTTCGTTTTTGCGCTTTTATTTCGGTTTTATAAATCATATATTAAAACAGAGCTATTAAAACAGACCGTTAAAGTAAATAAAACATAGCTGTTAAAAATGATTGAAACAGGATAGAATTCCGTATGAATTTTTTTGGAAGAATAGCGGCGTTCGTCGTGTGCGCGGCGGCGACGTTTTTCGTTATCTTTTGCGCTTATCCCAAAACGACGGGCAAAACCTCGGATATTATCGCCACGGGCAAGTACAAGGCCGTACTCACGCTTTGGCACGTAGATTCCTTTGAGGGCGGCGTCGGCTCGCGGGCGGATTTTTTAAGTTCCGCGCTTTTAAAAATGCGGAACGACGGAGTGATAGTTCTCGTTAAAAGTCAAACCGTCGAAAGTATGCGTTCGGCAATTTCAAACGGGGAACTTCCCGACCTCGTTTCGTTGGGCGGCGGTTGCGCCGATATTATGAAATTCGCAAGGGAACTGCCCGTCGATAAGCTTTACGGCGGAACAAATTTAAAAGGCTTTGCCGGAGGCGAAAAGGGCGGTAAGTATTATGCCGCGCCGTGGTGCTTCGGGGGTTATTATTTAATTGTAAAAAGTGAAGATAATCGACTTATAGAGGGGTTTTTACAAGGCAATGGCGAAAAAAACGTAAAGAAACTCGTCGTTTCGCAAGGCGAAAACACTCTTCCTATGCTCGCGTTAAAAACTGCCGGGGTTACGGCGACGGACGTCGCGTATTATCCTCCTTACGACGCTTACGTTAATTTTCTCGGGCAAAGCGAGGCGGTTCTTCTCGGAACGCAAAGGGATTTAAGGCGGCTTGAAAAACGCGGCGCGGCGTTTTCCGCCGTTGCGCTCGAAGGCTTTTCCGATATAGTTCAGTACGTTGCCGTAACGACGAAAGCGGACGAAAAATACGCTTATTGTCTTAACGCGGTAAAACTTCTTCTCGACGAAACGGTTCAGGCAAAACTCGGCAAAATCGGTATGATGCGCGCGGTCGGAAATACAAGCGGAAATACAAGCGGAAGCTTGGATGGCAATGAAGCGGGCGTTGATTTTTACGGTTACGATTTTTTGAAAAACGAATATACCGCAAGCGTTTTTTTAAGCGAAGAGTTAATACGCTCCGCGCAAAGCGAACTTAAAGGCAAAAACGGGGGCGAGAAACTTTCCGAAAACGTTAAAAACGGCTTGAAAAATTTGAAGTGAAAGCGGAACTTTCCGAAGCGTTTCGGTTTAAATTGCAAACCGAATTCAAAATAGTTAAAATAGTTGTTTAAATTAGTCGAAACCGAGTTTAAAACAGTTGAAATAATAAAAAAAATATAGTAAAATAGGAGATGCGAAATGTCATATTGCGCCTTGATAAAGCAAATATCCGAAAAGTGCGGAGCGCGCTTTTCTCCCGATTATCCCCTCGGTGAAAAAACCACTTACGGAACGGGAGGAAACGCCGACGGAGCTTTGTTTCCGGAAACGGCGGAACAGGCAAGAGAAATCGTCGGTTTGCTCGAAAGCAATTCCGTGCCTTACGTTTTTTTCGGCGCAGGTTCAAACGTACTCGTTTCGGACGGCGGCTTTTCGGGCGCGGCGGTTTGCTCCGAGGGCTTGAAAGGCGTTTCCGTAAGCGGAAAAACGCTCGTGGCGGGCGCGGGAGTAAGCTTGAAAGAGCTTTTGAAAAGCGCGCTTTATTCGTCGCTCGGCGGGCTTGAATTTTTAAGCGGAATTCCTGCCACGGTCGGCGGAGCGATTGCTCAAAACGCCGGTTGTTACGGCAAAAGCGCGGGCGATTACGTTTCTTACGTCGTCACGGCGTCGGGAATTTACCCTCGCAAGGAATGCGGTTTCGATTATCGCGAAAGCGTCTTCAAAACGAGAAAGGAATTCATCGTTTCGGTGTGTTTCAGCCTTGAAAACGTAGAATTCGACGAATCGCAGGAAAAAATCGAAAAATATCTCAAACTTCGCTCCAAAAAGAACCCCAAAGGCAGGTCTTGCGGGAGCGTTTTCAAAAACGACGGTTTCTTTGCGGGAAAACTCATAGAGCAATCGGGAATGAAAGGCGTGAGCGTGGGCGGGGCGCGGGTTTCGGAAAAACACGCTAATTTCATCGTGGCGGATAATTCGGCAACGAGCGGAGATATAAAGAAACTCATAGATTTAATCAAGAATACGGTTAAGGAAAAGACGGGCGCGGATTTATCGGAAGAACTCGAATATATAGGCGATTTTAATACGTAGGCAATTTTAATGAACGACAACGAAGAGAAACTGAAAATATGCTATGATTTGCACACTCATACGACTTACAGTCACGGCAAAGGGAGCGTTTTCGATAATGCGGCGAGCGCAAAAGAGAAGGGGCTTAAAGGGATAGCGATAACCGACCACGGTTTTTCGCATCCCGCTTTCGGTATGCGCAGAAAATACCTCGACAAAATGCGCGCGGAGTGCAAGGCGGCTTCCGAACGATACGGAGTGGACGTGCTTTTGGGCATAGAGTCCAACCTTCGCGGCGAGGAGGGGACTATTGACGTTAAACCATCCGATTACGAGAAACTGGACGTTATTTTAGCCGGCGTGCATAGGTTTATTTTTTACAAGAGTTTTAACGACCTCGCCTGGCTTTTGTGGGCGAATATTTTTGACAGCGTTTTTCATAAAGCTCCGTCGGACAGGCTTATAAAATTCAACACGAACTGTTACGTGAACGCGATAAAAAACAATCCCGTGGACGTTATAACTCACGTCGGATACCTCTGTTTTTGCGACCCCGTAGAGGTTGCGAAAGCCGCGGCGGATTACGGAACGTACATAGAAATAAACACGAAGAAAACTCATTTGTCGGACGAGCAGTGGCGTAAAGTAATCGAAACGAACGTGAAGTTCGTGGTGGATAGCGACGCTCACTCGGTGGACAGAATCGGTGACAACAAGCTTTTTCTCGAAACTGCCGCGAGGGTGGATTTCCCGCTCGACAGGATAATGAACGTCGACGGAAGAATTCCCGAATTGCGTTTTCAACGCTTCAAAAAGGAACACGGAATAGGCTGAACCTTATTTCGGCGATTTCGTTATAAATTTGCGGATTTATAAGCCTCGAAGGTTTAAAAATTTCGAGGTTTTATAAAAAATCGGAGGTGGGTTATGTCGTACGATAAACATAATTTTTCCGAAAAACTGAAAGCGGAGCTTCTCGGCGTTAAATTTCAAAGCGCGCAGGAGAAAAGGGCTTGCCTTTCCGCATACGTCCGTTCTTCGGGAACGGTATGTTCTGAAAAGGGTGCAATCGGCTTCGAGCTTTCTCCGGCAAGCGAGGAAGAGCGGGTTTATTTCGTTTCGATAATCCGTTCGCTTTATAACGTCGAACCGCAGACGTTCGCTTCCGTTAAACGCGGCAAAATAACGCTGAAAGTTCTCGGCGAAAAGAGCGAGAGTATTCTCTCCGACCTCGGAATAATCGAAAAGGACGAAGAGGGAATAGCATTAAGGCTCGGCATCAACGAAAAACAGGTGACGGATAAAACGCGCGGGGCTTACGTCAGGGGTTTGTTTTTAGGCTCGGGCAGCGTAACCGTGCCGAAGTCCGAAAGGACGAGCACCACGAGTTATCATCTCGAATTCGTTTTCGCAAATTATCAAACGGCTACGGATTTGTGCGAAATTCTTTCCGAAGCGTATCTTATGCCTCGCCTCACGGACAGAAAGGAAACTTACGTCGTATATTTCAAAACCATCGACGAAATCTCCGATTTAATGGCTCTTATGGGCGCGGCGAAGGCTGTTCTCGAACTTTCGGAAATTGCCGTGGAAAAAGATATGAACAACGATATGAACAGGAAAATCAACTGCGAAATGTCGAATATGGTCAAGCAAATGGACGCTTCGGTGAAGCAAATTCGCGCCATAAACAGGATAATCGAAACGAAAGGGCTCAACTTTTTGCCGCTCGGCTTGAAACTGGTTGCCGAAGCAAGGCTGAAATATAAAAAAAGCACGCTTTCGGAACTTGCGGAAACGCTGAATATTTCCAAAAGCTGCCTTAATCACAGGTTGAGAAAAATCGTCGAAATTGCCGATAATTTATAAAACGATTGACAACGGGTTGTCGGTTTTTAGCAAAATCGATAACGAAATCACCGATAAATTGTAAAACGTATAAGGAAGAATGACTATGAAAAAGATAATTTTAACAGGCGACCGCCCGACGGGCAGACTTCACGTCGGACATTACGCAGGTTCGCTTTCGGAGAGAGTGAGAGTTCAGAACGAGGGCGGTTACGATAATATGTACGTTATGATAGCCGACGCGCAGGCCCTCACCGACAATGCCGAAAATCCGGAAAAAGTAAGGCAAAACATCGTAGAGGTCGCGCTCGACTATTTGTCCTGCGGACTTTCGCCGGAAAAGGTGGATATGTTTATTCAATCGCAAGTTCCCGAACTTTGCGAACTTTCTTTCTATTATATGAATCTCGTGACCGTTTCGCGTTTGCAAAGGAATCCCACCGTTAAAAGCGAGATTCAGATGCGTAACTTTGAAACGAGTATTCCCGTGGGATTTTTCACTTATCCCATAAGTCAGGCGGCGGATATAACGGCGTTTAAAGCGAATATCGTTCCCGTCGGAGAGGACCAGTTGCCGATGATAGAGCAAACCAAGGAAATCGTCCGCAAGTTCAATTCGGTTTACGGTGAAACTCTCGTAGAGCCGGAAGCCGTTTTACCCAAGAGAAAAGCTTGCCTGCGTTTGCCCGGTACGGACGGAAAGGCGAAGATGAGCAAGTCGCTCGGAAACTGCATTTATCTTGCCGACACGCCCGACGAAGTGAGAGCGAAGGTTATGAGTATGTACACCGACCCCGACCATATCAAGGTTACCGACCCGGGTAAACTCGAAGGTAACGCGGTGTTCACTTATCTCGACGCTTTTGCAACCGACGAACATTTCAAGGCGTTTTTGCCCGAATACGCGAATCTCGACGAGCTTAAAGCTCATTATACGAGAGGCGGTTTGGGCGATATGAAGGTGAAGAGATTTTTAAACGAGGTTTTGCAGTCTATGCTCGAACCCGTGAGAGCAAGAAGAAAGGAATACGAAAAAGATATTCCCGCCGTTTACGAAATTTTGAAGCGCGGAAGCGAAAAAGCCGAGCGCGCGGCGGCCGTTACGCTCGCCGAGGTTAAGTCGGCTATGAAAATCGACTATTTTTCGGACGAGGAACTTATAAGGGTTCAGAAAGAGAAATATTCGGTTTAAACTCGGCTTTAAATTTAAAGGCCGCGGGCGCAAACGAATTCCGTTTAGAATTAAACGTCGGCGCAAACGAAATCGATTTTAAAATCGAAGGCGGCGGGCGCAAACGAATGTTTCCGCAATAATCGACTTATACGAGGGTTTCCGTTGTTTAATGGTTTTTTTGAACGAAAAAATGCGAAAAAACCGAGAAAAAAAACAATGTGAAAACCTCTTTTTTTTGCCGAAATCGATTGACATCGGGGCGGCTATACTTTATACTTGAAGAACAAAAAAGTCGCGCGGCGTAATTCGTCGGCGGAACTGAACGGAGAAAAATATATGCGTAGAATTAAGAAACGCGGTCTTGCCACCGTTACCGTAAAACGTAATCCCGCTTACCTGAAAGACGTCGATGATAACGACGTAATCACGGAAGAAATAGTTGAAGAAGTAGTTGAAGAAACGGTTGAGCCTGCGGGCGAAAAGGTTGAAGAAGCAACCGAAGCGGAAACCGTTGCGGAGGTCGCCGAAATCGTCGAGCCCGCAGAAGAACCCGCCGAAGAACTTGCCGAGGTTTCGGAAGAGCTTGCGGAAGCCGAAGAGCCTGCCGAGGAAAACGCCGAGGAGAATACGGAAGCCGACGTAGAAATCGTCGAGGACGTTGTAACCGTCAATCCGGACGGAGTAGTATTCGACGAAGCCGAAAAGCCGGTTGAAGAAAGCGAAGAGGAGGACGTCCGCGAAGCCGTGGCCGAAGAGGAAGCGGAAGAAAGCGCAACCGACGAATCGACGGAAGTAGACGAAGAGGCCGAAGAAGTTCCGCTCGAAGCGAGCGAGGAAGAGGCCGAGGAAATTCTCAACGAAGAGGGCAGCCTTGACGGAACGGAAGAAGAAGCCAAAGCATTGAGCGAGCAAATCGAAGAAACCGCGGAAGCCGAAGAAACTGCCGAAGAGACCGTTGAAGAACCTGCGGAAGACGAAGATGTTGAGGCAGGAGAGGAAGCGGAAGAGCCTGCGGCGACCGACGAGGCCGAAAAGACGGAAGAAAAACCCGAAAAAGAGACGTTCAAGCTTACCGCGCCCGCCGATATGGACGACATTTTGGCGAAGATATGCGTGAAACGCGGAAGAAAACTTATTTATAGACCTAACGAAATTCTTTATAACTGCACCGCCGCCGTTATCGGAACGGATAAGAACAACGAAGAGGGTATAAAGGTTAAAAATATTCTCGACGAAGAAATTAAGCAGGGCGTAAAACTCGGTTATATCGATAAATACGACGGGCTTAAAATGAGCGAGATTAAAGAGGAATACGAAAACGACGTCGTTTACGAATACGCCGAACAGGAATTCAAGCGCGTCGGACTCGTTCTCGACGGCGATAAAATAAAGGTTTACGTTTACGACTGGGATATGAAGGCATTACACCACGTCGGATACGTTGAACAAAGCGCGGTTGCGGAATTGAAGCCTTATCTTGAAAACAGGGATAATTATAGTTTCGACGTTTGCGGACTTATTACGGGCGGCAAGTTCAGGAAAGTCATAAAAGACGAAGCTACGGGGAAAGTTACCGTTGAAAAGGGTAACGACGGAAAACTCGGCGTAGAGCTTGACGTTTCCGTTATAAACAGAAAAGATTGA
>CALDMH010000141.1 GCA_937915565.1 uncultured Clostridia bacterium | reverse complement strand
ATCTTCCGTTTTAAAAGTTTTTTACGTTTTTATTTCGCTTTTACCGAGCGTTAAGGGATTGATAATCGCTTTCGGCACTTTTCCGACTATCAGATTATCGAAAACGAGAATAGTTATTTTGTCGTTTATAACTTTCGTTCGGGTTTTCGTAACGACGTCCGCTTCACAGTTGATATTGAGATAAAGCGAATGTCGCGTTTGGTTAATTCCCGCCTGATTGAATTCCGAAATAAAATCGCACTTGACGGAAGCCATACCGAGAACTTTCATTTTTACTTTTTTTCCGAATCCGCTCGCAAGCCTTACGCCCGTAAAAGCCCCTATCGGCACGTCAACGCCTTTTTCCACTTCTTCATATAAGAAATCAAAAGCTTTCGTTGCGGCCGTCGTGGCCAGCCTGTTGACCTCTAAACTGTTGGTTACAATCATACTTATATTGCCGTCCGCGTCTTTTTTTATATCCACGAGGTCGGCGTATTTATATTCTTCTCCGACTATAAAATCAACGGCGTGATACGACGCGGAGGATATTAGCGAATTAAACGTTTTCTCCGCGTAATCCACGACTATTTTATCCGACGAAAAATAAACGGATATTACGGTTATCAAAAACAACGCCGCAAAACAAAAAAATTTTACTTTTCTCTTCTTTCTTTTCATAGTAAATTATATGCCGAAAGAAGAAAAATACTGTCGAAATTTTAATTTTTCTTTGATTTTGCCCTAAAAAACAGCGCGTTGAAATAACCGAAAACGACTGCCGCCGTAACGCCTGCCGACGCCGAAGCAAGTCCGCCCGTAAACGCGCCGAATAAACCGTGCTTCGCACCTTTTATAGCTCCGTTGGCAAGCAAATATCCGAATCCGCTTATCGGTACGGTTGCTCCTGCCCCCGCAAAATCAACGAGATATTGATATAATCCGAACGCTTGCAAAACAAGCCCCGAAAGCATAAAATAAACCAAAATTTTACCCGACGTAATCTTCGTGTAATTTATGAGCAGTTGAGCAATCGTACAAATCGCACCTCCGACGACGAAAGCCTTTAAATACATCAACAACATTTCCTGCATCGTTTAACCCTCCGTTTCTATGCTTACCGCGTGCGCGATAGCCGGTATCGATTCGCCCTGTTGCGTCGAAAGCGTTGATAAAAGCGCGCCCGTTGCAACGAAAAGAACCCGATTTATTTCCTTTTTAATTATTTTTTTATAAATGTAAGAATTAAAAACCACCGCGCTGCACCCCGCCCCGCTTCCGCCTTGAAACTCTTCTTCGTCGATATTGTAAATCAATTCGCCGCAATCGACGTGATTTCTATCAATATCCACGCATTTTTCAAAGCATATCTTCTTTACGAGTCTTGAACCGAGCGCACCCAAATCGCCGGTTACGACAAGGTCGTAATAATCGGGCGATTTACCCGATTCTTTGAAATGCCTTATTATCGTATCGGCGGCGGCAGGCGCCATAGCTGCACCCATATTGTTTGCGTCGGTAACCCCGAAATCGATAACCTTTCCGAAAGTAACGGACGTGATTTTCGGATAATTTCCCCGCCGTGACGAAATCATTCCCGCACCTGCGCCCGTAACCGTCCACTGTGATTGAGGCGGCCTTATCGCACCGAGTTCGAGAGGGTATCTGTATTGCCGTTCCGCGGTTGAAAAATGGCTGCCCGTTGCAGCTATAACGTTATCGGTATATCCTCCGTCAACCAAAATCGCGCCGATGGCATAAGCTTCCGCCATAGTCGAACAAGCGTTATACACCCCGATATAAGGCGCGTTGAATTTCCTCGCGGCAAAGCTCGACGAAATAATCTGGTTTAATAAATCACCCGAAACGAGCGCGCCGATTTCGCTTTCTTTGATTTTTGTTTTCGATATTACGTCGCCTATTGCGTAAGAAAGCATTTTACACTCGGCTTTTTCGTAGGTTTTTTCACCGAGCGTGTCGTCGTAATAAATTTTATCGACGAATTTACCGAGCCTGCTTTCACCTTCTTTCGGGCCGGCAACCGTGGCCGTTTCTATTATCGACGGCTTGTTTTTTAGCGTTATCGTTGAAATCATACAATTATTTTGGCTCAAATCAAAGGATTTATTACAAAAAAAAGACTGTGTTTCCACAGTCTTTAAAAACTATTTGTTTATGAAGTTTTTATCGATAAATTCAAGATAATCGACGTATTTCATCGGCTTTGCGAAGTAATACCCCTGAATAACGTCGCAACCGAGTTCTTCAAGCCGATATAAGTCCTCGCGCGTTTCAACGCCTTCTTGGGTGACTTTCATACCGAATTGTTTAACCATATCGATAACGCTTTTTAAAAGAGCTTGGTCGCGTTGTTCGGAAAATCCTTTTGACAGGAAAAATTTATCGAGTTTTATTTCGTCCATCTCGATGGTTTTGAGAATATTATACGAAGAATATCCCGTACCGAAATCGTCGATGGAACAAAGAAATCCGTTTGCGTGAAGCTTGGATACTATTTCCGAAAGATATTTGTAATTCTCGTAAGCGAAACTTTCGGTAAATTCAATCGTTATGAAATTATCCTTAATCTCGAATTTGTTTTTGATACGAATATAGTAATCGGTGAAATCGGATTGGGTTGCCGTAACTCTCGAAACGTTCACCGAAACGGGATAACAGATTTGCCTTTTGGAAATTCTGCTCGCAATATTTTCGCAAGCCTTGTAGAATACGAATCTGTCTATTTTATCGATAAATCCGTTTTCCTCGAACACCGGCAAAAACTCGTTCGGCCCGCGGTATTTTTCAATTTTCGGGTCGTACCAACGAATGAGAATTTCGCTGCCGTCCATCGTTTTGTTTTTCAGATTATATTTCGGCTGATAAAACAAATGGAATTCGCTGTTTTCGAGCGCGGTTTCCATTCGGCTTTCGATTTCGGCTTTCCGAAGGTAGTTTTCGCGAAGTAAATCCTCGTAAAAATCGATGCTGAACGAACCCATACGAACCGTCGTGGCTTCTTTTATAATTTTAAGCTTATCGAGAATATTTCTCGTCGACGCTCTTTCGCTTTGTTCAACCTCGTAAACGGCGCAGGAAACGCTTATTTTATGGTTTTCATCGCCTTCCTGCATAGCAAAAGAAGAAATTCTTAAATAAATACCGTTTAATCTGTCGACGAAATTCTGCCTTTCTTTATAATGGAGCAAAACGAGGTATTCGCCCTCTCCGCCGTAACCGAACGTTTCCTCAACGTATAAAGCCTGCCTGATTGCCGTAGCGGTGAATTTCGTTAAGTTCTGCGTTTTTACGTCGCCGAACTTTTTTAACAAATAGGAAAAGTTATTGATTTGCAGTGAAACGAAAGCAAAATTAGTTGACTGATGCCTTTTTAGTATATCCCCGGCGTCCTTTTCAAACTTTTTGGGAGTTGAACAGTTAAGCACGGGGTCGAGCATTTCCAAACGATAAATTTCTTTCTTTTTAGCCATTCTCGTTATCACAACGGAGAGAATGAGCGCAAGCATCACTATCGCGATTCCTATGATAGAACTCCATATCGATTCCGACATAGCGTAACCGTCGGCGTAAACGTTGCTGATTTTAAACGCGTCCACAAGCGCAAAACCGCCTCTGTCCTCGCCGAAAGCGTTTATCGTTAAAACGTACTTCTCCGCTTCTTTCAAGAACGTGAAAGAAGAAACCCCTTTCCCCTCGACGGATTCTATCGCCGCCGCACACGTTTTTTTGTCCGTAAACAAACTGTTTATTATTCCCTTTTGAACGGGTTCTGTTCCTACCTGAAAGGGATTCCCCTCGTTTTCGATTCTGTCGATTATTATTCCGTCGTTTTTGACGAGAAGCGAAAAATCCGAACGTTTTATGCAGTCAATCGGTTGATTCTCCGCATCATATGCAAAGGATTTAAGCGAAACCGAAGGCTCACAATCGAAAAGAACGATTACCGATTGCGCATATTCGCAATCTATCGTGTTTGCCGAAACCGCAAATACGCGAACGTTGTTTTCATACTGAAATACCTTTGAAAACTTCGTTTCGGTCGAGTTTATAAGTTCGTTAAGTTTTGGATAATTATCGGTAAGAGAGCCGTCGTATTTGTATATTTTTCCGTTTTCAGAATAAAACAGTTCCACGGAACATTCGTTTGCGTTTAACTCCCCCGAGCTTTTTATTCCGATAATTATTTCGCGAAAGTTTTCTTCCGAGGTGGCGGTGGACGCTTTCGCAGCGTAATATTCGGTTTCGCTTATCAATTCGTTGAATTGTTTTTCAACGTATTGCGATTGTTCTTTAACGTAAAATTCGGCGCGCTTTACAGCCTGTTCTTCGATAACGGACGACAACGTCGTTCCGACGGTGAAAAAGTGAACGAAAAAGCAGGCGCAAATTATAACGGTGAGAGAAACGGCCACTTCGCCTATATGTTTACTCAAAAATTTAAACATTATTTATCTCCCTCCTGTAATTTTTTTACCTCTTCTTCTATGCGTTTTTCAATCTCTTTTTCTTTTTCGGTTTTAATTTTTTCCTCGTCGCGGAGAGCGTTTATCATATCCGGGAAATATATCAGCGCACACGAGCCGATAAATATAACGAAAATAAGAATCAGCCCGGCTTCGGACGAAAATATTCTGCCGAAAAACGTCATAAAAGGAAGCGAACGGCTGTAAGTTGCCACAACGTCCTCCTCGCAAACCGCGCCCCACCTGTCGGTCATACCCGAAGCGTCGCCCTTGGTTATATAGCCGTTTTCGTCTATCGCGTGAATTCTGTGAGTGATAAGTCTGCCGTTTATCTGCGGGTCGCTGTCTTTGCAAACGAAAACTATAACGTCGCCGACTTTCAGGTTTTTACCGTCCGATTTTTTGACTAAAATATAACTTTTCGCCTCAATTTGCGGCTCCATACTTCCCGTTTCCACCCACAAAAGAGCTTTGCCGAAAACAAACGTCGGCCGATTGCTTTTTTTGTTAAGAACGCTGACGACGACGTAAGTCGCTACGAGAAAGAGGATTATCGCCAAAACGGCTATTTTTAATATTTTTTTAGCGATTTTCATTTTTTATCCGACTCCGAGTCGGAAGAAACGTTTTTTCTCTCTTCTTCGTCTTTCATAAACCCGGAGGTGTCGTCTATACCGTATTCCGTAGGCTTGGAATAATCGCTTTCGGGGCGAATCATTTCGTCGATTGCGTCGGCAATTTTTTCCTTAAAATCAATCGGCGATTCGTTTACGGTGATTGCCGCTTCGTCGATTTTAATATCCTCGGCAGGCTGTTCGGGTTCGGATACGGATAACGTTTCCGCCGTTTTTGCAAGTTCGGCGTTTTTCGTATTTTTTGAAGAGCCGAAAGCGGCGTTCGGAACGTTTTTGGCAAACGGATTTTCGCCCGATTTTCTCCATACGGTGATGATAGTTCCTTTAAGAATCATATCTTCCATAGTTTCAATCGGATAATCTTCGGCATAGAGTACGCGCGGCTTCTTTGCAAGCGGGAACGCCCTGCTTTCCGCAATCTGCTCGATAAGTTCCACAGCGTATCTTGCGCCCCTGTTGCTTCTTATTTTAACGCAAACGGGCGTATCGATATATCTCTTTTTATCGGAAACGTCGATTGCACGATATTTTTCCGCAACGTCCGAAATATTAAGAGGCAGATAAAGTTTGAGTGTTTTCCCGACGACGTTCATTCTCGCCACGATTTGCCTGCCGCGATTGAAAGAAACGAACCTGCGACTGACACGCATTTTGACCTTATCGTATTTTAAAAGTTCGTTGGAGACCATAACGAAACGCTCTTTAAGCTCATCGCTCGAAAGACAGAGTTTCGCCATAAACGTTTTGATATATTTTTTCGCGAGACCTCTGCCCGACAAAGTGTCCTCCGGCATAATTTCGTCGGCGATTAAAGCGACTCTCAAAGCGGTTTCGATTTGGTCGTCAACGGTTGTTTCATCGTCGAATTCGTCGTTGAAGTCCTCGTCGTAAAGGCTTTCGTTTCTTAATTTTTCAACGTTATAACGCGGGCGGACGACGGACGCGTAATTTTCATCGTCAAACGATTCCTGTTTTATATTTCGTCTGAAAACGAGATATTGCATAGCCGCGGAAGCGTAGATTTGTTTAACGTACTCCTCACTCGCTTCCTTCACGGTTTCGTCAACGGTAACGCCGTAGCCTGCGTCCTCGTAACTTTCGATAAATTCCCAAAGCGCAAGACATTCGCGGAAATATTTGTTTTTAACGATAGCGTTCGTACGCATTATCGGCGGGCGAACGAAATTCCTCTCCATCGATTTAACGAAGCTCGAATTGAAATACGCCGTGACTATATCGTTCAGCCTTTCCACTCTTTTCCAAAGTCCGCTTGAAAAGAAGGTGTTTTTAACGTCCGCGCCGAGATTGCGTTCGGACAGTTCCACGCTGATTTTGATTTTTCCTTTCGCTTCTCCGCTCGTAAAATCGTTTTCAAATTCCATCGATTGAAGTTTTTCGTCGACGCCGAAATCGCGAGCGATTTTATAACGCTTTGAAACGAACGTATAAAGGCGATTGATTAGCGTGTTGAGAAATTTATTTTCATAAGTTAAAAGCGAATCTTCACGGAAAACGTTAAGCATTTTCATCGGCTTAACTTCGTTATCCTTATCGGTCGTGATATAATCCGTGTGGCGGCAAAGGTGCGTTATCGACCTTCCCGAAATCTTTTTGGTAAGCTCTATCGGCAAAACTTCTTCGGTTTCGGCAATATATCTGTTCGGCTTACGGATTAACTCGTCGAGAGAATTAACGCAATCCTCAACGGCTTTAACCCAAATTTCGTCAACCGAACGCAATAAATATTTTTCGGAAAGTTTGATTTTTCCGTTCCCTTCGGATAAAGACGTTAAAATATCGTTATAAATTCCGTGGCGGGAAATAAGGTCGTCCGTCGATTTAAGCGTGTCCGCATAAACGCCGAGTTTTTCGGGCGAAAAAGCAAAATCGAGGTCGGGTTTTTCCTGCGCGGAAAATCCGTCGAGAAACTCCGTTTCGCTCGGTTTTTTTATATGATTTTTACGGATAATTCTGATAAGCCCGCGGGTGACGAGATTATTGAACGTATCCGTTTTGAAATTTAAAGGATTTACGGGTGAAAACGGCGCGGTTCTGATTTTTAAACCGAAACTTAAAGCCGTTTCGTCGATAAGTTTTATTATATGTCGCTTTGCGCCGTCGCTTTTGATTTTAAATAACGACGGGGTTTTTTCGCGTTTTTTAATCGAAGCGACGTTTTTTGCCTTATATCTCCCCTCCGCACTGTCTTCGGGGTTGCGCGCGAGATATAAACAAAGAGTTTTCCCCGTAATCGCAATAAAAGCGAAACGGTTTTTTCCGAAAGAAAACGATACTCCCGACCAGCCTGTTTTCGTCTTTATTCTTTCGTATTTCAATATTTCCGTTGCGATTTCAGCGTAAAATTCCTTCACCTTTGCGTCGGCAAGAATGAGTTTTGCGGAAAAAGAACGGTCGAAACAAAGTTTTTGAGTCCAATCGGAAAAAGCGGCCGAAGACATAGCCTCCGCCGCGTTGACGTTTTTAAAATCCTTTTCGTTATTCATTTTTCAACCTCTTTTTCCGAATATCGGTTGCGTTTGCGAATTTCGCTAAACTTTCTGCCGATACGCTCAATCGAAAAGTTTTTAATACATTTTTTGAAGCATTTGCAAATAAGAAATACTCTCTTTCATAGCTCCCTTACCGAACAATCCGTCCATATAAGAAATAAGCGGACGAATTTCGTCTCTGATAAGCGAAAGATTCAAGCTTTCAAATTTACGGAAAACTTTCGTTGCGAGAATGTAATCCACGCCTTCCGTTTCGTTTCCGCCGCAAGCGACGTAAACGGGAACGAAACTTTTAAGTTGTTTCATAATACGGTTACCGAAAGCCACTCTGAATTTCTCAATAACGTAATTGTCGAGTTTGGCAATCTTTTCGAGAATCTCTTCGCTGACGGGATTTTTTGCGATAGCGTCCGCATATAACGCTTCAACCGTGGAAAAAGCAACTCTTTTCGCTTCGGTTTTAGGCGCGTCGAAAGGAACGCCTTTGCTGTCGAGATTAACGACGAAGGCACGGTCGTAAACCTTGTCGGAAACGGAAAACGTAGAATCGTCGTTGTTTATCGTTCCGATATACCAGACGTTTTGCGGAATGGTAAGGTTACCCCCGACAAGTTTAGTCGGGTCGTTATCCCAAGACGAAGGAACGAGCTCGATTTTCCATTCTTTCGGGTTTGGCATTTCGAGAATGGAAAGCATTTCGGCAAAGTAATATTCAACTCTCGCGATGTTCATTTCGTCGAGAATGATAATGTTAAGGTCGTCGTTATAAGACGACTCGTAAATTCTTCTTAAAACTTCGGTTTCGTTGAATTTTTTAGTGAATTCGTTGAAATAACCGAATAATTCGTTACGGTCTCTCCAACTCGGCTGAACGGAAGCTATGGTCGCGTCGTTTTTGAAAAACTTTCCCATAACGTACGGGAGCGATGTTTTACCCGTACCGGAGATACCTTGCAAAATAATAAGCTTTGTGGAAGCAAGGCCCGCGAGCGTTAAACGAATCGTTCTTATATCGTAATATAAACCGTTATTGGAGCAAGCGAAGTTTCTCAAATCCTCGCAAAGAGCGGAAAGCGTAACGTCGTTATCGTATTCCGGCGGCTGGAAATAAACGTACTTCTGGTCGACGGCGGCAAGGCGTTGAAAACGACAATCCTGTTCGGCTTTTTGAATATTGCCCGAATTTCCGTCCGCTTCCGACGCGGCAAGCATCATTTCTTCTTGAAGCATTTTTTTCATTTGCTCGTAAGAAAGACCGGCCTGGGTTACTTTAAGTTGAATAACCCTGTCTTTTTCGCCGTTAAGCCTCGTCACTTCCCTGTGTAAATCTGTAATTTCTTCGAGAAGGTCCTCGTTGCTTAAAAGCGCTTTTTTATATCTTATTCTCTTTTTGATTGCAAGCACGATAAGGAAAATTATCGCAACCCACACGGCAACGACTATGATAAACGAAATAATCGATAAAATCCAGTCCAAAACGCCGAAATTCGAGCTTTCGTCCGACCATAGTTTAATATAATACGGGAAATTGAAAACCTGAACGATTCCGTAAAAAATTCCTTTCAGAACCGTCCATATCCCGTCCAGCATATTGCCGAAAAAACTTTTAAACCAGCTCAAAAAGCCGTATAAAAAATTGCCCATATCGAAAAATTACCTTTCCCGTTTATATAATACAATCGCTATTCATATAAAGGGGTATAATAAACCATACGGCGTAAGATTTAACGCCGCATAGCGAAATTTCATAGTTAAATTTTAAAACGGTAGACTTATTCTTCCGTTTTAGAAGAAATATCTTCCGTTGCGCTCGTTTGATTAGCGGCCTCTTGCTGACGCCTTAAATATTCTTCAACGGCGCGTTGCTTGATAAGTTCTTCATCCTCGGCGGTGATAACCTTTTTACCCTCGTTTTTAACGGCAAGAAGCGTTTTTATGAATATAAACAACTCATAGCCGAAGAACAGGAATAACGGCAAAATTATGCAAAGCGCAAAACCGAGCCTGCTTCTCAAAAAGTCCAGAACGTAACCGATTCCGACAATCTTTTTCCCGTTGTAAACGGCAACTACGTCGTTGAAATAAACGGGGGTTTCGTCGTTGGTTACTCTGTTGTCGCCTCTGGTGATATAACCTGTCACTTCACCGGATTCGTTTTTCTCAAAATCCACGATACGGTGGGTGTTAAGTTCGCCCTTATCGATTCGCCCGTCGTTATTCACGTCGAACTTAAGGGAAATAACGTCGCCTATGTCGAGTTTCGTTTTTGCTTCGGCGTCCTTGCCGATATATTTGGCGACGATTATATCACCGGCTTTAAATCCGCTCGGTTTCCCTTCGGGGAAGTAATCGGGTTTTTTAGCGTCCATTGAGGACGTTAAAACGGTGAGATAGCATTTTCCGCCGACAATAGGCACATTTTCGTCGTCTTTATCGACGGATACGGCTACCACAGTGATAAAAATCGAAAAAATGACAAACAGCCATAAAACGACGTTCACCACTATATCGATTATTTTTTTTGTTTTAGATTTTTTCTCTTGGTTTTCCATTCCCACATTCCTCTTTATCGGAATTAAAAAAGAACTACGCGGCGCGGTGCATCGCCCTTTATCCTTTATTGTTATGTTTCTTTATTAAAAAAATATTTTAAGTAATAACGTATTCTCTCGGCGGGTTTCCCCGCCGAAAGAAGATTTAAAAATTTACAATTAAGCGTATTCCGCTACAAATTTCAAACCAAACGAAGCTCCGGAAAGATTTGCGGCATTGTTAGAATACACCTCAGAGTTATTTCCGTCGTAGTAAACATAAATATCAACTTCAACATAATTGTCAGTCGGAACAGAATCAACGATTTTGTTCGAAGCTCCAACTAAAACATTGTTTTTATATTCAACATAATTTGTTCCACATACAATGAGAACCGTAACGGGCTGATTCTTTTCTCCATTACCAACTTTTACATAACTTTCAAGAGATACTTTTACTTCACCGGTTGCTTTTGAACCATCAGCTACTGCTAAACGGACAGTTCTTTTGATAACGTATTTAGAAAAATCACCATCAGTTAAAAATGTTTTTGTCGAATTATCTAAAACATATCCCGTACTATCGTGCGAAGTTCCGGAACCGGTATACCACGAAGACGCTTTGTCAGGAGTTGCTGAACTTGACAAAGTTTCGTGAGCAGAAGGTTTAACAACTGATTGTTCAGATGTAACAGTTATAGCAGTCGTTTTAGCCGCAGCACCCGTTTTAGCGCGAATTGCATTTAAATCTTCGGTACTACCACCAATCAAAAGATAAGTATTATCGGTATCGGCAGTAATTTGCATACCCGTAGCGGTAACGGTGTTGTTCATAGAGAACCAAGCGAAGGTCGTTGAACCAAGCATTACGGCGCTAACAAGCAACATACAAAGCGCAGGGATAAGTTTTTTAAACTTTTTCATTGTTTTTTCTCCTTTTTTTAAAAAAGAATTATTTTGAAATTATATCTTCCGCAACTGCACCGTCGCGGTAAATACCTGATTTATCGTGGTCTTCCTTTCGGAAGCGGTTTTTTAGCCCCTTACGCTAAAACGGGAATGCTTAAAAAAATCTCGCCGCCCTTGCGCAAGGGATTTTAAATTATTTATCTCAATCGACTTTCCTTTTTAAAAACCCATTCGCGGCTTTCCTTTCCACCCTTAGCGGGAATGGAAGCCTATCGGGTAGATGAAGAAAAGCCGCGTTTGGCAAATTTTCTTGTTTGTTTAGTGAGTTACGGGTTTACTCCCCGACGGATTCAATCGCGTCTTCCGCGCCGCCAAGCACTTCCATAACCATATCTACTTTAAGCTGACCGCCTAAAATATCGTCAACGCAATCGGGGTCGTCGCCTTCAAGCCAGATTACAACGGTTATTTTTGCAACGTCGCCCACGCCGAAGCCGCCAACGTCGTTCGTTACGACGACGGTATCGCTGAAAAAATTAGTGGCGTAATTGTCGCCGTCCTTTTCAGGCTCGCCGTTTCCGCCGGATTTCGGCTTTGCATAATCCGTATATTTACCGCTGTAAGTAACCTCGTCGGTTGCGGATATATAGTAATTTTCGTTGTAATAAACCCTGATTCTTGCGGCCGCGTCTATACCCGAGGTAGCTTTGGAAATAACGAGCGTGTAACGATAATTGCAGGCCTCTTCACCCGAATTTTTCAAATAATAAGTGTAAGCAAGGTAATTTTCGCCGTTATGCGCGCCGTCCAAATCGTTGAGGTCGTTCGGGAGCGATTTATAAGAAATATTCGTTACGTCGCTCGCCGCGGAGGCGTTTAATCTCGACGTCGTGCGCCTGAAATCGGGCGTTTCGGATAACGTCAGAGAGTATTTCCTGTCCGCATAATCCTTCACCGAAACCGTAAAGCTTCCGTATCGGTTGAAAAGCAACGACAAAATATATACTATAACGAGCAGAATAAGCAACACGCCTATCACCGGCGGAATTATTTTCTGCAATTTCCTTATCGTGCGAACCTCTTCGCCGTTGCGAATTATGCTCGAATAAGGACGATTTTTATTGGCCATTACTATCTCCCAATCTTAACTGTTCAAAGGTCATAAGGCGTTGTTTGACTTCGATTCTTCCGCGGTAAGTTTCCGACGGAATGAACCCGAAACAATCTCTCGTTCGGAATTCTCGCAGTTCCTCGTCGTTAGTTACGCCCTCTGCAACGATTATTCCGCCAAGACTTTTCGCAACGTTGAGAATCGGTGCTACTGCCGAGCCCTTTTCTCTATCGCATATAAGGCGGGTAAATTTCTCGTCGGTGAAAAGAACGTCCGGACAAGCGGACAAAAGCTTTTCAATTGAAAACTCCTCTCCCCCGTAACCGCTTACCGCCACCTTAACGCCCGCCGCGCGTAAATCCGAGAAAAACGATTTCAACTTTTCGCTTTCCGTCTGCATTACGTCGGCGTTGAATTCAAGGCAGATTTTTTCGGGCTTGAAACCTGAATTTTCGGCCTCGCCGAGCGCAACGGCCACTTTTATTTTTGAATACAAATTTTCGGCATAAACGAGGCTCGTCGGGCATTTTACCGATATGAAACCGTACTTGACGCCGTTTTCGGAAAGTTCGCAGGCCGCCGCAACGGTTTTCTTTATAACCGCAACCGTAAAATCGACCATAACTTTTTCGCTTACGTTTGCGCCGAGATAATCGCTCGGTGAAAGCACGCCCGTAACTACGCTGTTTACCTTTGCATAAGCCCTGTAAGCAACGTATTCGCCCATATCGTTATCGAGAACAGGCTCGAAAAACAATTCAATCGGCTTAACTCCGCCCAAAACGGTGCGTTTAACGTATATATTGAGTTTTTCGCTATCCGTTACGCTTCCGTTTGTCATTTTTTTACCTTTTAAAGCCGAAATTAGCCGTTTGACAATAAAAAAGGGTTGCAATTTTAGCTATACTAAATTGCAACCCGGCCGACTTTCTTTTAATTAAGTCCCAATGGCTTTGCGTCACCGCCTCACGACGGTTTTGCCAAAATATTACGTTTTCGAGAGTTTTCCAACCCTACTTATGGTTTTATTCTATCATATGCACACTAATTTGTCAAGGATTTTTTATTATTTTCTGCAAAAAACTGCTTTTATCGTCATTCAAAAAATTATATGTAAAAAATTTGTAAATTATGCTTAATTAAACTTGTCTTTTTTATTATTGTTTGTTACAATGATATTTGGTTTCATTAGAAAACACGTAAAACCTTAAATAAAGGATTATATTAACAGTACACAATATGGAGATTCTTCTTTATTGCGAAGTGAGTGTTTTGTGCCTTATTTTGCTCGGAATAATGTCTTTTAAATCTTCCGATATGGGCCTATACACGCACCGAAAAAAAAGAGCGTTTTTAACTTCAATTTATTTTTCGATAATTCTTAACGTAAGCGAACTTCTCTGGCATATCGGTAACAGTAAATTTTTCGACTTTCCTTTCGTTTCTATCGAAATAATAAACGCAGTATATTTCATTTCCGTCGAATCGGCAGCGTATTCCTGGCTTATGTTTTCCGATAGTTTTGACGAAGATGAAAAAAAATCGAACGTATTGCGTTCGACTCTTTACCATCTACCGCTTGCCGCGCTCGTTGCGATTTTTATAACAAACCACTTCACAGGTTGTATTTTTTCTTTTGACGCAAACGGAAATTACGTCAGAGGAAGCCTGTTCTTCCTTGAATACGTTTTCGGTTTCTTCTATCTTTTCGTTTCGTTGATTATAAACGTAAAGAACTTTTTTTCAAATGAAAAATCCGATAAGCACGATATTTACCGAACGATGATTGCGTTTGCGATTCCGCTCGTTATCGGTATGGTTCTGCAAATGGTTTTCCCATTACTTCCGATTGTTTCGGTTTCTTCGGTCGTTTCGTTTATGCTCGTTTACACGAGTTCGCTCCGAATTCAGATTGCTCTCGACCCGCTTACCGGTATAAACAACAGGCGAATTCTTTTCAAAGAACTTGAAAGAAAACTGAAAAACGTTCGTATAAACAGAAAACTTTATTTTATGTTTATAGATATAGATTCGTTCAAGAAACTCAACGACTCCTACGGTCATCACGAAGGCGACGTCGTTTTGAGGCTCGTTGCGGATTCTTTGAGAATGCTTTGCTCCGATATAAGCGGTTTTTGCGCGAGATTCGGCGGCGACGAGTTTGCTCTTATCGTTGAACTCGATATGTGTGAAGATATTTCGTTCGTTTACAATTTGATAAAAAGAAAAATAAACGAACAGGTAAAAGCGCTCGGATTAAAACACGACGTGTCGGTGAGCATAGGCCACGCAGAATATTTAAAAGACGCTTATAGTATTCAGGAACTTATAAATACCGCCGACGAAGTAATGTATAAAAACAAAAGTCACAACTGATTAAGTTTATTTTTTTGGGCGAGCCTTTCGTTTAAACGAAAGGCTCGCCCGCTTTTTATACGGTTAAACAATTAAATATAAGTCGTTATTTTCGCCGAAGATTTTGAACGCGTCGCAAAGAAAAAACGCCGTTTTTTGCGGCGTTTTTTGATAGTGATAAGCTACGTGGATTTATTCAACGTTAATGGAAACGTATTCGGACATATCGGTCGTTCCGTTCAAGACCAAATCCCTGCAACATTTACTCATTTCAACCATTCCGTTTTCAACGGCGTATTTACGAATTTCATCGGCTTTGGAATCGGCCGTGATTTTGTTCTTTAACGCATTGTTGAGGTAAAGAATTTCGTGCACGCCAGCTCTGCCCTTATAACCCGTCTGGTTGCAGAACTGACAGCCTACGCTTCTGAATATAGTAGCCGGTTCGTCGATTTCGAGAAGTTGCATTTCCTCCTCCGTCGTTTTGGAACGCTTTTTGCAAACCGGACAAAGGCGTTTTACAAGCCTTTGAGAGATTACTCCGACGAGAGAATCCTTCAAAAGATAACTGCTTACGCCCATATCTACGAGACGAGTAACAGCCCCCGGAGCGTCGTTCGTATGCAACGTACTGAACACCAAGTGTCCCGTAATTGCCGCCCTTATCGCTATTTCCGCGGTTTCCTCGTCACGAATTTCTCCAATCATTATGACGTCAGGGTCCTGACGAAGAATACTTCTCAACGCCGAAGCGAACGTCATATTTGCCTTTGCGTTGACCTGAACCTGATTTACACCGTTAAGCGTGTATTCGACGGGGTCTTCAACGGTTACTATGTTTACCTCGGGAGTGTTTTTCTCTTTAAGGAAGGAATACAGCGTGGTGGATTTTCCGCACCCCGTAGGACCGGTAAGCAACACGATTCCGTGGGGGTGGCTCAAAATTTTATCGATAACCTCGTTTTCGGCGGGCGTGAAGCCGAGCTCCTGACGAGTGAATCTGAACGAAGTTTTATCGAGAATACGGATAACGAACTTTTCGCCGTAAACAGTCGGTAAGGACGAAACACGGAAATCGTATTCCGTTCCGTTGACGATAAGGTTAATACGTCCGTCCTGCGGAACTCTTCTCTCGGCTATGTTTAAACCTGCAAGAATCTTAATTCTCGCGCAAATCGCAGGATAAGATTCTATCGGGAAATCCGCTCTTTCCTGCAAATCGCCGTCGATACGATAACGCACCTTAACGATTTTTTCATAAGGCTCGATGTGAATATCGCTCGCCCTGAACGGAATTGCCTCTTTTATAATCGAATCTACGAGTTTAACCGACGGTGCGTTTATAATATCGTCCGTGTTGGTGACGGAGTTCGAGTTATCGGTTGCTCCGGCGTCGCGAAGAAGCTGCTTATCTCTTTCGGTCTGCAAGGTTTCGAGCGCGCTCGTCGTCGACCTCACGGCAAGAATAGAGTCCATCAAAACGTCTATTTGCGTGGGCGGAACGAGAACGTATTCTATCTGACCTGTGTAAAACGTCGAAACCATCGACATCGTGTTAAAATCCAAAGGCCTGCCGACGGCAACGAGAAGAATCCCCGCGTCGGTTGTGAAAAGCGGAACGGCCTTTATTTTTTTGAGAAAGTTCAGGTTAAACCTATCCGCAATTTCGTCCTCGATGTCGAACATATCGATTTCAGCATACGCCATATTATAAAACTCGCCGAGTGCGGGAAGAGCCTGCACTTCCGTGGCGTAGTTTTTAACCTGCATATACTTCTCGACGGTCATATTAAGCCTTGCGCAGTCCGCAAGAGAAACGTCGCGTTGTTTCTTTTTGATTATTTTTTTGTAGATATAATACTGGATTATTTCGTAATTTATATTCATATTTATACCTGCCGAAAGCTATTACATTGATTGCTGCATTATGGTTAAAATCGGCGAATAGATTGCCAAAAACGCTCCGCCTATAACGATACCCATAAATGCGAGTAATGCGGGTTGAAGGAAGCCTGTGGCCTTTAAAAGCGCGCTTTCGACTTGCGCGTCGAAAAAGTTCATAGACCTTCCGAGAACTTCCTCTATTCCGCCGGTCTTTTCGCCGGTTGAAATCATCTGGATAAGAATTTGCGGAAAAATTTTATATTGTTCCATCGCAAACGTAAGTGCAGCGCCCTGACGAACGTCGTCAACGACACATTTGAACTTCTTTTCGGCGTACCTATTGCCGAGAAGGCGTTGCACGACTTCGAGCGCGTCTGCCATATTCATTCCGCTCGCCAAAAGTAAGCCGAGCGATTTAACGAATTTACTCGCAACGATATTTATCTGTATTTCTCTTACGAGCGGAATATTATATTTAAGGTAGTCTATTAAATCTCTGCCCTTTTGCGTTTTTGCGCCGAAAAACAGCACGGCAACAAGCCCGACGAGAATATAAACGAGCGTTAAACCGTGTTGCATAACCCAATCGCTCAAATCGAAAAGCATAATTGTTAACGGGTTGAAATCATCGTGACTTATGTCCATTTTAGAAAGCGTATCCTTGAACATAGGAACGATAAAAACGAGCATTAAAACCGCAACGGCGATAACCAAAGCTCCCATAAAAATCGGGTAAGCGAGCGCGCCTTTTATTTTCTTTTTTAAAGCAATTTCGTTATCGTAATAATCCGCAAGCGAAATGAGAACCTTTTCGAGATTTCCCGAAACCTCCCCGACGTATATCATACTTCTGAAAAATTCGGGGAATATTTTGCTGTGCTTTTCCATCGCCTGCGATAAAAGTAAGCCGACTTTAACGTCGTCGTAAACGATAAAAAGCAGCGACTTGAAATAACCCGTAAATTTTTGTTGTTTAAGCTGATTTAAACTTTCGAGAATCGAAATTCCGGAGTTAAGCATAATCGCAAACTGTCGACAAAACGCCGTAAGTTCTTTAATTTCTATTTTTCCGCTTACGCTGAAAAACGGGTTAGGCGATTCTCTTTTTACGGGTTTGCACGAAATCAAATACAGATTTTGTTGTGAAAGGAGTTGGCGCAGGTTTTCCTCGTCCTCAGCGACGAAAATACCCGTAAACCGCTTTTTTTCTATATTGAGAGCAACGTATTTGTATTTTTTCATAAATCTCCTTAGAACAATCCGAGATAAGCGTTCACGGCCAATTCGCCGATAAACGCGGCAGCTAAAATTCCGAAGGCAAGAAAAGGAGCAAACGGATATTCCGTATTCTTATCCGAATTTTTATTTTTCGATTGTAAGATAATAAGTATCACCGAAGCCGATAACGAAGCGATAAGCGTCGCCAAAAAAGCGGCTTTAACGCCGAGGAACAAACCGCAGGCGGCCGTGAATTTCACGTCGCCGAAGCCGAGCCCTTCGCGCTTCAAAATCAGTTTCGATATAAAATACGCTCCCCCGAAAAATACGATACAAAACGCAAGACCTATAAGCCTTGAAATCCAACTTATATACCCGCCGAAAATCGCCGAATAAACGCAGGCAAGCGCGCCGATAACGAAAATCGTAAGGTTAAGCGAATCGGGTATGTAGCCCGTTTCGCTTAACCTTACGATTTTCGTTATCGGCGCGCT
>CALDMH010000140.1 GCA_937915565.1 uncultured Clostridia bacterium | reverse complement strand
GGGGGTCGTATTCCACCTCGCCCTCTTCCGTCGAAAGAATTAAAACTCTGCCGATGTCGCCAAAATCGCCGTTTTTAAGCGAATCCACGATAAACGTCGTCTTTCCGCTTTCAAGAATTCCTTTTACGACGACGGCAGGAAACGTTTTTGCCATAATTACTCTCCGTTTCGGCAAATTTTCGGATTATGCTCCGAAAAACAGCGCCGCAATTTTTTCTTCGTTGATTTTAGAACCGATAACGCATACTCTTCCCGTGTAATCGGGTTCTCCGAGCCTTATTTCGTATTCGCCGGCAACGAGGTCGAAATAATACCATTTTTCGTTATCCTTTGCTTTTACGACGCCTTTGGAACGCAATATTACGCCCAAATCGGAATCTTCCTCGCAAAGTTTTTTAAGAATTCCGTCAAGTTCGTCGTGCGTGAACGCAACGGGAGTTTCCTCGCCCCAGCTCGTGAACACCTCGTCCGCGTCGTGTCCGTGGTGGTGATGGTGGTGATGTTGTTCGTGCTCGTCTTCGTCATCATCGTGGTGATGGCAACGGTGCTCTTCCTCGTCGTCATCATCATCGTCGTGATGATGGTGATGATGGTCGTGTTCGTCTTCGTCGTCATCGTGATGATGGTGATGATGCTCGTGCTCGTCTTCGTCGTCATCGTCGTGATGGTGGTGGTGATGCTCGTGTTCGTCTTCGTCGCCGTCGTCGTGATGGTGATGGTGACAACAACAATCGTCGTCATCGTCTTCGTCGTGTTCGATTTCAAGCGATTTTAAAAGCGCGTCGACGTTATTCACGTCGCCTTCGACGATTTTTAAAAGCTTATTCGGTTCGAGCTCCGTTACGGGAGTCGTTACAATCGTTGCGTTCGGATTCAAAGATTTAATGAGTTCGACGGCGGCAAGAACTTTATCTTCGGAAAGTTTATCGGTTTTGGAAACGATAATCGTGTTAGCCTGTTTAATCTGGTCGTCGTAAAACTCACCGAAATTCTTATAATACATCTTGCATTTTCCGCCGTCAACGACGGTTGCGACGACGTTGATTTTCAAAGGTTCTTCAACCTTTTCTATCGCCTTGATTATATCCGAAAGTTTACCGACGCCCGAGGGCTCGATAATAATTCTGTCCGGATTGAATTTTTCGACGATTTCTTTCATAGATTTTGAAAAATCGCCGACGAGAGAACAGCAAATACAACCTGAATTTATCTCCTTGATTTGCACTCCGCTATCCTTCAAAAACGCGCCGTCGACGCCGATTTCGCCGAATTCGTTTTCGATAAGAACGACCTTTTCGTTTTTAATATCGCTGGCGAAAAGTTTTTTAATCAAAGTGGTTTTCCCTGCTCCGAGAAAGCCCGAAATAACGTCAATTTTAATCATATTCAACACTTCCTTTATATTGTTTGCCGCCCCGTCGCGAATTAAACGCGACGGGGCGGAATTTTAATCGTATTTTATCTCTTCAAGAGAACGTCTTTTTCGTATTTCATTATCTCGTCAAACCACGAAAGGTCGGAAGCAACTCCGCATTCCTCGCAGTACTGAGCCCAAACGTCGCCGAACGGAAGAGTTTTCATTTGTTCCTGCATAACCATAAGCTTGGTAAACTCGGCGTTATCTTGAAGTTTTTTAAGTTCCGCATTCGGAGTAACGAGAGCGGAAAGCAAAGCTTTTTGCCAGCTTCTGATACCGACCGTCCACGCGGAAATACGGTTGATGCTCGCGTCGAAATAATCGAGAGCCATATATACTCTGTCAAGAGCGTCGCATCTTACGATTTCTTTGGCCATTTCCTTGGTTTCGTCGTCGAACAACAAAACGTGGTCGGAATCCCATCTTACGCCTCTCGTGATATGAAGCGCGATTTCGGGATAGAAGCACAAAAGAGCGGGAATTTTATCCGAAACGAGTTCGGTGGGGTGATAATGTCCGTTATCCATAAGCGGAAGAACTCCGTCGTGCATAGCGGCAAAACTTAACGTAAATTCTGCGCTGCCCGCAGTGTAAGACTCCACGCCGATACCGAACACCTTGGATTCCACGCAAGGTTTAACGAGTTTTTTATCGAAAGGCTCGGAAAGAATCTCTTCAATCGACTTTTTATAACGCAATCTCGGTCCCATACGGTCGGCAGGAACGTCCTTGAAGCCGTCGCCTATCCAGATATTCATAACGCAGGGAATACCCGTTTCTTTGGCAAAATATTCGGATATTCTTATGCAGGCCTTACCGTGGTTAACCCAGAATTTTCTCACTTCTTCGTCCGGACTCGTAAGCGTAAGTCCGTTTTTCACCATAGGATGAGAGAAAAACGTGGGGTTAAAATCGATACCCATTCCTCTTTCTTTTGCAAATTCAACCCATTTTTTGAAGTGCTTGGGTTCGATTTTATCTCTATCCACAAACTCGCCTTTTTCAAAAATAGCGTAGCAAGCGTGTAAATTAAGTTTTTTCGTTCCGGGGCAAAGCGACATAGCCTTGTCCATATCGGCCATAAGTTGTTCGGGGGTTCTCGCTTTTCCCGGATAATTACCGGTGGTCTGAATTCCGCCCGTCAAAGGTCCGTCGTGGTCGAAACCGGTAACGTCGTCGCCCTGCCAGCAATGAACGGCAATGGGGACGGCTTTAAGTTTCTTTATCGCAGCGTCGGTATCGACGCCGTATTTTGCATATTCTGCCTTCGCGCTTTCGTATCTTAAAGACATCTCGTTTTTCTCCTGATAAATAATTTTGTATGAAGGGCGTTTCAAAAAACCGCCCTCCCCTTATTTCACTCATATTATAATATCTTTCACCGCGTTTTGTCAATCGAAAAAAAGAATTTCCGAATAAAAAAACGTAAAACGGCAAGCAAATTTACAAGTTTAATTTTTTCACGTTCTTCCCCACGGCCGAAACGCTGTAAGAGGAAAAATCCAACGACGAAAGAAGTTCGCTCACCGTGTTTTTTTCAAGAGCGTCGACGGCGGCAAGTTTTGCTTCCACGTCAAACACTTTGCCCGTGTTAAGAAGATATTTCCCGTATAAAAGCATTTGCGACGCCGTGCTTTCCTGACCGAACGCAAAAGAGCTTATCATTTGAGCTTTTCCGCGATTGAATTCCGCGTCCGAAACGCCGTTTTTCTTTAAATCAATCAAAACCTTTTTTATCTCTTCGTAAGCAAGTTCCGCGCTTTTAGGATTTAAACCCGCATACACGGCAAATGTTCCCGTTTTTAAATAGCAACTCGGATAGGAATAAATAGTGTAACACAGCCCGAGTTCTTCCCTTATTTTTTGAAACAATCTACTGCTCATTCCCGCGCCGGCAACGTTGTTTACTACGGACATCGCGTCGGCAAGGGGCGCGTCGTACTCCACGCCTTTGAACGCGAGCGCAAGGTGAACCTGCTCTATATCCTTTTCGATTTTTATTTTTCCGAGTTTATTATCCGTTTCGCCGAACGAAAGAACGTCGGATTTATCGGCGGAAACGAACGGCGCGAAATATTTTTCGGTGAGTTTTTCGGCTTCCTCGAAAGTGATTCTCCCGGCAAAAGAAACGACGACGTTATCCGCGTTGTAAAAGCGTTTTCTATATGCGAGAATATCCGATTTTTTAAACGATTTAACGTTTTGCGCCGAGCCTAATATAGTGCGCCCCAGCCCCTGCTTTCCGAAATACGATTCGGCAAGCGCGTCGAGACAAAGCTCCTCGGGCGTGTCTGTACACATATTTATCTCTTCGATAACGACGCCCTTTTCTTTTTTCAATTCGTCGGCGTTATATACCGAATTCAAAAACATATCCGAAAGAAGCTCGAACGATTTTTCAAGCTCTGCCGTCGTGCTTTTCACGTAATAACAGGTCGTTTCCTTTGAAGTAAAAGCGTTTACCTGCGCACCGATGTCGTCGAACGCCGACGAAATTTCAAAGGCGTTCATTTTGTCCGTGCCTTTGAAAGTGGTATGCTCGATAAAATGAGAGATACCGTTATTCCCCTCGTCTTCGAGGCAACTCCCCGCTCCGACGAGTATCCCTGCGCTGACGGACATCATTGCGTCCATCGTATTAACGATTAGTCTTAATCCGTTGTCGTATTCTTTATAATTTACCATATTCCTGATTATTTTCGGCCAGACATTCCGTTATAGTGCCTGCCTTTAAGCCGATTTCGGCGTAATAACGCAATATATCGGGCAATGCTTCGAGAGTGTGTTTTTTCGGGTGCATAAGCACTATATCCCCGCCCGAAATATTCTTCGTCGCGCGCGAATAAACCATTTTCGGGTTTTTATCGCGCCAGTCAATAGTGTCCTTACTCCACATTATCGTTTTGTAACCGAGTTTTTCCGCGACTTTCAGCGTGGTTACCGAAAACGAGCCCGAGGGCGGCGCGAAGAGTTTTATATCCTCGCCCGTAGTCCTTTTGATAAGCTGATGCAAAGTTTCCATTTCCGCCCTGTTTTCAGCCTCGGAAAGTTTGGCGTGGTCGCGGTGAAAATAACCGTGACTGCCCAATTCGTTTCCGCTTTCGATAATCTCCCGAACGGTTTCGATATTATCGTCCGCCCAGCAACCGCCAACGAAAAAAGTAGCTTTCGCGTCGTTTTCTTTAAGCACGTCGATAATACTCTCGACTATATCCGCGCCTTCGTAAACGTTAATAGCCAAAGCCACGACGTTCCCGCTTCTGTTTCCGTTGTAGATAGCGGAATAACTTTCGCCGCCGGAGATAACCACCACGTCGTCCGGTATAAAACACACGGCAATCACACCCGAAACTATTGCGGTTAGAATGATTGCCGTTATGACGTTTAACTTCTTTTCAGTTAGTTTTTTCAATTCGACTCACCTCTATACAATATATTAGAGATAAATCGCAATTATTTCATTATTTCGACCGTTTCAGCCGATAGTTTCCACGTCGAAAGAAACCTTGACGAGTTCTTTCGCGTCGTCGATGCTCTTCACCGCTCCGTCGTAAAGAAGTTGAGCGATTATATTGCCTATTGCCGTCGCCTCGACTGGGCCTGCCATAACTTTAAGCCCCGTGCGTTTCGCGGTAAGCTCGTTGAGGTAACCGTTCATCGAACCGCCTCCTACTATATGAATCGTATCGAACTTATAGCCCGTTATATTCTCGACGGTTTTAACGGCCTTCGCATAGCAAACGGCAAGACTGTCGTAAACGCAAAGCGCAATCTCCCCGGGAGTTTCAGGAACTTTTTGTCCGGTTTCTTTGCAATAGTCCTGAATAGCCTTTATCATACTTTCGGGAGCTAAAAACCTTTGGTCGTTAACGTCGACAATCGAATCGAAATCCTTGACGGCTTTGGACATTACGACGTAATCTCCCCAGCTGTATTTCTTTTCGTGTTCGCGACGAACGCTTTGAATCATCCACAATCCCATAATGTTTTTAAGGAATCTCGTGGATTTATTATATCCGCCTTCGTTGGTGAAGTTGGCTTCCAAAGCTTCCTTCGTCGAAATTGCAACGGGGCTTTCGATGCCGAGAAGCGACCACGTTCCGCTCGAAATATAAAGCGGGTGTCCCGTTTCGGGAACAGCCATAACCGCGCTTGCCGTGTCGTGAGTGGCGGTTAAAACGACCTTCGTTTCGTATCCGATTTCGGCGGCTATTTCGGGTTTTACGCTTCCGACGAGCGTTGCGGGTTGAGCAAGTTCTTTGAAAAGTTTTTCGGGAAGCCCCAAATCCTTTATCGTTTCATAATCCCACTCTCTCGTTTTTGCGGAAAGAAGGCCGGTCGTGGAAGCGTTCGTGAATTCGTTTTTCTTTACGCCCGTAAGAAGGAAACCGAAAAAGTCCGGCATCATAAGGAACCTCTCGGCTTTATCGAGTTTACCGCTCAATTTATCGGTGTAAAGCTGATAAATCGTGTTGTAAATCTGGAATTGAGAACCCGTTCTTTCGTAAAGTTTTTCAAAAGGAACGATGGAATGAACTTTTTTAATCGGTTCTTCCGTTCTCGAATCTCTATACGCGTAAACGTCGCCGATAACCTCGTCGTTTTCGTCTAAAAGCGCGTAATCCACGCCCCAGGTGTCTATTCCTACCGACGACGGGATTTTGCCGATTTTTTTACATTCTTTAAGGCCTTCAACGATATTTTTGAAAAGTTTTTTATAATCCCAGACGAGATGTCCGTCCTTTTCGTCCATACCGTTTTCAAAACGATAAACCTCTTCGAGTTTGAGTTTGCCGTTTTCAACGTAAGAAAGAATGTGTCTGCCGCTCGACGCGCCTATATCTATCGCAAGATAATATTTATCCATAAGTTACCGCAGGCTTCCCTGCCCCTCCGATTTATTTCACTTACTATAATATAATAATTCGGCGGTTTTTGCAAGGATTTTCTTTATAATTAAACCTCAATTTTTTCTTTTTTTACCATTTCTTTGATTTTTTCGATTGATTTCTTCTCTATTCTCGAAATATACGAGCGGGAAATTTTAAGCAGTTTTGCGGTTTCTCGTTGCGTAAGCGGCCTGCCGCCTTTAAGCCCGTATCTTAAACACAGGATTTTGTATTCTCTCGGCGTGAGGCATTTCTCCATTACTTCGATAAATTTGTCCTTTATAAGTTTGTTTTCGACTTTCGCGAGAACCCCGTCCTCTTTTTCGGCTATCAAATCGAGAATCGTAAGTTCGTTGCCGTCCTTATCGACGCCCACGGAATCATAAATCGACACGTTGTTTTTGAACTTTTTGTTTGAGCGCAAAAGCATAAGAATTTCGTTTTCGACGCATCTTGCCGTATAGGTCGCGAGTTGCGTTCCTTTGGCGGGATTAAACGTATTTATGGCTTTTATCAAACCGATTGAACCGACCGAAATTAAGTCGTCGGCGTCCTCTGCGCCCTGATATTTTTTCGCAATATGCGCCACGAGCCTTAAATTGTGCTTAATTAGTATATCGCGTGCCTTTTTATCGCCCTTTTCACGGAATAAAGCAAGATATTTCGCTTCATCTTCCTGTGATAACGGCTTCGGAAAACTGTCGCCGCCGACTCCCGAACAAAAAAAGACGAGTTTTGCGACGATAAAATCGAGAAAATCAAAAAACATAGACCTACCCCACAAGATAAGTCTATGTCGAAAAAAGTCGCAATATGAAGTTATAATTTAGTTATTTTCTCAATATATCGCCTGCGGAAACCTCTTCTTTTGAATAAATTCTTATCCGCTGTTGAACGAGCTTTGCGTCGTCGATTTCGTTTCCGTCCTCGTCGGTCATCTTATCGACGAATATCGTCGCGTTGAAATTTGCGTTCGGCGTTAAAAGTTCCAACTTATCGCCTTTTTTAAAACGGTTTCGCATCTCGGCAACGAAATATCCTTTCCCTTCCGAGCCTTCGACAACGCTTGCTATAAACTGCTTTTCGCCTGCCGATTGCGAATCGGAATAATTCACCGTATCCGCATTGTTTCCAAGCG
>CALDMH010000139.1 GCA_937915565.1 uncultured Clostridia bacterium | reverse complement strand
TCTTTCGGGCGGCGGTAATTACGGAATAGAAGAAATTGCCTTCTCCGTTTATTACGAATACACCGCCGACGCCGACGAATTTGTCGTTTTACGCAAAACCGAAAACGCTTTTTTCGTTGCCTTTTCGGGTGAGAACGTCGTCTACTGGCAAAACAGGAAATTTTACGTTTCGGACGGCGTTTCGGAAAACTTTTTATGCGACGACCTGGCATACGACGGCGGGGTGCGGCACCAATCGAGAAATACAGTTTATTTTACCGATAAATACGTCATTTTCGAGATGATTAAAGGCAAAAGCACTTATGACGTTTATCATATGTTCGTTTACGACTTTGAGGGAAAAACGCTTACCGAACTCGTCAAGGTTTAACGAGATATGGCGGCCGAAAACGTAACCGAAAAACGTACGGTCAAACGCAATAACCAATTAAAAACGGGCTGAACGAAAGCCACTTCGGTATCTTTCGTTCAGCCCATATTAAATTTATCGAATATTACAGCTATTACAACTTTTTAAGCACTTCGCCGACAAGCTTCATATCCACTTTGCCCGCATAATTCACTTTAAAATGCTTCATTACGGCAGGAACGGTTTTGTCGTCGAGTTTTTCGATTATCGCCTTGATTTCCTCTTCGGAAAGAAGTTTGGGAAGATATTTCTTTACGGTTTCGAGCTGACGGTCAAGGCTTTCCACTGTTTCCGCTCTGCCAGCCTTAACGAAACCCTCTCTTTCCTCCGTAAGCTCGTTTACGGTTTTCTGCAAAATTTTAGTAACGTCCGCGTCCGTCATCTCTTCGCCTGCGGCTTTTTTCTCTATACCGGCAAGCATAAGCTTATTGATAACCACGTTGAGCGCGGCGACGGCGTCCTTATCGTGAGCCTTCATAGCGTCGATTTTAACTTTTTTGAAATCTTCTATCTTCATTTTAATTTCTCCTTTTCGCTTTTTCGGATATATTTTAATCCTAAACCCGAAAAATGTCAAGAGCATTGCGGCGAAATACGAAAAGGGCCGAAGCATTTCCTTCGACCCTTTATGATAAGTTAAATAACTTACGGAATTATTCCATAACAGCGGTAGCACCGGCTTCTTTGAGCTTGGCAACCATCTTTTCAGCTTCATCCTTGGGAGCAGCTTCTTTAACAACGCCGCCTTTCTCAACCATATTCTTAGCGTCAACAAGGCCAAGACCGGTGATTTCTCTGACAGCTTTGATAACCGCGATTTTGTTTCCGCCAACTTCTTTCAAAACAACGTTGAATTCAGTCTTTTCTTCCTCAGCGGGAGCAGCAGCGGCAACAGCGCCTGCAACAGCTACGGGAGCAGCTGCGCTAACACCGAACTCTTCTTCGATTGCCTTTACGAGGCTGTTGAGTTCGAGAACGGTCATACCTTTAATCTCTTCAATAAATTTTGCAATATCAGCCATTTTAATATTCCTCTCTATAAATTATTTTTTCGCTCTTAAAAATTAAGCGTTCTGCTCTTTCTTTTCTGCGACTGCGTTAAGAGCAACAGCCAAGCCGCGAACGATACCGGACAATGCGCCGGCAAGTTTTGCAACGAGAACTTCTTTGGAAGGAATCGATGCAAGTTCTTTAACCGCTTTTACGTCGACGTACGCGCCGTCTACGTAACCGCTCTTCACCGAAATCTTGTCGTTAGTGTTTTTGCACATATCGCAAGCGACTTTTGCAGCGGACGTTTCATCGTGCCCGAAAGCTACTGCCGTAGGGCCGTTGAGGTCGCTGTCAAAATCGGTGACGTTGAGTTCATTGAACGCCTTTTTGAGCAAAGTGTTCTTCAAAACCTTATACTCGGTGTTCGACTCTCTCATTTTGGAACGGAACGCGGTATCCTCGGCAACAGTCAATCCTTTATAATCGATAAGAATTATCGACTTGCTGGACTGAATCTTCGCCTTGATGTCTTCTACAATTTGCTTTTTTGCCTCTTTGTTTGCTGACAACTTTTTATACCTCCGTTTTATTTATGAAAACAACCCCCGACCGCACGAAAATACGGTCGGGGGTTCGATACAAATGCAAATCAAACTCTCGTTAACGTACCTCGGCGGGTAGCGCGTACGCGCTTTATGACCGGCTGTCTTCGGTTATTTAACTATTGATTATTTTACCACTAAAAAGCGGATATGTCAAGCGATTAAACGCTCTTCGGAACAACTTTTACGCCGGGGCCCATCGTACTCGTGAGCGTTACGCTCTTAACGTACTGACCCTTAGCCGCAGCCGGTTTCGCCTTGATGATGGCATCCGTAAGCGCGTTGTAGTTTTCAACGAGCTTGTCTTTTCCGAAGCTCTTTTTGCCGATTGCGCAGTGGATAATAGCCTGTTTGTCAAGTCTGTATTCGACTTTACCGGCTTTAACGTCCGCAATAGCTTTGGCTACGTCCATAGTAACCGTTCCGCTCTTCGGGTTAGGCATAAGTCCCTTAGGACCTAACAATTTACCGATTCTACCGACAACGCCCATCATATCGGGAGTCGTAATAACGGTATCGAAATCGAACCAGTTCTCTTTCTGAATCTTTGCGACAAGTTCTTCCGCGCCGACGTAATCCGCGCCCGCAGCCGTAGCCGCGTCTGCCTTTTCGCCTTTTGCAAGAACGAGAACTCTGACGGTTTTACCCGTTCCGTTGGGAAGAACGATAACGCCTCTGACCTGCTGGTCGGCCTGTTTGGGGTCTACACCGAGTCTGACGTGAAGCTCAATCGTTTCGTCGAATTTTGCTTTGGCGTTGTTGATAACGAGGTCGATAGCCTCTGCCGCGTCGTATTGTTTAGCGCGGTCATACTGCTTCGCGCTTTCGATATATTTCTTTCCGTGTTTCATTATTTAAGAATCCTCCTTGTGGTTATAACGAGAATCGCTTCTCTCCCACCTGTCTGTTATTATTCCTCTACGGTAATGCCCATACTGCGAGCAGTACCTTTAATCATACTCATTGCAGCTTCAAGCGACGCAGCGTTGAGGTCGGGCATCTTCGTTTTAGCGATTTCTTCAACTTGCGCTTTGGTAAGCTTTGCAACTTTGTCCTTGTTGGGCTTTGCGCTTGCCGTTTCGATTCCGCACGCTTTTTTGATAAGCACCGGAGCCGGCGGAGTTTTAAGAATAAACGTGAACGAACGATCCTGATAGATAGTGATTACTACGGGAATAATCAAACCGACTTCGTTGGCGGTTTTCGCGTTGAATTCCTTGGTGAATCCGGGAATGTTGATTCCGTAAGGACCAAGAGTCGAACCTACCGGGGGTCCCGGCGTTGCTTTTCCGGCTTGTAATTGCAATTTTACGATTGCAGTAACTTTTTTAGCCATTTTTCTCCTCCATAAAACGTGGTGTTAGCGAGAACGCCGATTGATAAATGGATTTTAGCGTTCCTCCCACTTTATATAAAACGGAACGAGTCCGCTTTAAGCTTTTTCACGCAAAACGGAACTAAATCCGCTTTGAACTTTTGCACGCAAAACGGAATTGAGCCCGTCGGCGTTTTTATTTCGTTTAAGGCATAACGAATTTCGCTAAAAAACGAATTGCGCCTTAAACATTATATATATTATAACATATATATTATAACGTATCGATAACTCCGAGCTTATCGAGCTGAACGAAATCGAGTTCGACTTCGGTTTCTCTGCCGAACATCGAAACTCTGACTTTTGCCTTCTGATTGGCAACGTCGAGTTCTTCGATAACGCCGATGAACGAATCCAAAGGTCCGGAAACGATACGCACACTGTCGCCCTCGGCAAAATCGAAATGTTCGACCTTGTCTTCGAGGCGCATTTTCTTTATCTCTTCCTCGGTGAGCGGAACAGCTTTACCCTGAGGACCGACGAAACCGGTAACGCCCCTCGTGTTCGTGAGCAAATACCACATATCGTTGGAATAAACCATTTTAACGAAAACGTAGCACGGCAAAATTTTTCTCTGAACGATTTTCTTCTTGCCGTTCGCTTTTTCTTCTATGGTTTCCTCGGTGGGAATTTTTATATCGAGTATCGTATCGGCAAGATTGTTGTTCTCTATGAGCTTTTCAATCGTATCTTTTACGAGCGCTTCATAGCCGGAGTACGTGTGAATAACGTACCAATTCGCCGTTTCGGGATTTGCCATTTTTAAAGCACCTCGCCGATAAGCGTTGCAACGGCTTGCGTGTTGCCGGGTTTGATAAGATTAAGAAGCTGTTGAAGACCCAAATCGATAACGAGAATGAGCGCAAGCATAATAAGAACGGTTACCAATACGCAACCGAGCTGTTTTAAAACCGTGGGGAACGAAGGCCAGGTGACCTTTTTGAGTTCGGATATAACGGCTTTGATTTTAGCCCCTAAACGAGCGAAAAAGCCCGGTTTTTTGTTGGGGTTTTTCTTCTGGGCCTTTTTGTCGGCTTTTTCGACTGCGGCCTGATTGTTTTTTTCCATTTTCTTGACTTCCTCCTGTCAAAACACGCCCGACGCAAGCGTAAATCGCCTCAATACCGCCTCAAACCGACTGCTCTTCCGCGCCGAAAATCCTCGGCGTTCGAGCTTCAAAATTTTGAGCGATTTTTCTTTCCGCGATTATACGAAAACGCGCGCGCAAAGGTTTCACCTCGCGCGTTGTCAGGCTAAATTCCGGTTATCGGCGCAAAACCGATAAAAATTACTTCGTTTCCTTATGAACGGTGTGCTTTTTGCAGAACGGGCAATATTTGTTGAGCTCGATTCTGTCAGGGTCGTTCTTTTTGTTCTTATAATCGTCGTAATTTCTTTGCTTACATTCGGTGCAAGCCAAAGTTATTCTGGTTCTACTTCCTTTTGCCATATCTTTCGCCTTCTCAAAAAATTAACACCCCTTATGCGGAGTGCTAATTCATTTTACTATACCTTAAAAAGTTTGTCAACTGTTTTTTTGCGATTTTTTCGATTTTTAACGGGTTTGTAAATTCAACCCTCCGCATTTTCTTAAAAATCGTTCGTAAAATCGCTTTTTCTACGCTTATTCCTCAACGGGCGTTTCCGCGGTTTCAACCGTATCTGCGGTTTCAACGGTTTCGGCCGTTTCTTCCTCTTCTCCGCCGCCGTAAAGGAACTGCTCTATCATACCGATTGCGTCCACTTCCATAAACTTCGGATTTTCTTTAAGCCCGTGTTGAGCGGCGCACTGGTCGATAAGAATTTTGGCGTATCTCATCGCGCGGCCGGATTTAACGCGGAGAAGAACGGGAACGGTTACGTACGTCTTCTTGTCGCTCATATCCTTGCAGTGGAATTTCGGGTCGGTCGTAGCGATGTCCATATTGAGATAAAGTTTGAGGGTTTTTCCCGCAACGGACAATTTAACGAATTGAAGCCTGCCCTGATTGATACTGTCGAACTTCTTGGAAATTCTCGTTTTGAGCTTTTTGAAACGCAAAGCGTAGTTTTTAAGCTCGTCGTATCTGTCCTGAATAATCTCGTCCGCACGGAGCATTTTCTGGGCGAACGTGGGCGAGGGTACGTATTTGGGAGCGTTTGCGTCGGGCGCAAACTCGTCCTGTGAAAAATCGAGAGCAACGGCGGTTGCCGCAACTTCCCCTTCGGCAGGATAATATTTTCTTTCGTCTTTAAGCGCAAGAGCCAAAAGCTCGTCGTCGAGAATAAATCCCTCTTCTTTTACGGAAGCGGCAAAACCGTTAGCCGCAACGGCGTTATCATCCACGTATTTACCCGCATAAGTTCTCATAGGAGCACCTCTCTGTCCTGAATTGTCTGTTTTTACGTCGCAAAAAACACGCCGAAAACGGCCGCCCCTGCGGCGTACACATACCTTTATATATCTATTATATACTACGTTGAAGTTTTTTTCAAGCGTTACGACGTATTTTTTTCGTAATTTTTAAACTTTTTTCTTATTTTCGATAGTAAAATCGTTTTTTCGTTGACTTTTGATTTTATCGGGAGTATAATCATTTCCCGTCGATAGTACTAATTGAAGAAAGTTTGGATTGAAAACTATGGAAATAATCAATATCTTTTATTACCTTGCGGTAATTTTAATATTTGCAAAAAGTTTCGGGCTTCTCGCGAGGAAACTCGGGCTTCCGCAGGTCGCGGGTATGGTAATCGCAGGCGTTATAATCGGCTTGCTCGGAAAATTTCACGATGACGACAGCGTTATTTTAAGCACGATTTTTATGAAGCCGAACGCCGCCGAAAAAGAAGTTTTAAACGCTTTCAGTCAGGTGGGCGTGGTGCTTATTCTCTTTTCGAGCGGCCTCGAAACAAACCTCGACGATTTGAAAAAAAGCGGGCTTGCGGCGACGGTTATCGCGCTTTTCGGCGTTTTAGTTCCGATGGCTCTCGGCACGCTCGGCACGCTGCTGTTTATGAACGGCTATTCGGATTTTTCCCGCGAAAAACTGCTTAACGCCATCTTTACGGGAACGATTCTCGCGGCAACGAGCGTGGGGATTACCGTGGAAACGCTTAAAGAACTCGGAAAACTCAACTCGAAGGTCGGGCAGACGATTGTCAGCGCGGCGGTTATCGACGACGTTATCGGCATTATTGCGCTCAGCATCGTAACGAGCCTCAAAGGCGGAGATTTTTCGCAAATCGGGATAACGCTTTTGAAAGCCGCGGGATTTTTCGCGTTTTCGATAGGGCTCGGAATTCTTCTCCGTATGTATTTTAAATGGGAAGAACACAAATTTCCGCACAAGAGAAGAACGAGTATTTACGCCTTCGGAATGTGCTTCCTGTTTGCGTTTTGCGCCGAAAAATTCTTCGGAATAGCAGCGATTACGGGCGCGTATATGGCGGGAATTATGCTCAGCGGACTTGAAGACACGAACTTCGTGGACAGAAAAGTCGTCGTCAGCGGATATATGATTTTCTCGCCCATTTTCTTCTCTTATATCGGCATTTCCGCCGATTTTTCGGGTTTGAGCTGGTCTTACCTGCTCTTCGGAATTTGTTTCGTCGCGCTCGGAATTTTAGGGAAAATAGTCGGGTGCGGGCTTGCCGCCAAGCCTTTCGGTTTTAAAAATAAGGAAAGCGTTACGATAGGTTGCGGAATGATTGCGCGCGGCGAAGTTGCGCTTGCGGTGTATTCCTCGGGAAGCGCGCTTATGATGCAGGAAGGAGCGGCCGGGCGCGTAGACCCTCTCGTCGCAACCATAATGCTTATCGTTATCTCTTCCATTCTTTGCCCGATACTTTTAAAGCTTTTATTTAAAGAAAAGCCTACGGAAAACGGCGAAAACGGCGACGACAACCGCACTTTACCCGCCCAACCTTAAACCTTAAAAATCCGGGCGTTGAAACCAAGTTAAATCGCGGCATTAAAACGCGGATTTTGAATATACTAACCGTAAAAGGAAAAACGCGGATTTTGAATACACTAACCGTAAAAGGAAAAACGCAGTGAACGAAAATAACAATCACGAATCGACAAAAAAGAAACTGAAAATAACGGGGTTTATTCTTCTCGGCGGAGGGATAGTTCTTTCGCTCGTCGGGTTGATAAACTTCTTCGCCTCTTTCGGAACGGGAGAATTTCCGAAATTATTCTTCTGTGCGTTCATAGGATTTCCGCTTCTCGGAGTGGGCGCGGGGCTTTTATCGTTTGCGTTTAAACGCGAGATTATGCGTTACGCCAAAAACGAAAGCGTACCCGTGATAAACGAAGCAAGCGAAGAAGTTTCGCCCGCAATGAAAAACGTCGCCTCGGCGGTTAAAGAAGGACTTGGCGAAAAAACCGTTAAATGTCCGCATTGCGGAACGGAAAACCCGACGGACGGAAAATTTTGCAAAGAGTGCGGAAAAGCCATTACGACAACCTGCCCCGAATGCGGCGCAAAAGTTTCCCCGGACGATAAATTTTGCGGCAACTGCGGAGCAAAACTAACAAATCGTTAATCAAACGAAGCGTTTCGTTATGAGCCGACGAATCGTCAATCAAGCGAAACACTCCATCATAAATCGACAAATCGTCAATCAAACGAAGCGAACTCGTATAACGTAATCAAAACCAAAAAACGCGGCTATAAATCGATTAGCGCGCGTTTTTTTACGTCATTAAATAAGTTCGGCAAAAGAAAATCGGGCGGGCTTTGCGTTTAAAACGCAAAGCCCGCCCGGCGTCGTATAACGCCGTATGCCGGCCAAGAATAAAACAAAACCGTCGGATTTACGTTACTCTTCATCGGTCTATATTTTTCTTCGGCGGCTTATATTTCGGATTTTATTTCAATGCGAGTTATAGTTTTTTCAAAACTCTCAAAGCTCTTTTTATCGGAACGGGGGAACATTTTTCGGAAACGTTTTTATCAACTTTCAAAACTTCGCCCTGCTCCGTTCCGACGGCTCTCGTTTCCACGATAACCCTGTCGCCGACGCTCGGACGAAATTCGTCGCAAAGATAATATCCTGTTCTTCCCTCTCCGTCGATTTTAACTTTCACAAGCGTATGACTGTCGTTGCCGTCCAGAACACCGCCCGCCAATGAATGTATCATTTTCTCTCCTTTTATATAATAAAGGTCGCGACGCCGAACCAAAAACGCCTAATTGCTGCGCCGCCGCAGAACTAAAAACGTCGAAACGTCGCGCCGCCGCAAAAACAAAAGGGAAACGCTTCGGCTTAAAGCCACGGCGGTTTCCCTTGTTCGTTTTTTAATCGTTGCGTTTCGGCCTCAAAAAATATCTACGTTATCGATACTTTCAACGCCTTTACGCAAATTTTCGGCAATTAAGCTTCGGTGGAGTTACCGTCGTTGCCGTCGTTCTTCTTATCCTTCTTCTTTCCGAGTTTTCCGAAAATGTTTCCGAGTTTGGAAGCCGGTTTTTCGGGAGCGTT
>CALDMH010000138.1 GCA_937915565.1 uncultured Clostridia bacterium | reverse complement strand
GCGGACGCGTTGATAAATTCAAGAAAAGATTCGGTCTTTAATTTTTTGCCTTTTAAAGGCAAAACAGCGAAATTTTGCCCTACGGTTTTATCCATAGGGCTAATTTTTTATTCTTAAATATTTAAAAATGAAAGAAAAGAAAATCAAAAAGACTTCTATCGGCGGTCAGGCCGTTCTGGAAGGCGTTATGATGCGCGGAAAAACGGGCGTTGCAACGGCGGTGAGAGATTCCGACGGCAAAATCCGTCTGGAAGCCGAGAGAATAACTCCGCCCGAAAAGCAAAACTTTTTTCTTAAATTGCCTATTATAAGGGGCGCGGTGAACTTTTTTTCGTCGCTCGTTATGGGTACGAAAATTCTTATGCGTTCCGCCGAGGTTTACGGCGGTGACGACGAAGAGCCGTCGAAATTTGAAAAATGGCTGGCAAAAACCTTTAAAATCGACGTTATGGACGTGGTTTTGTTTTTCGGCGTCGCTTTGGGGCTCGTTTTTTCGATTGCGTTGTTTTTTATTTTGCCAACGATTCTCGGCAATCTTTTCGGGAAAGCCTTTCCCGATTTGGTGCTTGTCCGAAACTTAATCGAAGGGCTTATAAGAATTGCGATTTTCGTCGGGTATATTTTATTCACGTCGCTCTTAAAGGATATACGCAGGACGTATATGTATCACGGAGCGGAGCATAAAACGATAACTTGTTACGAAAAAGGGTTGGAATTAACGGTTGAAAACGTTAAAAAATGCAGGAGAGTTCACGATAGATGCGGAACGACGTTTATGTTTTTCGTAATGCTCGTGAGCATCCTGGTTTATTCCGTATTCGGCGCGTTAATCCCCGCGCTTAACGAGAATATCGGCTTGAGAATTTTATCGCGCGTCGTGTTGTTGCCGCTTATCGCGGGACTTTCTTACGAACTTTTGAAAGCTCTTGCAAAAACCGACAGCCCGCTCGTTTTCCCCTTAAAACTCCCCGGGTTGCTTCTTCAAAAACTTACGACGAAAGAACCCGACGACGGAATGATGGAAGTTGCGATTGCGGCTTTCAATAAGGTTCTTAAAATGGACGAAGACCCGAACGAGCCTGTGTGCAAATTCGTTTGCCCCGAAAAAGTTTCGGTTGTAACCGAAAACCTGAAAAAAAGATTTGCCGAAGCGAATATCGACGCTTCCGACGCGGAATGGCTCGTTTCCGTCGCTTCCGGAATAAAGCGCAGCGAACTTGGCGGAGATACGAAACTGAAATCTTCCGTAATCGATAAAATTAACGAACTTGCCGAAAAAAGACTTACGGGTAAGCCGCTTTGTTACGTTTTGGGGAATTGCGATTTTTACGGTTACGAAATAAAAGTGGACGAAAGAGTATTGATTCCCCGCCCTGAAACGGAAGAACTCGTGAGCGAGGTTTTAAAGGTCGTAAAACCCGAAAATTCCGTACTCGATTTATGCACGGGAAGCGGCGCGATTGCTCTCGTTATCAATAAAAAAAGCGGCGCGTCGGTGACAGCAACCGATATTTCGGCGGACGCTCTGGAAGTTGCAAAAGAGAATTTCAAACTCTTTGATGCCGACGTAAAAACGGCGTTAATCGACTTATACGGGGACTTAAATGAGAAATACGACGTAATAGTATCAAATCCGCCTTATATAAAGTCGGCGGAAATAGGCGAGCTTGACGACGTTGTAAAAAACAACGAACCTCGCCTTGCTTTGAACGGCGGCGAAGACGGACTGGATTTTTACAGGCGTATATGCTCGGGCGCGAAAGAACGCTTAAACGACGGAGGTTACCTCTTCCTCGAAGTGGGAATCGGTCAGGCCGAAGACGTGAAAAAAATGCTTGAAAACGAGTTTGACGCGGAAATCATCAAGGACATTTCCGGAGTCGACAGAATAATCAAAGCGAAACTTAAAGAGGCTTAATTCGGAACGTAATTAAAGGAGTTTAAAAAGTTTAAATGAATCAAAAACTCGAAGAAATCCTTTCAAGGTATGAAAAACTTGGCGAGCTTTTAGCCGATTCGACCGTAATTTCGGATATGCCGACGTGGCAAAAATACGCCAAAGAAAGGTCGGACATAGAGGAAACCGCAACGAAATATTCCGAATATAAAAGCGTTGAAGAAGAGGCGAAAAATATCGGCGAGGAGTTAAAAACCGAATCCGATAAGGAGATGAAAGAGCTTCTTTCGTCCGAACTCGAAGAGTGCAAAGAAAAACTTGCGAAGATAAAGGACGAGCTTAAAATTCTTTTGCTCCCCAAAAACCCCGACGACGACAAGAACGTTATCGTTGAAATACGAAGCGGAGCGGGCGGCGAAGAGGCCGCGCTTTTTGCGAGCGATTTATACCGTATGTATTCGCGTTACGCCGATAAAAACAGGTGGAAAACGGAAGAAATAGATATAAACGAAACGGAACTCGGCGGTATAAAGGAAGTCGTTTTTTCGATAAGCGGCAAGGGCGCGTACAGTAAATTGAAGTTTGAAAGCGGCGTGCATCGCGTGCAAAGAGTTCCCGAAACGGAATCGCAGGGGAGAATTCAGACTTCTACGGTTACGGTTGCGGTGCTTCCGGAGGCCGTGGACGTGGAGATAAATATCGACGAAAAGGATTTGAAAATCGACACTTATCGTTCGAGCGGCGCGGGCGGACAGCACGTCAACAAAACGGAATCGTGCATAAGAATGACGCATTTGCCGACGGGAATAGTCGTCACCTGTCAGGACGAGAGGTCGCAGCTCAAAAACAGGGAAAAAGCGATGAAGGTTATGAAAAGCAGGCTTTACGACTATTATAACACTCAATATCGCAACGAATACGCCGAAAACCGTAAAAATCAAATCGGCACGGGCGACAGGTCGGAAAGAATAAGAACTTACAATTTTCCGCAGGGAAGAATCACCGACCATCGCATCGGTTACACGGCTTATAATCTCGACGAATTTTTGCTCGGCGACATCGACGATATGGTTGAGGCGTTGACCATCGCGGACAGAGAAGCGCGACTTTCGGGCGAAGAGGATTGATTTTGCGTTCGTAAAATTCGTCGTTATTAAATCCGTCTTTATAAAACCTTTATTAAATTCGTATTTATAAAAGTAGACAAACCGCGAGAATTATGGTATAATCAATAACCGTCGAGAAGGTTGTACGGTTGCGGCAGAGGAATCTGACGAGGAAAGTCCGAGCTCCACACGGCAGAATGCCGCCTAACGGACGGTGAAGGTGACTTTAAGGAG
>CALDMH010000137.1 GCA_937915565.1 uncultured Clostridia bacterium | reverse complement strand
CAAGCATATTCGACCATTGGTCGTCGCCGCCCACTTCGAGCGAGCAGCCGTATTTTTGGTTAAGATACAAAAAGTCGTAACCTTGCATCAACATATAGTTAAACTCGAAGAAGGTAAGTCCTTTTTCCATTCTTTGCTTAAAACATTCCGCGGTGAGCATTTTGTTCACGGAGAAATAAACGCCTATGTCGCGGAGGAATTGAACGTAATTGAGGTTTAAAAGCCAGTCCGCGTTATTGGCGATAATCGCGCCTTTTTCGCCGTCGAAACTGATGAAACGCGACATTTGCTTTTTAAAACATTCGATATTGTGGTCAATCGTTTCTCTCGTCATCATCTGGCGCATATCCGACCTGCCCGAAGGGTCGCCTATCATTCCCGTTCCGCCGCCGAAGAGAGCAATAGGTCTATGTCCGAATTTCTGCATCCACGCCATAGCCATAATGGGAATGTAATGCCCGATATGCAGGCTGTCCGCCGTAGGGTCGAAGCCGACGTAAAAAGTCACGCTTTCGTTTTCGAGTTTCTTTCTAAGGTCTTCGCCGTAAACGGTTTGTTTTATAAATCCGCGTTCTTCGAGAACGTCCATAACGTTTTTCATAATGTTACCTCTGACAAACTGCGACCTTTCGCCGCGATTATAAATTATTTTAACATTAAAACAATATAAAAGCAAGCAAAAAAACTTGAAATAACGGTTAAATAATAATTGAAAAAAAATTTTCGATATGCTATAATGTAGGCGAACGGAAGCCGGAGCGATTCCGGCGGTTTTCACGGAAAAAAATTTTGGAGGAATATTTATGCAATATTCAAACGAAGTAAAGGATATGGTCTGCGTAGCCAAAGGTCCTAAACACGGGCCCGCACCTATCCCCGAAGAAGGGCTTTGGGTTGAAGCAAAACAGATTACCGACATCAGCGGATTTACGCACGGCGTCGGTTGGTGCGCTCCTCAGCAGGGTGCTTGCAAGCTCTCGCTCAACGTCAAAAAGGGCGTAATCGAAGAAGCGTTGATTGAAACCATAGGTTGTTCGGGTATGACTCACTCCGCCGCAATGGCGTCCGAGATTCTCCCCGGAAAAACCATTCTCGAAGCGCTTAACACCGACCTTGTTTGCGACGCAATCAACACGGCTATGAGAGAACTCTTCCTGCAAATCGTTTACGGCCGCACCCAGTCCGCTTATTCGGACGACGGTCTCGTTATCGGCGCGGGTCTCGAAGACCTCGGAAAAGGTCTTCGTTCGCAAGTCGGAACGATGTACGGCACGAAGGAGAAGGGTACGAGATACCTTGAAATGGCGGAAGGTTACGTAACCAGAATGGCTCTCGACGAGGATATGCAGGTTATCGGTTACGAGTTCGTTTCGCTCGGCAAAATGACCGATTTCATCAAAAAAGGTCTCACTCCCAACGAAGCGTACGAGAAAGCCAAGGGTCACTACGGCAGATTCGAGAACGCTTACAAATATATCGATCCGAGAAAGGAATAAGGAGAAGAAGAAATGGCTTTATTTGAAGGATATGAAAGAAGAATTGATAAAATCAATGCTACTTTGAAAGAATACGGCATTTCTTCGGTTGAAGAATGCAAGGAAATATGCCTCTCCAAAGGCGTTGATTGCGACGACATCGTAAGAAGCACTCAACCCATTTGTTTTGAAAACGCCGTTTGGGCTTACACCGTCGGCGCGGCTATCGCAATTAAGAGCGGAGCTAAAAAAGCTGCGGACGCAGCCGCTAAAATCGGCGTAGGTCTTCAATCTTTCTGTATTCCCGGTTCGGTTGCCGAAAACAGAAAGGTCGGTCTCGGCCACGGAAACCTCGGCGCAATGCTTCTTTCGGACGACACCGATTGTTTCTGCTTCCTTGCCGGTCACGAATCGTTCGCGGCTGCCGAGGGCGCAATCAAAATCGCGCTTAACGCAAACACCGTAAGAACCAAACCTTTAAGAGTTATTCTTAACGGCCTCGGCAAGGACGCCGCTATGATTATTTCGAGAATCAACGGCTTCACTTACGTCGAAACCAAATTTGACCCGTACACCGAAAAGGTAACCGTAGTTTACGAGAAGCCTTATTCGGACGGCCCGAGAGCAAAGGTTAAATGCTACGGCGCGGATAACGTTCCCGAAGGCGTTGCCATAATGAAACTCGAAAACGTTATGGTTTCGATAACCGGAAACTCCACCAACCCCACGAGATTCCAGCACCCCGTTGCAGGCACTTACAAAAAATGGTGCGTCGAAAACGGCAAGAAATATTTCTCCGTTGCATCTGGCGGCGGCACGGGCAGAACGCTTCACCCGGACAATATGGCCGCAGGTCCTTCCTCTTACGGTATGACGGATACGATGGGAAGGATGCACTCGGACGCGCAGTTCGCAGGCTCTTCGTCCGTTCCGGCTCACGTTGAAATGATGGGACTTATCGGTATGGGTAACAACCCGATGGTCGGCGCAACCGTTGCGGTTGCCGTTGCCGTTGAAAAAGCGATGAATAAATAATTTATCAAAACGAAACGAGGTTCGGTTTTCCGCACCTCGTTTTTTTTGCGCTTTTACGATTTTTCGGCCTTATAATTAAGCCTCGGTTTTTGACTGTTAAAAAGTTCTTGCAAAAAATAAAAATATATTATATAATAGAATTATATAACCTGTCTGCGGAGGGAGGAATTCGTTTTGCGAGTTATCAACGCGTTGAAAATTGCGATAGGCAATTTCGGACTTGTATTTAAAAATATACTTTATAAAATAATAATGTTTACGGTGTTTGCAACGGGAGTATGGCTCACGCTTAAAATAAGTTTAAGGCCGTTTCTCGAAAAATTATCGCCCGTTTTAAAGGACGTCATCGAGCTTTTGAAAGGGCTCGTTCAGGGCGGAGCGGCAAACAGTTCCACGGTTACGGAGCAGGCTTCGTCCGTTCTCGTTGCGGATTTCGAGGCGTTTCTCGCATATATAAACGGCAACGTAAACAGCATTGCGCTCGCAGGGCTTATATGCGTGCTTATCGCTTATCTTTATAGGTTTTTCGCCGGAATAAGCGACTCGACGACGATGATACTCGTGAACGGACATATGTCCAGTTTAACGCACGGAAAGTATCTCGGCGCGATGTTTGAAAATTTGAGAAAAATAGTCGTTTATCAACTTATAGACGCAGTTCTGTCGATTGTTTACTACGCTTTGGTGTTCGTTTTGGAGTACCTTTTGTTGCGTTACGTCGCCCAGTACGCGGCGGTTCCGGTGGTATTTTTCGGCGTGTGCGCGTTCTTCTTTGCGGCAACGCTTTACGCAACCTGTATGAGTCAGGTAATGACCAATATGCTCGTCGGAGGAATGGGTTTAAAGGAAGCTTTCGCAAAAGGGCTTTTCCCGAAGAAACAATATTTCTGGAAAATGTTTGCGGCGTATTTGTCGGTGATAATAATTTGCGTTTATCTTTCGATTTCCACGGCGGTGTTCACTTTCGGCGTGGGAACGGTAATGGTTTTGTCGTTCTTCACGGTTATGAAAGTTTGTATGAAACTCGTCGATTATTATATAATCAACGTAAAGAAGTATTTCATCGATTACGATAATATCGTCATTCCCAAAGAGCTTCGCGAGAACGACGAACAGCTTTTGAACAAGGTTGATATTTAATAAATATATAAGGTGTTTTAAGGGGCAATTTGCTCGGTTGAGCGAAAAAGGTTTGGTTTGAACGAAAAGATTTGTATTTAAGAAGAGTTTGAATTTGAGAGAAAAGGAGAGGGGGCGTTTGCCGATTTAATCGGCAAACGCCCCTTTTAAAAAACGTTGTCTTGATTTTCCTTTCAGGATATTTCGGATTTTAAAACGTCCGCATATTTGTTCGGGTTATTTATGTTTTTAACCGTCACGCTGCCGTTTTGAGCGGAAATCGTTATGTTGCCGTAGTTTAAAAGTTTGCCCCAAATCGATTGTTCCACGAAAACGTTGTTGATTTTGTTAAGAGAAGTGGTAAGTTTGTTCCTTCCCGAGGAACAGTCCACCGTTTCTCCGTCTATGGAAAGTTTATTGTTGAAGTGTTTAAACGTCATCACGACGCACCAGAACCCCCAAACGATAAGGAGGATAGAAGTCATCGTGACCATAAAATTTCTCGCCGAAGTGAGGCAACCACCCGTTTCTTCGTCCATTGCGTTCGTAACTTCGCTCGTAATATCGTTAATTTCGCCTTGAATACTGTCCACCGAGGGCAGACCGGTTACGTTCGTAACCACGTCCACAGCGGCTTTTTTAAGTTGATATTTAACGTTGAGAATTATCGTAGGGATAATCGTCGGCAAAAAGATAAACGCGGGGATAGCGAGATATAAAACAAAAACCGCAGGAATGCTTACTTTTGCTTTTAATTTTTCGGAATTCATTATTTGTTTGCGTTAAGAACTCCCGCCATCGATTTAGCCATTTCGTTAGCTTGCTGTTTGATTCTGTCTTCTTCGTACTGGTCGATTTGCGCGGTAACCATATTCTTGAACGCGTTACCGTTTTTGATAGCGTCGAACTTATAAGAACCGGAAGCGGTTACGACGGTTATAAGGCTATAATTGAAAATCTTTCCGCCGAAGGTCTGGGTTACGGCAACGTTCTGAATTTTGTTAAGAGGACTGTCCATTGCGTCGGTGTTCAAAACGCCGATTTTACCGACGAGCCTTTTGTTCGTTAAAGCAAGTTCGACGTGAGTGAACTGAACGGTTCTTATAATCGCTTTGATAAGCGGAATAAGCAAAAGCCAGCAGAATAAAATACCCTTAATCCACGTCCACAAAAGAAACAAACCGTTTCTTTCAGCTACTTTGACAACAACTTCGTTCTTGCCTAAGTTTTTTTCTATGTACCCCATAAGATACACCCTCCAAATATAAATTTTAAGTCAAAATCGACTTATTTTCATTGTAACAAGTCATTTTTGGTTTGTCAAGCATATTCATAACAAATTATGGTAAAATTTTACCTATGGAAACGCTCGGTGAGAGAATAAAGATGCTTCGAGAAAGCGTCAACCTATCTCAAATGGAACTATCCCGAAGGGTAGACATAAGCCAATCCGCTATCGCTCGTTACGAGCTTAACAAAACCGAACCGAAGGCTTCGGATATTGTGAAGTTAGCGGAATTTTTCGGTGTGTCGGCGGATTATTTGCTCGGCCTTTCCGAAACGTAAACGGAACGCGGCAATCGGCTTTCGGGCTTCATCGTGACGTTTTTTCGATGAGTTTTTTGCAGGCGTTTTACCGCTTGCGTTTTTATTCGGTGCAAGTTAAAGCACGGAAATTTAACGGGCGGTTGCAAGCACAGCTTGCAACCGCCCGTTTGTTTAAAAACTAAAAATTTAGGTATGCCGCGGGTGCTCGAAATTGAATTTCGAGCACCCGCGGCCGAAAAAAACGAAATTAAAAATCCCAATCTGGAATAAAGCTCTCGCTCGCCGCGCGCAGTTCCTGCGCAAAGTAGTTTTCGATTCCGAGCCTTAACAGTTCTTCGTAAACGCGCTCGTATTCGGCTTTCGTCACGGGGCGTTTCAGTTCGGGGTACTTATCCTTTTCGCCGAAAGGAGTGTATTGCGCCATTAAGGAAATATACGCGCCGTTTTTTTGGTTTTCGCTGAACCATTTCAATATTTTTTTACTATCCGGCACGCAAAGAGGCATTATCATATGCCTGACGGTAACCCCCGATTTCATCATTCCGTTCTCGTCGAAAACGGTTTTTTTGGAGTTCATCATAAATTCCACGGCTTTTGAAGCGACGGAAAAGTAATCTCTTTTTCCGGTGTATCTTTCCGAAACGTCGGGCGAGAAAAATTTAAGGTCGGGGAGATAAACGTCGACGTAAGGGTCGATTATTTCCAGAGCTTTCGGCGTTTCGTAGGAATGAGTGTTGTAAACCACGGGGATTTTCGGGCGGTAAATATCGAAAGCTTTTGCGATTTCTTTCACGAAATGCGTCGGGGTTACGAGATTTACGTTGTGAACGCCCGAATCTTCGAGTTTTTTAAAAATATCCGCAAGTTCGGCGGGCGAGATTTCCTTGCCCCGTTTCGAGCGCGAAAGCTCGTAATTCTGGCAAAACACGCATTTTAACGAACAACCGGTGAAGAAAATCGTTCCCGAGCCGTTCGTTCCGCTTATCGGCGGCTCTTCAAACTTATGCGAGTAAAATTTGGCTATCCGCATAGTCGATTTTTCGCCGCACGCGCCGATATTTTTATTTCTGTCCGTAAAACAGTTTTCAGGGCATAAGCCGCAAAATTCTTTCATACTTTTTTCCCGATGATAGCCGAAAATAAAACGAGCATTGCAAAAACGCCGCTTTTTTATCGATTTTCGGCCGGCGCGGGGCGAGGCGGAAAGCGTTTCCGCCTCGCCCCCTATAAAACTACGAAATTATTTTAACATATATTATTAAATTTGACAAACGATTTAAAACGTGATATATTAAACCCGACCACAGTCAATGACCACAAATACATTGAAAGAGGTTTTAGTTATGAACAAATTTTTCACCAGCGAAAGCGTTACCGAAGGGCATCCGGACAAGATTTGCGACCAGATTTCCGACGCGGTTCTGGACGCTATTCTGCAAAAAGACCCTATGGCGAGGGTTGCCTGCGAAACTTCCGCAACGACGGGTTTGGTTCTCGTTATGGGCGAAATTTCGACACATTGTTACGTCGATATTCAGCAAATCGCAAGGGATACCATTCGCGAGATAGGTTACGACAGGGCTAAATACGGCTTCGATTGCGACACCTGCGCCGTTTTAACGGCGATTCACGACCAGAGCGCAGATATAGCTTTGGGCGTGGACGATTCCGTGGAGCATAGAAAAAGCGGCGACGAAACGGATAGATTCGGCGCGGGCGACCAGGGAATGATGTTCGGTTACGCCACCAACGAAACGGAAGAATATATGCCTATGGCCATCACGCTTGCGCATAGACTCACGAAAAAATTAACGGAAGTCCGCAAGAGCGGTCTGCTTCCTTATCTTCGTCCGGACGGAAAAAGTCAGGTTACCGTGGAATACGAAGACGGAAAGGTGAAGAGAATCGACACGATAGTGGTTTCCTCGCAGCATAGCGAAAAGGTTTCCACCGAGCAGCTCCGCAAAGATATAAAAAAATACGTTATAGAAGCGAGTATGCCTGCCGAACTTCTCGACGAAAACACGAAATATTACATTAACCCCACGGGCAGATTCGAGATTGGCGGCCCTCACGGCGACAGCGGGCTTACGGGCAGAAAAATCATCGTCGATACTTATGGCGGAAGTTGTCCGCACGGAGGCGGAGCGTTTTCCGGCAAAGACCCGACGAAAGTTGACAGAAGCGCGGCGTATATGGCAAGATATATTTGCAAAAACGTCGTTGCGGCAGGGCTTGCGGACGAATGTACTTTGGAAGTAGCTTACGCCATCGGCGTGGCGAAACCGGTTTCGCTTTTCGTGAATACGAAGGGTACGGGCAAACTTCCCGACGAAAAAATTGCGGACGTAATTTCCAAGGAATTCGATTTGCGCCCCGCGGCGATAATTAAAACTTTGGATTTAAGAAAGCCTGTTTACAAAGCCACCGCGGCTTACGGACATTTCGGCAGACCCGAATTTTCGTGGGAGAGGTTGGACAGAGTAGAGGATTTAAAGAAATATTTAAAATAATTTCGTAAATTTTTTAAGCGGCGAGCCGTTCGGCTCGCCGCTTATTATATACGCTTATTATATAACTTAAAAAATTAAAACCTATCGGGTTGACGTTGACGCGCCGAGAAGAGTTTAAAATTTTCAAATAACGCATAATAAAAACGGAAATCGTCGTGCAATAAAAGAATTATCCGATAATAAAAACGGAAATCGTCGTGCAATAAAAGAATTATCCGATAATAAAAACGGAAATTGTCGGGTAATAAAAGAATTATCCGATAATAAAAAAGAGAATCGTCGGGCAAACGATTCTCTTTTTCGACTTAAACGTTCTTCCTGAATCGCCCCGGCGTAATCCCGTAAGCGTTTTTGAAATAAGTGTTGAAACTCGCAAGGTTCGTAAATCCCACGAATTCCGCAATGTCGATTACTTTCATATCCGTCGTCATCAAAAGGTTCTGAGTTTGTGTTCGATTAAAAACTTGTGCGGAGTAGTTCCGAAGCTGTTGCGGAATATCCTCGAAAGCTGCATTCTCGAATAATGAAGAAGCTGACATAAATCGGTTACGTTATAAGTTAAAAATTCGGGAGCTTTCATCGCTTTGTTAAGCTGTTTAACCCATTCGGGTTGCTCGTTTTGCTTGCTTATATCGATATAATCCACGCTTTTTCTATATAGAAATTGCATAATGAGCATAACCGCGCCGCACAAAAGTCCGTTATATTTTTCGCTTTCGTCGTCGGGAAGAAGCAAAACCTGGTGAATGATTTCGTTTATTTGCTTTATGAATTCGTCGGGAAAAGTGTGGGTTCTTTTAATTTTCCTCAAAGTGTCCATAAAGTCGGGCGCAAACAATTCGGCAAGCCTTTTAACGGCTTGCTCCCTTGCGACGATATTTATATAACGCAATTTTTCGTTGCCCGATTTTTTAAGGCAGTGAACGTCGTCCGTCGTTGAAAAGAATATCTGCCCTTCCGTCACGCGGATTTTTTCACCGTTTAAAACGTTGATAAGTTTTCCGTCGGTTAAAACGGTAAATTCCCAGTAATCCTTGTGTCCGTGCATTATCGGGAAGTCGAAAGTGTTGATATGATAGGAAAAGGATATTTTGTCGATGAACTTTTCAACGCGTTTACTCGTCGTATTGTCGCTTTCAAAACCAAATTTATTCATAATGAAATTATATATCCCGAAATTCGGTTTGTCAATACTAACGTAATTGTTTTTCGCGTTCTTTTTCGTTAAAAAGCGTAATTATGTTACAAATTGTTAATTTTAACCTGATTTATGTGTCAAAATGATATAGATAACGCCGACAATAATATATTAAAATAACCGCGAGAAGAAATAAATCGATTTTACGTAAAAGGAGTTTTTTTGTGGATTTTAAATTTAAAAGATACGACGGAAACCCGATATTGAAACCGGAATCAAGGAATCAATGGGAAAACCTGTGCGTTTTAAATCCCGCGGTGATATTCGACGAAAAAACGAATAAGTTCGTTATGGTCTATCGTGCGGGCGGCGACGAAATCAAACACAACATAAGATTGGGGCTTGCCACGAGCGACGACGGCTACAATTTCACAAGGCACGGCGACAAGCCGATATTCGACGTTGACGAAAACGACGCCGACGGCGGTTGCGTGGAAGACCCGAGGATAGTTAATATCGACGGCGTTTATTATATGACGTACGCTTCGAGAGCTTACGCCCCGGGGAGATATTGGCTTCCTTACGAGCAAAGGGTTGAGGAAGCGAAGGCGTGGAAAACCTCTCACGAGGACAGCGAGCCGTGGTTTTTGAGAACGAACGAAACTTTGACTTACCTTGCCGCGACGAAGGATTTTATCAACTATAAGCGGCTCGGAAGAATAACGGACGCCAGAGAGGACGACCGCGACGTCGTTATATTCCCGAGGAAAATAAACGGGAGCTTTTATATGATTTCGCGCCCCGTTATCGGCGAGGACCGTTCGATGTGGATTTCTTCGAGCGACGATTTGATGGAATGGCCGACGCGCGAAAAATTGTATTCGGGCGTAGAGGATTGGGAAAACGGGAGAGTCGGCGCGGGTTGTCCGCCGATTGAAACGGAGGACGGCTGGCTGCTTATTTATCACGGCGTGAGCAATGCGGATAAGTGTTATCGCGTAGGGCTTATGCTTCTCGATAAAAACGACCCGAAAAAGATAATCGCCCGTTCGCGCAAGTTCGTTCTCGAACCCTCTGCGGAATACGAAAAGAGCGGCTTGTATCAGGGTTGCGTGTTCCCCACCGGCGCGGTGGTTAAAGACGGAACGCTTTACGTTTATTACGGCTGCGCGGATAAATACGTTTCCCTCGTAACGGCAAAAATGGAAGATATTATGAAGTATTTAAAACTTCCCGAAAATAAAAATTAAGCAAAT
>CALDMH010000136.1 GCA_937915565.1 uncultured Clostridia bacterium | reverse complement strand
AAGCTTGGAGCGGGCGGCGTAAGGCTCGACGTGGTTGACGAAATAAACGACGAATTCGTTTGTAAAATAACCGAAAAGGCTAAATCGTTCGGCGACGATAAAATCGTTATCGGCGAGGTTTGGGAGGACGCAACGAACAAGATTGCGTACGATAAACGCCGCAAGTATTTTTGGGGCGGTGAACTCGACAGCGTTATGAATTATCCGCTGAAAAACGCGATTATCGATTTTGCGTTAAGCGGCAAAAGCGAAAACTTATATAAAACTGTTCGCGAGCAAATAGATAATTATCCGTTTTATGCGCTTAATTCGCTTATGAACGTACTCGGAACTCACGATACGCCTCGTATTCTTACTGTTCTCGGTAAGCGAGGGAAACTCGAAACGGAAAGAGAAAAAATGGCTTCGGAGAAGCTTACGGATACCGAAAAAAAGGACGCCGTGAAAATGCTCGAATGTTGTTCGCTTTTGCAGTTTTGTCTTTACGGAGTGCCTTGCGTTTATTACGGTGACGAGCAGATGACGGAGGGAAACAAAGACCCTTTCAACCGTACCTGCTTCGTTGAAAGCGAGGATAAAGAACTTTACGATTGGTATAAATTTTTATCCGAGTTAAGGGCGTCTTACGATTGCTTTAAGGACGGGGAGGTTTCGGACGTCGTTTCGCGCGGGGGCTATTTTTCCTTTTCGAGAAGTTTTGAAGGGAAGAAGATTTACGTTGCCGTGAATATGGGCGACAGGGCGGTTTGCCTTGAAACGGATTGTGAAATATTTGAAACGACGCGTAACGTAAAACTTTCAAAAATCACTTTAAACAACTATGATTTTGCGATATTTTACAAATGTGAAAAAGAAGCGGAGAATGATTGATGAACGTCTATGAAAAAGTCGTTGCCGAACTCAAAAGCAAGAGCGACGCGGAATATAAAAAGTTTAACGATAAAATAACGAAAACCGAATATGAAACGATAGGCGTGAGAATGCCCGAGATAAAGCGTGTAGCTAAAAGCGTCGATAAAGCCGAGATAGAGGAATACCTCGAAAAGTGCGAGTTCCGTTATTTCGAGGATACGTTGATTTATGGGTTGCTTCTGCCGAGGTTGGGGCTTGACGAGTTCTGGAAAAGGAAGGACGAGTTTTTAACGAAGTGCGACAGCTGGTCGCATATTGATTGCTTCGTTTCCGAATTGAAACCGAAAGCGTCGGAAAAGGAAAAACTTTATTCCTTGCTTACGGAGGGAATAGATTCGCTCGACGGATTTGCCCTTCGTTTCAGGATAGTCGCTTTGATGAATTTCTACGTCGGAGGAGACCGAACGGAAGAAATTCTGCGCATCGTCGAACGGCTCGACGGAAGAGGTTTTTACAACGATATGGCAATCGCTTGGCTTTTGCAGGTCGCGCTTGTGAAGCGTCGCGAGGAAACGCTTGTCTTTATGCAAAACAATTCGTTAAGCCGGTTCACGCAAAATAAGGCAATTTCAAAAATGCAAGATTCGTTCCGCATCGGCGAGGACGATAAAATATATTTAAAAACGTTAAGGAAGTAACAATGGATATTTTAAAACAAATTACGCAGGAGTTCAAACTCAGAGAAGACCACGTTAAGAACGTCGTCGAACTTTTGGACGAGGGAAATACGATACCGTTCATCGCTCGTTACAGAAAGGAAATGACGGGGCATATCGACGACCAGGTTCTCCGCGAACTTTCGGACAGACTCAATTATCTTCGTAATATCGAGAAGAGAAAGGAAGAAGTTGAAAAATCGATAACCGAGCAGGGAAAGATGACCGAGGAAATAGCCGCCGCGCTTGCCGCTGCGGAAACTCTTGCGGAAGTCGAGGATATATACAGGCCTTACAAACAAAAGAGAAAAACGAGAGCGACCGTTGCTATCGCCAAAGGTCTCGAACCTCTCGCCGATATACTTTTCGCGCAAAACGTAAAGGAAGGCACTGCGGAAGATTTGGCAAAGCCGTTCGTCAACGAAGAACTCGGCGTTAAAAACGAAAAAGACGCTCTTGCCGGCGCGCAGGATATAATCGCCGAAAGAATTTCCGACGACGCGGAACTCAGGAAGAAGCTTCGCAGAATTTATTTGAAAAACGGCGAGATTTCCTCTAAAATTCAAAAGGCGGAAGAGGACGGCGCAAAGACTTACGAAATGTACGCCGAATATTCCGAACCCGTTTCGGAAATAAAATCCCATCGCGTTCTCGCGCTCAATCGCGGGGAAGAAGAGGGGTATCTTAAAGTTAAGGTCGCAATCGACGAGGAGTTTGCCGTAAGGGTGTGCGAGGTAGGTTTCGTTAAGGATGGAAGCGTCACCACGGAGAACGTAAGAGCGGCCGTTGCGGACGCGTATAAACGCCTTATTCAGCCTTCGATTGAAAGAGAGATAAGAAACTATCTTACCGAAAACGCGCAGGAGCAGGCGATAAAAATGTTCGACGTGAATCTTCGTCCGCTTCTTATGCAGCCGCCCGTTAAGGATAAGGTCACGATGGGCTTCGACCCTGCGTACAGAACGGGTTGCAAGATAGCCGTCGTGGACGGAACGGGTAAAGTACTCGACACCACCGTCGTTTATCCCACGCCGCCGCAGAGCAAAACCGCGGAAGCGAAGGCCGCACTTGAAAAACTTATCGATAAATATTCGGTCGACGTAATTTCAATCGGTAACGGAACGGCTTCCAAAGAATCGGAGATTTTCGTTGCGGATATGCTCAAAGATTACGGCGGGAAAGTCGGTTACGTCGTCGTAAACGAGGCGGGTGCGTCGGTTTATTCGGGTTCGCCGCTCGCCGCAAAGGAATTCCCGCAGTACGATTTAACTCTTCGTTCCGCAATATCCATTGCGAGAAGACTTCAAGACCCTCTTGCCGAACTTATTAAAATAGACCCGAAAGCCATAGGCGTCGGGCAATATCAGCACGATATGCCGCCGACTCGTCTCGACGAGGTTTTAGACGGTGTTTTGGAGGATTGCGTAAACAGCGTCGGCGTGGATTTAAACACGGCAAGCCCGTCGCTTTTATCGAGAGTTTCGGGGCTTAACTCTGGGATAGCGTCAAACATAATCGCATACCGCGAGGAAAACGGAAAGTTCACCACGAGAAAGCAACTTCTCAAAGTTCCAAAGCTCGGAGCGAAAGCGTTCGAGCAGTGCGCGGGATTTTTAAGAATCAGAGACGGAAAAAACATTCTCGATAACACTGCCGTTCATCCGGAATCTTACGAAGCCACCGAAAAACTTCTCGCGCTTTTCGGCTACACCGATAAGGACGTGGAAGAAAGAAAACTTTCGGCTCTTCCCGAACAAATCAAAAAATACGGCGAAGCAAAAGCCGCGGAAAGTTGCGGAATGGGCGTGCCTACGATGAACGATATAGTCGTCGAACTTTTAAAACCGGGGAGGGACGTAAGAGATTCCCTTCCGAAGCAGGAACTTCGTTCCGACGTTATGGATATTAACGACCTCGTAGTCGGTATGGAACTCACCGGCACGGTAAGAAACGTTATCGATTTCGGCGCGTTCGTCGATATAGGCGTTCATCAGGACGGACTCGTGCATATCTCGGAAATTTCGGATAATTACGTCAAACATCCGTCGGACGTATTAAAGGTCGGGCAAGTGGTTAAAGTCAGGGTTCTCTCGGTCGACGTGAAGAAAAACAGGATAGGACTTACTATGCGTAAGCCCAAAAACGCAAAATAATCGAAAAAAACCTTGACAACGATTCGTAAATGAGTTATACTTGCAAAGACGGCTATACAGCCTGAAGATATTCGGAGGATAAATAATGGATACGTATTCCAAGGTAGTTGCGATAATAAGCGAGCAGCTCGGCATATCCGAAAGAACCGTTAGCAGAGACAGCGACGTTGTAAACGACCTCGGCGCGGATTCGATAGATATAGTGCAGCTTCTTATGACGATGGAGGACGAATTCGGCGTTACCGTTGCCGAAGACGAAGCCGATAAGCTTAAAACCGTCGGAGATATTGTCGAACTTATCGAGAAAAACAGCTGATTTTATTGCGGCGGAAAGGCGTGAGAGATAAACTCCCGCGCCTTTTTTATTTTTTAACGGAGCGCGGCGATAAAAGTTTTCAAGGCGACAAAATTTTATTTTACAAACACATTATACGCTTGAAAAACAGCGTTCGTTATGCTATAATTAGGGTATAATAAAATAAAGAGGTGATACCGTTGGCGAGAAAGGACGATTCTTTTGTTAATAAAGAGCTTTGGGGAATGGCGTTAATGCTCGTAACGGTTTTTTTATTTTTCGCGCTCGTTACGGGCGATTCGGTTTTTTATCCAGTCGGCGGAATATTGCAAGCAGCGATGCTCGGCATAACGGGCTATTTTTCTTTTCCGTTGCTGATTCTGTTCTTTTTCATCGGGCTTATTTGTCTTATCGGTAAATTAAAACCCACGAAGCGCGGCGCGCTTATGGCGTTTTTTGTTTTTACGTGCTTATTCGCAGGTTTTGCGATAACCCATCTTGCCGTAAATCCCGTCAAAAACGAACAGACGCTCGGGGAGTACGTCACGCAAGCCGTCGACGCGGCTAACGGAGGCTTTTCTACCGCAACGGTCGGAGGTCTGCTTTTCGCCGCTATCGATTATCTTCTCGTTCAGGGCGTTTCCCTTGCGGGAACTTACGTCGTGTGGACGATTGTTATTTTGCTTTGCGGTTTCGCCGCGGTAAAATTCGCGCCGAACGTTTCTTTTCCCAAGAAATCCGAAACTCCGAAGTCCGAGGAGAAAGAAGATTTCGTCGATAAAAAAGCGGAAAGCGTCGACGACGAATACAAAACGGTGGAAAGAGAAAGAAGAGTTCGCGACGAACAGCCTTTAAAAACGCCTTTAAAAACGGCGGCCGTTCCCGTTTATTCCGGAAAGAGAAAAACGCTCGTCGTCGGCAGTTCGGAGTTTGAAATGAAAAAGGACGAAGAACGCCGCGCAAACGATTATCGTCGGGAATCCCGCGAAGACGTTCGCTCTTCTTCGAGCGGCGTATCCGGCGGCCGTTCGGCTTTATACAGCGACGAATACAATAAAGATTTCGAGAGTAAATTGAGATACGTAAAATCGGGTTCGGAAAAAAATTCCGAGCCGGATATACTTTCTTACGGCGGAAAAACTTCGCAGCCTTACGATAAGCGTAAGACCACTTACGACGCCGTTGACGGAATCGACGAGTCCGGCATAAACGGCGACATTTATATGCCTAATTCGTTTAAAGCCGCCGTTTCAAAACACGCCGCGAAAAAGACGTCGGATTATAAAAACGACGATATGGAATTCGCTATGGAAGAGGTTAACAACGAAGTCAGCGACGACGTTATAACGGACGGAGAGGAAATCGATTTCGATATTCCGTTCGAGGAAGAAAAGAAGGACTATTCCGATTTCGACGAATATGCGGGCGTCGCGCCGAGAAGAACCGATTCTTTGAAGCCCGAAAAACCCGAAAAGACGGAAATTCGCCGTGAAGAAAGAAATGCCGAAAGCAAATCTGAAAGCGGCAAGAACGGAGAAGAGGAAAAGGAACACAATCCTTTCGACGAGATGCCTTTCAACTTCAAGTATAACGCTCCGCCTTTGAGTCTTCTCAAATCGTATTCCTCGCAGGAGAATTACGCCGACGTCGAGTTTTTCAAACGCGATAAGGCAACGAAAATCATCAACACTTTAAAAGTACTCGGCGGGGTTGAAGTGAGCCTTGCAAATATCGTTCACGGGCCCACCGTCACGAGGTTCGATATTTCCATTCCAGATAACGTTTCGATAAAAACGGTATTGAAGTATGCGGACGACCTTAAACTTCGTCTTGAAACGAAAAACGATATTCGTATCACGCCTATCCCGGGTGCGTCGCTTATCGGCGTGGAGGTTGCAAACGAGCAAAGGTCGATTGTCGGATTAAAGGAAGTTTTGGAGAGTGATTCTTTCCAAAAAACCAAAAAGACCTCGCTTACTTTTGCTATCGGTAAAGATATAGTCGGAAATCCCGTCGTCGCGGATTTAACTAAAACGCTTCATATGCTTATAGCCGGCGCGAGCGGAACGGGAAAGAGCGTAGGGCTTAACTCCCTTCTTATCAGTTGGTTCTATAAATACAGCCCCGCGGATTTGAGGTTGATTATCGTAGACCCGAAGCTCGTCGAATTTAAGGTGTTTGAAGGTATTCCGCATCTTCTTTTCGGCGATATTATAACGGACGCGAAAACGGCGGTTGCGATGCTTAACGGGGCGGTTAAGGAAATGGAGGCAAGGTATGCGAAGATGGCGGAACTCGTCGTTCACAACATCGACGAATATAACGATTTAATCGACCCGAGAAAAACCCGTAAACTTCCGAAAATCGTTATTATTATCGACGAGTTTGCGGACTTGATGTCTACGGACAAAAAGACGATTGAGGAAAAGATAGGCAGGCTTGCGCAAAAAGCGAGAGCTGCGGGAATGTATCTTATTCTCGCAACGCAAAGGCCGTCGGTAAATATCATCGAAGGTTCGATAAAAACGAACTTCATATCGAGAATGGCGTTCAAGATGTCCAACGCTATGGACTCGTCTACGATTATCGGCGAGGGCGGAGCGGAAAAACTGCTCGGTAACGGCGACCTTCTTTACAGAATGAGTTATATGAGCAATATGGAAAGAGCTCAGGGCGCGTATATCGATATGGACGAAATAAAAGCCGTCGTCAACTACATTCGAGATAACAACGAGTGTTATTTCAACGAGGCGGCTATGAAGGAAATAGACCAGGAAGCCAACCCGCAAATCGAAAGCGTTACGGGCGCGGAGGAAACCGTTCCCGATTATTATATCGAAGCGCTTAAAATGGCTGTCGAGATGGGCAATATATCCATTTCGCTCATTCAGAGAAGACTTAAATCCTGCGGATTCAATAAAGCGGCGAGAATTTACGATTGGATGGTTGCCAAAGGCTACGTTTTAAACAGTCAGGGCGGAAAACAAAAGCAGGTTACGCTTTCTCCCGAGGAATTTGAAGAGTTGTACGGAAATTATGACGTTTGATACATTTAAGAAGAAAACAATCGGCGTAATATCGCTCGGTTGCGATAAGAACAGGGTGGACACCGAAAAAATGCTTGCCGTTCTCGGCTCTGATAAAATCGTGCAGGAACAGGAAGAGGCTCAAATTATAATCGTCAATTCCTGCGCTTTTTTGGAAAGTTCGAGAAAGGAAGCCGTGGAAACGGTTTTCGAGGTCAACGAACTTCGTAAAACGGGTAAACTGGAAAAGATTATCTTAACGGGTTGTATGCCGCAAAAGTTCGTGAAAGATATGTTCGACGAATTCACGGAAGTCGACGTCTTTTTAGGCACGGGCGATTACGAGTTTCTTCCCGAGGCGATAGAACTTGCTTATAAGGGCGAAAGAGTAAACTTCGTAGGTAAAGCCAAGGAGTTCAAAGCCGAAAAGAGAGTGGTTACGACGCCCGTTCACTACGCTTATTTAAAAATTGCGGACGGTTGCGATAACCGTTGCACTTATTGTCTTATTCCGTCAATACGCGGCAAATATCGTTCGGAAACGGAAGAGGAACTTCTATCCGAAGCGAAAAGTCTCGGCGACGTAAAAGAACTTATTCTCGTTGCGCAGGACGTCACGAGATACGGCGAGGACTTATACGGCGAGAATAAATTTGTCGAGCTGTTGCAAAAACTTTCCGCGCTCGATAATATCGGCGCGATAAGAATTTTATATTGCTATCCCGATAAACTCACCGACGAACTTATCGCCGAAATTAAAAATAACAAGAAGATTATCAAATATCTCGATATTCCGCTTCAACACGCCGACGCCGTAGTTCTTAAAAGAATGAACAGGAAAGGAACGGGCGAGGGTTATCTCGCTCTTATCGAAAAATTGAGAAGCGAAATTCCCGATATTGCCGTTCGTTCCACGTTTATCGCAGGTTTCCCCGGGGAAACGGAAGAGCAGTTTTCAAACCTCGTTGAATTTATCAAAAAAGCAAAACTCACAAACGCGGGCTTTTTCGCTTATTCGAGAGAAGAAGGTACGCCCGCATATAAATTGCCGGAGCAAATCGACGAAGATATTAAGCAAAAGCGCGTGAAGAAACTTTACGCCGAGCAAAAAAAGATTTCCGCGGCAAGAAACGAGGGGCTCGTCGGAAAGACTTTAAAAGTGTTGTGCGACGGCGTGGATTACGATAAGCAGTCGTTTTACGGAAGAGCGTATTTTTCCGCTCCCGAAATCGACGGAAAGGTATATTTTACGTACGACGGCGAAATAGCTCAGGGCGAATTTTACGAAGTGATTATCGAAAAAGCGGACGCTTACGACCTTTACGGAAAAGTAAAGAGTTTTTCGATAGAACAAGGAGAATAAAATGAATCTTCCTAACAAGCTTACTTTAACGAGATTGATTTTAATACCGTTCTTTATTGCGGTGTTTTATCTCGGTTTTTTCACGGGACATTATTTTGTCGCTCTCGGAATATTCACGGTTGCTTCCATAACGGATTTTTTCGACGGTTATATTGCGAGAAAATACAATATGATTACCGACCTCGGCAAGTTTTTAGACCCTATCGCCGATAAGGTTCTCGTTTTATCGGGGCTTATCGTCCTTATTGCCGACCCTTACGAAACGAACGTTTTCGCTCAAATAGGCGTTATCGGCGTTATTTACGGCGGAGTGGGGGTGTCGATAATAATGGCGAGAGAAATGGTCGTTTCGTCGCTCAGAATGATGGCGGCCAAAAAAGGAATCGTGCTTGCCGCGGAAATGACCGGAAAAATCAAAACGTTTTTCACGGACGTTACCATTATCATTCTTCTTCTTGCGGGAGATTTACTCACTCTTGCGCCGTCCGTCGGCGTCGTTTTCGATTATATCGGGCTTATTTGCTTCGGAATATCCGTCATTTTAACGATAGTGTCGGGTTGTTCTTATTTGATAAAGAATAAAGAGGTTTTCAAAGGTTAATGGAAAACGAGAATTTTTCTGTCGTTAAGGTTTTCGGCGTTGCCGACGAGCCTTTGGAAAAAGCGTTTTCCGAGATAAAGAAAGATAATCCGGAAGTTGAATTTTCTTTTGAGAGAAACCTTTTGGACGTTCGGGTTTCAATAATCGGCAAAAACGATAAATCCACGAGCCTCGCAATGCGTGAGTTTGAAAAACGATTTGCCGAAAATATTTACGCCGAATACGACGCGTCTTTGCAAGAGGTTTTGGTTTACATTCTCAAAATGGGGAAATTGAAAGTTTCCGTTGCGGAGTCTTTTACGGGCGGCAATCTTTCGGCAAGAATCGTTTCCGTGCCGGGCGCAAGCGAGGTTTTTTACGAGGGCGTAGTCGCTTATAGCGAGGCTGCAAAGGCAAAAAGGCTTGGCGTAAACGAGGAGTCGCTCGCAAAATATAAACCCGTTTCGTCGCAGGTTGCCGGCGAAATGGCAAGGGGGCTTTTAAACGAAAGGGTAAGCGATTTGGCGATTGCGACGACCGGGCTTGCCGGGCCGAAATCCGACGAATCGGGTTTCCCGGTCGGACTGTGTTTTATCGCAGTCGGTTCGGCGCAGGGAATAACCGTTTTTAAGTATAGATTTGACGGAAACAGAGAAGAAATTACGAAAAAAGGCGTTCAAACGGCTTTGTTTTTAGCCGTTAAAAGCGTTAAGAATATTTAATTATTACGGGGGTTGAATTATATCCCTCAACAGGAGAAGAAATGTTGGAAGAAAAACAAAAAGCTCTCGACCTCGTTTTGAAGGAGATTGAGAAGCAGTACGGAAAAGGGGCAATTATGAAGCTCGGTCAGGGTTCTGCGGATATGACGATTGACGTTATTCCCACAGGCTGTCTTACTCTCGACCTCGCTTTGGGAATCGGCGGAGTGCCGCGCGGAAGAATCATCGAAATTTTCGGACCCGAATCTTCCGGTAAAACGACGGTCGCGCTCCACGTTATCGCGCAAACTCAAAAGAGCGGAGGCGTTGCCGCGTTTATCGACGCGGAGCACGCGCTCGACCCGGTTTACGCCGCAAAACTCGGCGTAGACCTTGATAATTTATACGTTTCGCAGCCCGACACCGGCGAACAGGCTCTCGATATAACCGAAAGCCTCGTAAGGAGCGGTGCGGTTGACGTCGTCGTCGTGGACTCCGTTGCCGCACTCACGCCCAAGGCGGAAATAGAGGGCGATATGGGCGACAGCCACGTCGGATTGCAGGCAAGGCTTATGTCGCAGGCACTTCGTAAACTCACGGGTATTACGAACAAATCGAAAACCTGCGTTATATTCATTAACCAATTAAGAGAAAAAGTCGGCGTTATGTTCGGCAATCCGGAGGTTACTCCCGGCGGCAAGGCTTTGAAATTCTACGCCTCTGTCAGAATAGACGTAAGAAAAGCCGACGCGCTTAAAGATAGCGACGGAATGTTCGGCAACAGGACGAGAGCTAAAATCGTTAAAAATAAGCTTGCACCGCCGTTTAAGACTGCGGAATTCGATATTATTTACGGCGAAGGCATTTCCCAAACCGGTTGTCTCGTAGACCTCGGCGTGGAGAAGGGTATTTTGGAAAAGAGCGGTTCGTGGTTCTCTTATAACGGCGAAAAAATCGCGCAGGGAAGAGATAAAGCGAAAGAATATCTTGCAAACAACCCCGAAGTGGCCAAGGAAATCGAAGATAAAATAAGAGCCGCCGTTGCGGAAGCAAAGGCGTAATTCGCTCAAAAACTGTTTTTAAAGATACAACGACTTACGAAAAGAAGCCGTTTTTCGGAAGAAAAAGCTTTATTTAGTAAAAATCGCCTTTCCCGATGCGGGAAAGGCGAAACTATAAACTATAAACGAAACCGAAATAATTAAAATCTCGATATTCTCGTGCATACGTCGGTATCCGCGATTTTCTCGGATTTCCCGTTTTCGTCCACGATGAAAACGTGTTTTCCGTTTGTGCAGGCAACTCTTCCGTCGGAGAGTACGCAGTAATCGATAACGCCGTTTTTGAGCGGCGTTACTTCGCCGTTTTTCGAGCGTTTTACAAGTTGCCAGGACCAAGGCGCGATGCCGGCGAAATTGTCCTTATGGCGGAGATTTTTCTTGTATTCCTCGTCGGCGTTTACGAGGTTATCGTCGATAACAATCATTCCTTGCGATTTTTTCATAGTTCTTGCGGGGTTTGCCGATTTTTCCGTAAAACCCTTGCCTGTGAACATCATCGTGAAAAGCTCCGCAAAATAATAGAGAGCTTTAAGCAGTTTCCACGGAATGAGAATAATGTCGAGCAGCAGTTTGAAAAATCCGGTTTTTTTCTCCGTTTCGGGGCGGATTACGTAAAATAAATTGCCGTTTTTGTCGTCCTTCGGTTTTGTGAGCGACTTTTCCGAATCGGAGAGAATTTCTTCCACGTCGCCGGTGAACAAATCGTAGGTGAAGATTGACGAACGGGAAAATTTCACGAATTCCCCATTGTTATTTCTTCCCACGCCTTTGCTCGCAAAATAAACGAGCGAATCGTTCACGCGGGATAACACGGCGTCGAAATCGCAACTGTCGCCGTCGGTTACCGTTATATAATCGTCGGTTTTCAAATCGTAAATCGCAAGATGCGCGTTATCGTACCCGCTTTTTATGCAGGTAACGAATTTATCGTTCGTCTTATTCGGATACGCTCCGCAAAAAACGTCTTCGCGGGAATGGATAACGTGTCCTTCGCCGTCTTTATCGGCGGTGAGGTCTTTCGTCATCACGCCCGAGAGCTGATTTACGGTTATCGAATAAATAATTTTATCGGGAGAGCCGAGGAATTCAAGAGAATCGAAATAGGAAACGTCGCTTTCGTTGGAGAATTCTTCTTCGTTTGCGCCGTCGCGCATAAAGCGCGCGCCTGCTCCTTTGGTTTTCCATTCCACGCTTTTTGCGGCTTTTCTTGCCGATTCAACGTAGTTCGTGTGGAAGTCCGAACTATATTCTTTTATCTCGCCGTCCTGCAACGTTTTAATCGTAAGACGGTCATTATAAATCAATTTATCCATAAAAAAATTATAACACACGGGCATATAACTGTCAACCGTATAGGAGAAATATGACGAGAGGAGATAAGGCGTTTTCTTATTTTAACGAAGGTTACAACTGTTCGCAGGCGGTTGTTTTGGCGTTTGCGGACTTATATCCGGATAAGGCGGACGATATGTTGAAAATCGTTTCGTCTTTCGGCGGTGGCTTCGGCAGAATGCGCGAGGTTTGCGGCGCGTTTTCCGGCATTTGCGCCGTTTTAGGGCTTTTATGCGGCTTTGACGGTAAAAACGGCGTTTCAAAAGCCGAACATTACGCCATCGTAAGAGAACTCGGAGAAAGGTTTAAAGCAGACAACGGTTCGATTGTTTGTCGTGAACTTCTCGGCGGAACGGTTAATTTATCGTCGGAAAATCCTGCCGAAAGAACCGCGGAATACAAGAAGAAAAGGCCTTGCGCCGAGCTTTGCCGTTACGCAACGGATATTTTAGAGGAAAAACTCAAAGAAAAGGGCGTAATATGAAGTCTTTAAAATCGCTTTACAAAATCGGGCGAGGTCCTTCCAGTTCTCACACTATGGGGCCCGAAAAGGCCTGTAAAATAATGCTTTCGGATTTTCCGGAAGCAAACCGATTCAGGGTGATTCTTTATGGCTCTCTTTCCGCAACGGGAAAGGGGCATCTCACCGATAAGGTTATCGAGGAAACCTTGGGAAAAAACAGAACCGAGGTCGTTTTCGGCGAAACCGACGGCAATTTCAAACACCCTAACAAAATGACGTTTTTCGCTTATAAGGACGATAGCCTTATCGCCGAAAGAACTTATTACAGCGTCGGGGGCGGAGCAATCGTAACCGACGACGTTAACGTCGCGGAAGAAAAAGACGTTTATCCTCACGGCAGTTTCGACGAGATAAAATCCTTTTGCGAAGAAAACAATATGAAATTGTGGCAATACGTCGAAGTTTTCGACGACGGCGACGTTTTTTCGTATTTGAAAACGATATGGGACGCTATGAAGGACTGCATAAAGCAAGGTCTTTCGGCAAGCGGTATATTGCCGGGCGGATTGCAGACGGAAAGAAAAGCCAAAACGCTTTACGAGCAGTACGCTTTAAACGAATCGCCTGCGGCTCGGCAAAACCGAATGGTTTGCGCTTACGCTTACGCCTGCTCGGAAAACAACGCTTCCGGCGGGAGAGTCGTAACTGCTCCCACCTGCGGTTCTTGCGGGGTTTTGCCTGCCGTTTTGTATTATCTCGAACAAACCGACGAAGTTCCCGAACGGGAGATTTTAAAGGCTCTTGCGGTTGCGGGAGTGATAGGAAACGTCGTTAAAACGAACGCGTCCATAAGCGGCGCGGAGTGTGGGTGTCAGGCGGAAATAGGCGTCGCTTGCGCAATGGCTTCGGCGGCTGTCGCCGAGCTTTACGGAATGAATCTCGACCAAATCGATTACGCCGCCGAGATTGCAATCGAGCATCACCTCGGCTTAACGTGCGACCCGATTTGCGGTTTGGTGCAAATCCCTTGCATAGAGCGCAACGCCGTGGCGGCTTTAAGAGCTTTAAACGAGGTCACGCTTCCTATGTTTATAACGGGAAGCAGGAAAATTTCTTTCGACGAAGCCGTCAGAACGATGTATGAAACGGGAGTCGATTTAGGTAAAAAATACAGAGAAACGGCGCAAGGCGGACTTGCGAAATTATTCAAATAAAATGTACACCGTAATTTTAAAGAAAAACGAAGAAAAAAGAGTTTTAAACGGCTATCCGTGGATTTTTGCCAACGAGGTTTATAAAATCGAAGGCAAGGATAAGCAGGGCTCGGTTGCCGAAATAAGAGGGAACGACGGGCGTTTCGTCGGGCTCGGAACGATAAATCATCATTCCAAAATAATCGTGAGAATGCTCACTTTAAAGCAGGAAACCGTAGACGAAGATTTTTACAGGAAAAGAATAATCGCCGCAAACGAAGCGAGAAAAGAGCTTGGTTACGACGATAATTACAGGGCTGTTTTCGCCGAATCGGATTTAATTCCCGGGCTTATCGTTGATAAATACGGCGATTATTTATCCGTTCAGTTTCTTTCGCTCGGCGTTGAAGTTATCAGGGATATGCTTATAAAACTTCTCGTCGAAGTTTTCTCGCCGAAGGGGATTTACGAAAGGAGCGACGTTTCGGTTAGGGAAAAGGAAGGTTTGGAACAGCGTAAAGGTATAATTTACGGAGATTTCAATCCGCGCGTAACCATAATCGAAAACGGACTGAAAATGGTCGTAGACCTCG
>CALDMH010000135.1 GCA_937915565.1 uncultured Clostridia bacterium | reverse complement strand
CGAACGGCGGAACGGTCGGGGTGAAAAGCCTCGATTTCGACCCGTCGGAATATCTCTATCTTCCAGCGGAAGTCGGAGCTTACGTCGGCGGGGCATACGTTGCAAAAAACGATAGTTATTATCTTATCGGTTCGGACGGCGAAACGTTTAAGACGAGTGCCGGCAAAATCGAAGAGACTTCGTTCGGTGAAATTCTCGAATGTGACAAAACGAACGTAACGCTTCTCGGCACGCCGTACAGCGACAATAAGGCTCTTTATTTTAACGCTTACGATAGCACCGCTTACGTTATTTATAAAAATTTGTCGAATATAACCAAAATCGACCTTATAAACGAAAAAATAGTTTATTCGGTGGAAGCCGATTTCAAAATCGACTCGATTATTGCGGCAGACGGGATAATTTCCTATTTGTATCAGAACGCCAACATTTCCGCTTCGGGGACGATAATCAAAGCGACTTTTGACGAGGATTCCAAAATAAACGGAGGATTATATAAAACTCTGTTTATAATTTTCGTGGTTTTGTCGGTCGTTTTGTGCGCCGTGTCCGCGATTATGCTCGCCTGCGTGTTCAGCGCGGGATTCAAGGGGAGAACGGTAAAACTTTTAAGAAGTATAGCGAGGGCAAAGCTCGTGTACCTCACGATTTTGCCGTCGTTCGTTCTTCTTTGTGCGTTTTGTTTTTATCCCGCAATTGCCTCAATCGGGCTTTCGTTTTTCGATTATACGCAAAGCAAGCCTATGCTTTTGTGGAATAACTTCAAGCACTATATAAACATATTCACAAGCCCAGACGCCGCGCTCGCATTTTCAAATATGGCGTTGTTTCTCGTGTCCGACCTCATTACTTCGCTTGTTCCGCCGCTCATTTTCGCATTTTTCTTAACGGTTATGGGCAGCAGAAAATATTCCGCGGTTGCAAGAACTCTTTTGTTTATCCCCGGGATAATCCCGAGCGTAACGGGGCTTTTAATCTGGCAAACGGGAATATACGGCTATTCGGGAGTGCTTAACAAAATTATAACGGCGTGCGGCGGAAGCGTGGTTAAATTTCTCGAAAACCCTGTCACGGCAAAATGGTCGATAATAGCTATGGGGTTTCCGTTCGTCGGCTCGTATCTGATTTTTTACGGCGCGATGATGAATATTCCGTCAAGCTTTTACGAGGCGGCGGAGCTTGAAGGTTGCGGCGTGTGGAAACGCTTTTTCACGATAGACGTTCCGCTTATTATGTCGCAGATAAAATACGTTATCGTCTGCACGTTTATAGCCTCGCTTCAAAATTTCGCGAGAACGTATATGGTCAACAAAAACGCGACTAACGGAACGATAACGCCCATTCACGAAATGTACAGGCAGATGCTTGCCGACGATTACGGTTATTCGGCGGCGTATGCGACGGTTATTTTCGTATTTCTGCTTTTCGCGACGATTATAAATATGAAAATGCAGTTCAAAAGCGCGGAGGACGAATGATTATGAGAAAAAACAAAGTCAGGATGTCTTACGATAGAGCCGATTTTCAAACTTTTATAATCGTTTGGGTAACGCTGTGTCTGTTGTTTGCTTTAACGCCGCTTTTTATAACGGTTATAAACTCACTCAAAAGCAATTTGCAAATCGACAGGAATATTTTCGCGCTTCCCGACGCCGAAATTTTCGGCGCGGCGGCAGATAACTTCTCGAAGGCTTGGGACGCGGTTAAAAGTTCGGCGTTAAGAAGCGTTTTAGTGTCGTTCGTCGGCGCGGTTGGCGATTGTTTTTTAGGCTCGGTACTCGCGTATGTTTTTACGACGAAAAAATTTCCGTTTAAAGAAACGATTTTTATGTTGTTTATTTCGGTAATGCTTCTTCCGTCGATAATGGGTATGCCTATCCTCGTTCCGTTTGTAAAAAACACGCTTAATTTAGGCGATACGTTCACGGGGTATCTTCTTCCCAACTTTGCGGGCGGGCAGATAACGTGTATGTTTATGTTCAGAATTTTCTTCGGACAACAGCCCACGGCGATTTACGAAAGCGCGCGGATAGAAGGCGCGAACGACGCGAAGATTTACGCGAAAATAACCATTCCTCTCTCGCTTCCGATAATCCTGTTTCAGTTTGTGGGCTGTTTCAGCTCGCTGTATAACGATTATCTGTGGCCGAGCCTCGTGTTTACGAGAAAAATGACGCTTATGCCCATAATGCTTGATTGGCAGACGAGATTTCAGGGCTTGGGCGAGAGCGGAGCAATGTATGCAATGTATATCATATCCGGCGTACCGCTAATATTTACGTCGATAATAAGTATGAAATACTTTTCGAGCGGGGATTTCGCCGCGGGGATGAAATTATAAAAAAGGAAACTATGTTAAAACAAATAAAAGCAGTAATTGTAGGTTACGGTAACAGAGGGCAGGTTTATGCGGATTATTCTCTTTATTCGCCCGAAGAATTAAAAGTCGTTGCCGTTGTAGACCCTAACGATTTTAAACTCGAAGAAGCCGAAAAGAGATATAAACTCGAAAAGAGCGGACTATTTAAAAGTTTCGACGAGTTTTTGAAAAGCGGAATCGAATGCGATATTGTAATCAATTCCACTATGGACGAGTTGCATTATAAACTCGCAATGCAGATTCTGGAAAACGGCTTTAATATGCTTATCGAAAAGCCGATTGTTCCGAACGAAAAGGAGCTTCGCGACATAAAAGCTGCGGCGGAAAAACACAACTCGAAGGTTTTCGTTTGTCACGTTTTAAGATATACGCCCTTTTATAAAACCATTAAAAAACTTGTAAACGACGGTGAAATCGGCGAGATTATAACGATGGAAATGAACGAACACGTTTGTCGTCAGCATTATCTCGCGTCTTACGACAGGGGTAAGTGGAACAGTGAGGAAAAATGCGGTTCGAGCTTTCTTCTCGCAAAATGCTGCCACGACCTTGATATAGCGTGCTGGCTTAACAATGCGTCCGCTCCCGAAAACGTTGCGAGCATAGGCAGTCGTTCGGAGTTCGTAAAGGCAAGAATGCCCGAGGGCTCGGCCGAGTTCTGTTACGAGTGCAAATACGTAGATACTTGCAGTTACTCTGCGATACACGAGTATATTGACCTTAACGTTATGCCTTTCCTCGTGTGGGATAAACTCAACAAACCTTTGAACGAAATAACGAAAGAGGAAAAGCTGGAATTTCTTAAACACGATAATTACGGAAGGTGCGCGTTTATCGCCGGCGGCGATATTGTGGATAGACAGAACGTGATTATTCAATTTCATAACGGTTCGCAGGTGTCGTTCACGCTCGTTGCCGGGGCTACGAAGCCCGACAGGTATATTCATATCGTCGGCAGAAGCGGTGAAATCGAGGGTAAAATCGAAGAGGGAATCATAACTCTTCGGAAATACGACCCATCGCCCGCAAATTTTTACGGGGTGGAAAGCGTTATAGACGTTAATTCCAAGGTTGTGAACAACGCCGAATTCGGCGGGCATAACGGCGGCG
>CALDMH010000134.1 GCA_937915565.1 uncultured Clostridia bacterium | reverse complement strand
TCGGTTTTTAAGCGAATTTCACCACCCTCTTTAAGCAACGTTTTGTAAATTTCAAGATACCTGAAATAGGTAAGTCGCCTGTTTCGGTAAGTAAATTTAGGATACGGACAAGAAAAATTGAGATAAATACGCGAAATCGAGTGCGGTTTTAAATAAAACGGCAAATTCTCCGCCCCGACGTTTAAAAACACAAGGTTCGGAGTGTTTTCCGCGTCGGCTTTTTCGATTGCCTCGATAACCACGTTACTGATTTTTTCGACGGCTATAAGATTTATTTCGGGATACCTCTTTGCGTGTTCAAAAGCAAACCCGCCTTTTCCGCAACCTATTTCAAGCATAACGGGAGCGTTATTTCCGAAAACTTCGCCAAAATCGATTAAATCGTATCTCTTTTCGACGGGCGTCGAATAAAAATCCTCGTTTTCAATCCTTAAAAGATGCTTCCCGCAGGCGGCAACACGCTCGTCCAAACGGCTTTTTCTTCTCATTCTCATATTAAAATTATAAACTTTTAAAAATGAAAAAGTCAAGAAAAAAAGCCTAAAAATTCCATTTGTTATCTCTAATTGCGATTAAATTTGCTTTTTGAAAGACTCTATGATTTTATTTTCGATTCTCGAAACCTGCACCTGCGAAACTCCGAGAGCTTCGGCTATCTCGCTTTGAGTGTTATCCCTGTAATAACGCATTATGATTACTTTTTTCTCTCTCGGCGGAAGCTTTTCAATCATACTTTTAAGAAGGATTTTGTCAATCATATCTTCTTCTTTTTCTTCCGACGGAATCCTGTCGATGAGTTCGGTTTTTTTGTCGCCGTTGTTTTCACCGAGCGCGTCATACAGCGATACGGGCATTTTAGAGCTGTCGAGAGCCAAAACGACGTCTTCCCTGTCCATAGAAAGAGCCGCCGAAATTTCGTCCACAGAAGGTGATTCTCCCGTTTTACAGCTATATTCTTCGACGAACCGATTTATTTTAGTGGCCTGCGCTTTGATTATTCGCGAAACTTTAATACAACCGTCGTCGCGAAGAAATCTTTTCACCTCTCCGAGTATCATCGGCACGGCGTAAGTCGAAAAGACGACTCCGAATTTTTCGTCGAAATTCTTTATTGCCTTTAAAAACCCCACGCAACCGAGCTGGTAAAGGTCGTCGTAATCGACGCCTTTGTTTTTAAATCTGCGGATAATACTCTTTATTAAAAGCGAATTATGTTCAAGCAAAACTTCGGCGGCCTTTTTGTCGCCTTTTTTGGCTTTTCGTAAGTAATAAACGGTTTGTTCCGCTTCAAGCATCTGAAAACTCCCTTTCAGGCAACGGAAGTAAGACGTTTAGTCATATCGACGATTGTTCCCACGTTTTGCTTGGAAATCACTTTAACTTCGTCCATAAAGGTCTTTATAATCGTGAATCCCATTCCGGAACGCTCGTCGTCGGGTTTCGTCGTATAAAACGGCTCCAAAGCCGCTTCAAGGTCGTCTATGCCCACTCCGCTGTCCGAGATAACGATATGTACGCTTTCGCCGTCGGTTTCGGCAAGCATCGTAACCTCGCCGACCGTGTCCGGATAACCGTGTACGATAGCGTTCGTAACCGCCTCCGATACGGCCGTTTTAACGTCCGTAAGTTCGCCTATCCCGGGGTTTAACGGCAAAAGAAAAGACGCTATAACGTTTCTTGCAAATCCCTCGTTTTCAGATACAGAATCGAATTTTATCAACATTCTATTTTTCATATTTTATTTGCTCCGTATTATATTTTAGGCATTATTTCGTATATTCCGGATATTTGCAATATCTTGTTTATACTGACGCTCGGGCTTTGGATATATATCGGTATTCCGACTTTTTTCAGAATTTTATATCTTCCGAGCAAAACGCCGATTCCCGTACTGTCCATAAACGTCGTTTTTGAAAAATTGAAAACGACGCAACTTATATTGCCCGATGAAGCGATTGCGCTTTCAATTTCGGATTTTGCGTATCTGGCAGTATATTCGTCAAGTTCTCCGCTTAAATATATGTAAAGCTTTCCTTTCGATTGAGCGTATTTTATTTCCATACTTCACCTCACGAAAAAATGTTACCACAAACGAAGCCGAATATTATGGGTACGTCGGTCGATTTTTGGCTTATTTTGGCAAGTTCGATTTAACGTTTTGTATCGGGTTCATTAAATAAAAAAGACCGCCTCGCGGCAGTCGTTAAAGAATATATAAAAATACCGTTGCGAAAAATTTCGCAACGGTATGCCAGCCGAAAATAAATGCTTTTATTTAGCGTATTCGACGCAACGCCATTCTCTGATAACGTTGACTTTGATTTGCCCGGGATATTCGAGTTCGCTTTCAATCTTCTTCGCAATATCTTTCGCGAGGAACATTGCTTGGTTATCGTCGATTTGGTCGGGTTTAACCATAACTCTGACTTCTCTGCCCGCCTGAATCGCAAAAGCCTTTTCAACGCCTTTGAACTGCGAGGAGATTGTTTCGAGCTGTTCGAGCCTCTTGATGTAGTTAGTACTCGTTTCGCGTCTTGCTCCCGGTCTTGCGCCGGAAATGGCGTCAGCGGCCTGAACGAGTACTGCTTCGATACATTTCGGCTCTACGTCGCCGTGGTGCGCCTGAATACAGTTGATGACGTTTTTGTTTTCCTTGTACTTCTTCGCAAGGTCAACGCCGATTTGAATGTGAGTTCCCTCAACTTCAAAGTCAACCGCTTTACCTATATCGTGAAGCAATCCTCCGCGTTTGGCGAGATTTACGTCCACGCCGAGTTCGGCGGCCATCAAGCCTGCAAGGTGAGAAACTTCAAGCGAGTGCTGCAAAACGTTCTGACCGTAACTGGTTCTGAATTTAAGTCTGCCGAGGAGTTTGATAAGTTCGGGGTGAATACCGAACAAACCGACCTCGAACATAGCCGCTTCGCCGGCCTCTTTAATTTGGACGTCGAGTTCTTTCTTGACTTTTTCGACAGTTTCTTCGATTCTTGCGGGATGAATTCTTCCGTCGGCGATAAGCTTTTCAAGCGCGATTCTCGCAACTTCTCTTCTTACGGGGTCGAATCCGGAAAGAATTACCACTTCGGGAGTATCGTCGATAATAAGTTCGATACCCGTAGCGTTTTCGAGAGCCCTGATATTTCTACCCTCTCTTCCGATGATACGAGCCTTCATATCGTCGCTCGGAAGAGGAACGACCGAAACGGTAATTTCGGAAGCGTGGTCCGTGCAACATTTTTGAATGGCAAGGCTTATGATGTCTTTTGCCTTTTTATCGGCTTCGTCCTTAGCCTCCTGCTCCATACTGCGAACCTGCATAGCAACGTCTTTTCTCGTGTCGTCGAGAATGGTTTCGGTAAGTTGTTTCTTGGCTTCCTCCTTGGAAAGACCGGAAATTTCTTCGAGTTTCTGAACGACGCTCTCGTATTGCTGGTCGATTTTCTCCTGTTTGGCCTGAATGGAAGCGACCTTTTTGTCAAGGTCTTTCTTCTGTTGTTCGAGTTCCTCTTTTTGCTTCAAAAGACTACTGTCTTTCTTGTTCAGGAGTTCCTCTTTTTGGTTGATTCTTTGTTCCGCTCTTTGTAATTCTGCTTTTTTCTCCCTCGTATCGCGTTCAAAATCGTTACGAAGTTTGATTTCCTGCTCTTTTGCTTCGAGTATAGCCTCTTTTTTGATTGCCTTACATTCCTGTTCGGCTTCCTCTTTCATTTTCGCTATAACAGCTTCGGCGGTTTCAATTTTGGCTTTTCTGATTTTTTCGGAAATCGCTCTGCCGATAAAAAAACCTACAATGCCGAATACTACGACGCAAGCCGCAACGATGCCTATCCACGCACCGTCCGGTAATAAAAGCAGGGAGTGAATGTAGTAGTTCATACACTACCTCCCGTAATTTATTAAGTAAAAACCGAACAACCCCGAGGTTAATCGGTAATACACTTATTATATTGTAACTTATATTTTCTATAAAGTCAATCTATTTCGGGAAAAATAAAGGGCGCGGAGCGAAAAAATTTAAAAATTTTCGCTCCGCGCGTCGATATTTTGTGTTTTAAATCAAATTAGCCACAATATTTTCGGGTGTGATGCCCGCTTTTTCAAGTTGAACCTGCGTTTCGGCGTGTTTCACGAAGCAATCCGGAAATGCCAGAATTTTAAGTTTCGTTTCGATTTTATTCTCCGCAAAAAATTCGGCAACCGCGCTCCCGAATCCTCCGCTCAAAACGTTTTCTTCAACCGTTATAACGTTTTTTCCGTCAAGTTTTCTCAAAAAATCCTCGTCAAGTGGTTTAACGCTCCTGCAATTTACGACAATCGTTTTTTTATCGGTCAGTTCCTGCGCTTTGTGAGCCGTTTCGAGCGTTCTCGCTCCGACGCACAAAATAACGTTCTCTTCGATTTCACCGCTATATTCCCAAAGCCTTTCGTTTATCGGCGTATGCTCCGGATAAAGCCCGTGCGAGCCGTTAGGAAACCTTATTGCGCAAGGCGACGATATTTTAAGACAATAATTGAATATATCTTCCAATTCCGCAACGTCTTTGGGCGCAAAAACCTTCATATTAGGCAACATTCTTAAATACGACAAATCGAAAAGCCCTTGATGCGTTACGCCGTCGCTTCCGACGACTCCCGCCCTGTCAACCATAAATATAACGGGTAAATTTTGTATGCAAACGTCCTGCATTATCTGGTCGTAAGCTCTTTGCAAAAACGTGGAATACACGCAAACTACGGGTTTTAAACCGCCCATAGCCTGCCCCGCCGCAAACGTTACGGCGTGTTCCTCCGCAATTCCCGCATCGAAAAACCTTTCCGGAAATTCCTCCGCGAACGTCTTCAAGCCCGTTCCGTCTTTCATAGCGGCGCAAATCGCGGTAAGTTTTTCGTTTTTCCGAGCTTCTTCGGTGAGAATTTTACCCACCGCTTCCGAAAAAGTACACTCGCTGGCTTTTAAATTTTTGCCAACTCCGTGATAAAAATCCGCGTGTTCTTCGGCGTCCGCAAGCCCCTTTCCCTTAACGGTTTTGAGATGCAGAATAACTCCCCTGTCCGAATTTTTTACGTTGTTCAAAATCCTTATAAGTTCGCCGATTTTGTTGCCGTAAAAAATCCCGACGTATTTAAACCCGAGCGAATCGATAACCGACAAGCCGTTAATACTCCGTTTTATCCATCTTTTAAAGGCTTTAAGTCCTCTCCCGATAAAACTGTTTCCTATGGTGCGGGAAAAGAAATCCATAAACCTTCCGTAAGACTTCTTCGTCGTTACGGTGGACATTATCTTATATAAACCGTTATTGTTTTTCGAGATGGACATTCCGTTATCGTTCAAAATAACGATAAACTTTTTAGGTTTTTTTTCGTTCGTCGTTGCGGCTTCGAGGTTTTCGCCGTTAAAAAGCGAAGCGTCGCCCACCACGTCTATAACGTAATAGTCTTCCTTTAAATAATCTCTTGCCGAGCAATATCCGAGGCACGCCGAAATCGAATTCCCCGCGTGCCCTGCGCCGAAAGCGTCGAATACGCTTTCGGAAGGGTCCGGAAATCCGCTTAATCCGCCTTCTTTGCGGATAGTGTCGAATCTGTCGTTTCTTCCGCTCAAAATTTTATGCGCGTAACACTGATGCCCGACGTCGAAAATAAGCTTATCTTTCGGAAAATCGAAACAATAGTATAACGCCACGATTATCTCGGCAACTCCGAGATTCGAAGCGAGGTGTCCGCCGTTTTTGTCCACGACGTCGATAACGCGTTCTCTGATTTCGTCCGCCAGCGCATTAAGCTGTTTTATATTAAGTTTTTTTACGTCCGCGGGCGTTTTTACGTTATCGAGCAACATATCTCAATACTTTTTTAACGAATAAATCTCGATTATCTTCAAAATTACTTCCGTCATTTTTTCGAGCGCGAAAGAAGGAATAAATTCTCTTCTGCCGTGGAAGTTAAGTCCGCCCGTGGAAAGATTCGGGCAAGGCAAACCCTCGAACGAAAGTCTTGCCCCGTCCGTACCGCCCCTTATCGGGATTATTTTCGGTTGAACGCCGCATTCCGTCATAGCCTTTTCGGCGTTTTCGATAAGATGAAAATTCTTTTTAATTATTTCGGACATATTGTAATAACTGTCCTTGATTTCGGAAACGAAAACCCCGTCGCCGTATTTCGAGTTTAAAAACTCGGTAACGGAAGCGAAAAACTTCTTTTTTACCTCGAATTTTCCCTTATCGTGGTCGCGGATTATGTATTTTGCCGTAAGGCTTTCAACTCCGCCCGAAATTTCGTCCGCCATATAAAATCCTTCGTAATTTTCGGTGTTTACGGGGCGCATATTCTCGGGAAGCATCGAATGAAATTCGGTGAAAAGGTCGATGGCGTTCTTCATTTTATTTTTCGCGCTGCCGGGGTGAATACTCGTTCCGTTTATCGTAAGAACAGCCGACGCGGCGTTAAAATTCTCGTATTCTATCTCGCCAAGCTCTCCTCCGTCCACGGTGAAACCGAAATCCGCGCCGAAACCTTTCACGTCGAAAAGGTCCGCGCCCCTGCCGATTTCCTCGTCGGGCGTGAAACCTATAAGAATATCGCCGTGCGGAATACTATCGTCTTTAAGCAAAATTTCCGCGGCGGTCATAATTTCGGCAACGCCGGCTTTATCGTCCGCGCCGAGCAAAGTTTTTCCGTCGGTGACGATTAAATCCTTGCCGACGTAATTCATAAGCTCCGGAGTGTCTTTCACGGAGATAACCACGCCGTTTTCGAGAACAACGTCTCCTCCGTTATACGCGATTTCTTTCGGGTTTACGCCGCTTCCGCTGACAGCGGGCGAAGTGTCCGTGTGTGCAATAAAACAAAGCTTGTTCAAGCCCTTTTTAGTTGCCGGAATAAGCGCGTAAACGTATCCGTTCTTATCCTGACGAGCCTGTGCGCCCATTGCGACGAGTTCGTCGAAAAGAGCTTTTAAAAGAACGGTTTGCCCTTGCGTGCTCGGGCAGGACGACGAATTTTCGTCGGACGTGGTGTCGAACTTAACGTATTTTAAAAATCTGTCTTTTGCGTTCATACCGTACCTTTTTCCTTTTGTGCAAAAATCTCGGCCAAAGAACATCTTCTGTCGAAGCGAATAAGAATCCACGCTTCCTTGCATCTCGGTAAATGCAAAGGATTAAGCGGGAACATATGGCTTTCGATGATATTCTTTTCCTTGGGCGTAAGCCCGTAATCTTTTTCGGCGTTTCTGGCAGCCGTCAGGGCGTGCTTGAAGCCGTGAAAAGTGAACTTCGGCGTCTTGTGCCAATCGTATAAGTAGTAATCGTGAAGAAGCGCGGCTTTGACGAGAGCTTTCAAATCGCAATCGATTTCGTTCGTTACGGCATACTTATAACACTCTCTTGCAACGCGAACGCTGTGGTCGTACGTAGAAACGTCCGAATGAGCTATATGTTCTTTCATAGAGAGGTATTTATCCGTAAAACATATTTCGTTGTAAAGGTCGTCGAAAACGTTATAATCTATTTCAAAATTCTGATTCTTTCTCATTTTATAAACGCCGCGAACGCCTCGTAAGTGCTGTAAAGGTCGCCCTTGGAGATAACCTCGTAAGGAGCGTGCATCGAAATTACGGGGACGCCTATATCGATGGTGTCTATATTGAGTTTTGCCAAAAATTTCGCAACGGTTCCGCCACCGCCTGCGTCGACTTTGCCGAGCTCGGCCGTTTGCCATACCACGCCGTTATCGTCGAAAATCTTTCTTACTCTTCCGCAAAGTTCCGCGCTTGCGTCGTTCGAGCCGCCTTTTCCGCCCGAACCCGTAAATTTACAAACGGACGTACCGTAAGAAACGAGGCTCGAATTTCTCTTCTCGTAAACGCCCGCAAAATTCGGGTCGTAACCCGCCGTAACGTCGGCCGAAAGACAAACGCTGTTCGCTCTTACAAGCGCGGAAGGCTGATTTTGAGAAGCCGCGATAACGTCGATTAAATCTTCGTAAACCTTACACTGCATTCCCGTATTGCCCTCGCTTCCGATTTCCTCTTTATCGGCAAGAACGACCATAACGGTATGCTCGTCGTTTTTATCGGCTAAAAGAGCGGTGAGCGCGGGATAAGAGCAGACTCTGTCGTCGTGACCGTAACCGCCGACAAGCGCTCTGTCAAAACCTATATCGCGAGCCTTAAACGCGGGAACGACGCAAAGTTCCGCGCTTAAAAAGTCGCTTTCTTCCATACCGAATTCATCGTGAAGATGTTTCAGAACGGTGAGTTTTATCGTATCTTTCACGTCCTCGTCCTTAAACGGATAACCGCCGACGAGTACGTTGAGCGTTTCGCCGTCGATAGCCTGCGAAACGGTTTTGGAATACTGCTCTCTCGAAAGGTGAGGAAGAAGGTCGTTTATGTAAAACACAGGGTCGTTCTCCCCTTCTCCCAAAGCAATATCCACGGATTTTCCGTTTTTGAGAACGACGGTTCCGTGAAGAGCGAGCGGGATAGCCGTCCATTGATATTTCTTTATTCCGCCGTAATAATGCGTTTTCAAAAACGCCATAGAAGAATCTTCGTAAAGAGGATTCTGCTTAATATCGAGTCTCGGAGAATCGATATGCGAAGCGAGAATTCTGATTCCGTCCTTTCCGACGTTCGTTTCACCGATTTTGAATACTGCAAGACTTTTGCCTCTGTTATTGTAATAATACTTTCCGCCGGCTTTAAGCTCGTCGCCGAAACGGTATTCCTTATACCCCGCTTCTTTGCAAAGCGCAATCGAAGTTTTAACCGCTTCTCTTTCCGTTTTCGAGGAATCGATATATTTTTTATATCCCTCGGCGTAATCGTAAGCCTTTTTTATTTTCTCATCGTCCGAAACCTTAAAGAAATTCTTTTTTTCGTAAGCGAGTTCCTTTTCCAGTTTTTTTCCTTCTGATTTTTTCTTTTCCATAGAATACTCCTTCCGCGTCGAAACGCGTTCTCCTTTATTTTAATATATCACATAAATATGATAATGCAAAGAATATTTCGTATCGTTTGTACGTATTGTGTTAAATTATTTTTCTGAACTAATATTTTTACGCACCTGCTCGCCGCTATTCGACAAGCGATGCCGAATTATTTGCTCAACGTGCGATTATTCGGCGTCTCTGTCGAATTTAAGGCTCGTTTTTTCCTTTAAAAACTTCTTAATCGCTTTCCTCTCCTTATCAAGCGGAATAAGATAAGTGTCGAGATGGCCGAAGTCGTTATCCAAAAGGCTGAAAAGCCTCTGGTAGCTCTCAAAAAGAGCATATTCGTCGGTATTTTTAACGTTAAACCCTAAAACGGTTATTTGTTTTCCTTTTTTGGTAAAGTAGTCGCAAAGATAAATTTTTGAAATATTTTCGTCTTTAACGGCAAAATCGACAATCGTTTTAACGTCGTCATCGCAAAGAACCGTGGCAAGAAAATCCCTTGAAAAATCAATTGGAAAATCGTCTCTCTTTAACATAAAACTTTGTATTTTTTCCTGCTTTAATCTGATAAAATCTTTATATTTATCTTCATTGCCGCCGCGGAGAATATAATCTTCAACGGCATACAAAGCCTGTTCGGTATAGTTTTCGTTATCCATTGCTTTAATCAAAAGTTCGATTCCGAAATCGTCTTTTAAAGACAAAAGCGTGTTCCCTTCTTCAAAAAATAATTCCGATTGCACTTTATCATTTTTGGATAATTGTTTATATATTTTGACAGCTTCTTCAAAATCCCCGACAATTTTATAGCAATTCGCCACGTTAAGGAGGGTTCGCCTTTCGGTAAACGCTTCTTTGTTATTTTCATAGCGCGAAATCTGCGCGAGAATGAATTGATAATTTTCTTTTTTCGCCTTGTATTCGTCTTTAATTCCCTCGTAATATATCGCGTTTGCTCTCGAAACGAGAGAATTATATTCGTCATCGCAACGCTTTTCAAAAACCGCATCTACGGAATCGGAATCTATTTTAAGCGCATTCATTTTTTCGTGATAATTACTGTCTCTCGGAACTTCGGGCGAAAGCGTGCGCATCACCTCGCGCTCCCACTCACCCCCGTAAATTTCATAATAAGAAAAAAACTCGTTAAGAATAAAATCGCCGTAAGAACTTGCGTTCAAATCCGTCGAGAACAATTCCCTGTTGACGTTACATCTTTCATCGCCGACGAAACAGCCGAACATTCCGATTTTTTTATACGCCGACGCATATAAACGGGCGTACGGCGTTTCCGCCATCATTTTATCTACCTGCGAGGATAATTCTCTTTCGATAAACGCCCTGTCGCGCATAAGCGCGCTATCGCATAAGAATAAATAACCGAAGGCTTTTCCCGAAAAGGGGGTTTTTGCGTAAATATATTTATATTTTTCGATAAGATGGTTCATTCGGGCAAGCTTTTTATACGTTTTGCTCGTTTTGAACGCGATTTCACGATAAATTACCGATTTAAGTTCATCATCGGACAACAGTTGATACGTCGTTAAACCTATATATAGCGCGTAATTTCCTTCCACGCGGGTGAAAGTAACGTTCGCGTCAAAAGAAATATAAGTCGAAATTTTCTTGAATCCGAACGCCTTATAAACGCCTTTAATGATTTTATATAATTCCGGATATTCGTTCTCGTCGAATTCGATTCCGAAAAGCCCGAACTCGCCGTCCTGCATCAAAAAGAACTTAACGCTTGAAATAACCACGTCGGCCGTAAAAACCACGACGGCACTCGATAACGGCTTTATAAAAATCAAAAGCGAGCCTAAAATAAAAGCCGTCGAAATGATAAATTCCGTAAGAAAAAGTACCGCAATAAAAAGATTATAGCTAAACAAAACTTTTTTTGTAAATTTTTCTATATCGTGCTTTGCAAGGTTGCTTCTCCTTTTCAATAATTCGTCATATTTAATTATGTTGAAATACCTGTCGTTTCTTTGTTTTATCAAAGCGACGATTTTCCATATCAAAACGGAAAGCAAAATAAACGAGGCAAGAACTCCGAGAGCGATTTCGTAAACCGTAAGCCATTTGCTTCCCGCAAGGTAACTTTTGCCGAAAAAGGCAAAAAGCAACGACACCCCAATCGTAAACAAAAAAGCAAGCGTCGTCGTTATAATATATTTTTTCATAATCCCCTT
>CALDMH010000133.1 GCA_937915565.1 uncultured Clostridia bacterium | reverse complement strand
ATTTTACGCCGTTAAAACTTAATGTGATTTGACTCTTGCTCGGCAACGCCGCTCGCAGTAGGTCAAGTACAACTTCGGGCGTTTGCCTTGCCTAAACGAGCCGCATTGCGGTCGGTTTCTCATCCGCAAAAATGCTTCGGTAATTAGTGATGGCGAATGGAATCCCTGAACTAAAAATAATCCTTAATTTTTGTTGGATTTCGGCGAAACTCCGAATTTCTTTTTATACGCTTTCGTAAAAGCGTCGGCAGAGGAATAGTGAAGTTTTTCCGCAACCTCGTAAATTTTAAGCTTACCTTCTTTAACGAGCACGTCTGCCGTTTCGAGTTTGCGATTCAAAAAATAGTCGCGAAGAGTGCTTCCCGTAGTTTTTTTGAACATAGACGAAAGGTAATTGTAGTTGTAATTGGTGATTTGCGTAAGGTTGTTAAGATTCTCCAAATCGTAAATGTTTGCGTCGACGTAATTCATAATACGGTTGCAAAACCTTTCGTTTTCCGAAGCGTTTTCGGAGAACGATTCCAGACTTTTTTCTCTGAATTTACGGATAACGCAAATTATTATGTTGCATATCGTATATAGAAGGGATTCCTTGTAATAAGCCTGCCGGTTTGCAAGTTCGCCGATTATGTCCACCAAAAGGGAGTGTATGCGTCTGTCGTATATAATGCGGGATTCCGGGTCTGCGTGTTCGACGGAAATTTTCCGCATAGGCTCGCTTAATTCCTTTTTGTTGATTATAAATGCCAGGTGGTCATACTGAATAGGGTCTTCCACGGAGGCGACTATTCCGTGCGTGTCGTTCGGAAAACTCACGAAAATATCGTTCTTTTTCACTTGTATGTATTTGTCGTTGGTAAAAACCGTCGCGCTTCCGCCGTTCACGACGGTAAGTTCGTAATATTCGTCGTGAAAATGGTCGGTAACAATCGTTCCCGGGCTGCAATAATATCTTCCCGCCTGCACTAATCTTATTCCGCCGAGGTCAACGGGGTCTTCAAAGTATTGATTGCATATTTTATAACCTTTTAATTCAACCATACCTGAATTATAAATTGATTTTGCGTTTAAGTCAATCGAAAATCGTATAAATTGTTTTTTTTCTTTATTTTGAGTGTGGATATGAAAAAAAGTCGGAAAACGTATTAAAATATGACATTGACTTTAACCTTGCGGTGGTATAGAATTGAGTTACTATCGGAAAGATTTGTATTTTCGGTTTCGTTACGTTTACAAATAAAAAACGAAAAGGGAAATGAACCGGTAAACAAGTTATAAATCGATTACAATATAAAGTAAAACGGTGCATTTTGCCGCTGTTTTTACTAAAAAAGCAAAGGGCGCGCCCTTTGCTTGACAAAGGAACTTTGTCAAGCAACACTTCTTAACGGCAATAAAATAATAAAAAATATATGTGAATTTCCTATTTAATTCGGAACTTCACAAAAAGGAGCAGGAATATGAAAAAATCATTTTTCAAACGCATCGTCGGGCTCGGGCTTGCCTGCGTCGCGGCAATATCGATGGCCGCGTGCGGCGATAACGGCAATAAACCCGAATCAACCAAAGACGACCCTCAAAAAACCACGCTTAACATTTTCACCTTTAAAGCGGGCTACGGCGACGAATGGCTTTACCGCCTCGAAGACGCTTTTGAAAAGGCGTTTGCAAACGTTTCTTTCGAGGACGGAAAAACCGGCGTTCAGGTTAAACACACGCCCGATATGTTGCAGTTTAACGCCGCGCAGGTCCAAAAATCGGAATACGATATTTTCTTCTTTGAAAACGAACATTATTATAAATATCTCGACGTTTTGGAGGACCTTACCGATATAGTAAATTCCAAGGCTTCGGCCGACGATTCGCTCACGGTTTTGGAAAAACTCGATAAGCAGCAAACCGATTATTACGGCGCGAAAGTCGGAAGCGACACGCATTATTACGCGTTGCCTTCTTATTTCGGTAACTACGGAATAGTTTACAATAAGGACCTTTTTGAAAAAGAGGGCTATTATCTCGCGGCGGATACGCAAAACGGCGCGCTTATCGGCAAAAACAAAAACGCCAGAAAGACCGACGGCCCGGACGGCGTGTACGGAACTCCCGACGACGGACTTCCCGCCACTTACGATGAGTTTTTCACTCTTTGCGACGAAATATTCAATGCAAACGATATTCCCGTATGCTGGCCGGGCGCATACAGACAACACCACCTCGGAAACCTTATGGATAACCTTGTTTCCGATTACGAGGGCGTTGAACAGATGCGTATAAACTACGATTTCGGCGGTACGCTTGCAAAGGACCTCGTCGTTTTAGACGAGAACGGTAAAATCACCAAAGACGCAAACGGCAAAATCGTTACCGAAGAAAAGGAAATAAAATCTTCCCACGGTTACGACGTCGCGCGCCAAATCGGTAAGCTTTACGCAATGGAATTTATCGAGAAGCTTATCTCCAACGTAAACTATTACAATAAGGACGCTTTCACCGATTCGTTCACCCACACCGATAACCAGGAGTTGTTCCTTATGGCCGGAACGGAAGATTTCAGCACGGATAAGGACAATAAGTCGATTGCGATGCTTATCGACGGACCGTGGTGGCAGGAGGAATCCGACGGCGTTTTTAAGGAAATGGAAAAAGCCGGTTCTCAATATTCGAGAACGAGCCGTAATTTCGGTTGGATGCCCCTTCCCAAGGCGACTAAGGATAAGGTTGGCAAAGGCAACGTATATTCCGATTATCTTAACGCTTTCGTATGCGTTAAAGCGGGACTTCCCGAAGGCGTTAAAAAGGCCGCGAAGGAATTCGTTAAATTCTCCTGCACCGACGCAATGCTCAGGGATTTCACCGTTACGACCGGCGCGCCCAAGGCTTATAAATACGATATGGGCAACGATATAAACAAGCTTTCGTCGTTCTCGAAGGACGTAATCGATTACGTTAAAAAATCGGACGTTATTTATAAGTATTCTTCGAGCAATTTCTACAATGCGAATATCGCAAATCTTCAATACGACGTGGTTTATTCGGCAAAAATAAACGGCTCGCTTTACAGAAACGTCATAGACGGAATACGCGAAGGCGGCGCAACCGGAGATTCGTATTTCGAAGCGTATAACGATTACTTCAAAAAATACAAATTCTGGGGTTAAATTGAATTTTTATGCGTTCGGGCGGGGCGAAAAGCCTTGCCCGAACCGAATATTTAAGTCATTTATTTTGCCTTTTTCAGGGATTAAACGATGAGAAAATTAAAATTAAA
>CALDMH010000132.1 GCA_937915565.1 uncultured Clostridia bacterium | reverse complement strand
ATCGTAAAAAACGTTGCAAATGCCATAAATTTTACCGTTAATCGAATACCCTTGGGTAAAAATAACGGAATTTTCGTTATTCGGAATATGCAAATCCATAAGATGCGGAATAATTTTCTCATTTCCTTCGGTTGCTTCCAATGCGTATCTCGGGGCAGTTCCTCCGAAAACGGCGCAATCCTCGATATTTGATAGCGGCATATCGTAAAGTTCGCTATCGTTATCCGTTTCCGTTTGAGATTCGGCCGCGATAGGCGGATAAGAGAACGTTTTTTCGGTTAAATCAATTGCAATATATCCCGTAGTTCCGTAAAATCGCATTTTATCGTTTTCGCCGTTTGTTTCGACGTTTTTTAAACGATAATACGATATATCGTTTCCCGCGATGCGATGACAGGCGGAAAGAGAAATTATCGGTAATAAACAGGCGATTGCGGCAATTATTCTTGCAATAAATTTCATAGCGCACCCCTTTTGAATTATACAGTAGTACACGATTCGTGTCAAGCGATAAGGTCAAAAGAGCGTTGTAAGTAATTGACTTTAATCGGCTTTTGTTGTAAAATATTAACGAGGTAAAGTTATGACTTGGTGGATAATTATTTGTTCGGTGATTATAGGATATTTGCTCGGTTCTGTGAGCGCGTCCGTAATCGTGTCCGAACTCGTTTATAAAGGCGACGTCAGAAAATTCGGAAGCGGAAATGCCGGCGCAACGAATATGGCGAGAGTTTACGGCTGGAAAGGCGGTTTGGTTGTTTTGTTATGCGACGTGGCGAAGGCCGTTGTCGCAATGCTCGGCGCATATTTTATGGGCTATATCGGTGATAAAACCAACGCTCACGGCGTAGATTATATGTGTATTGCAGGGGCGGCCTGCTGTCTTGGTCACGCTTTTCCCGTGTTTTTCAAGTTTAAGGGCGGGAAGTGCGTCACCGTCGGCGCGGCAGTTGCTTTTATGATGGATTGGAAAGTATTTCTGGTTGTCATCGCGGCGTTTCTTATCGTCGTTGCAATAACGAAAATCGTGTCGATTAGTTCGATAACCGCGGCGGCTTGCCTTCCCGTAAGTTATTCGCTTTTCGGGACGTTTAACCTTACGGACTTGTATTATTCAAAGCTCTTGTTGTGCTTATTCGTGGGTATTCTCGTTATCGCGTTGCATTACAAAAACATAATAAGGCTTTTCAAAGGCGAAGAAAAGAAGTTTTCGTTTAAGAAAAAGTCGGATTGAAAAACTTGCCGATGACTGGCAAAAATGGTCGTTTATCGACTTATAGCGAGGTTTTTTATGAAAGTTAGCGTTCTTGGGTGCGGGAGATGGGGTTCGTTTATAAGTTGGTATCTTGCCGGAAGCAATCACGCCGTAACGGAGTGGGGAAGAGGCGACGGCAGGTCTTTTAAGGAACTTAAAGAAAACGGAAAAAACGAATACGTCGAACTTGACGAGCGGATTTGCCTCACGTCGGACTTGAAACTTGCCGTGGAAACCGCGGAAGTAATCGTAATTTCCATAAAGTCTCAATCGTTAAGGGAATTTTCGCGCGAAATAGCCGAATTCGGAGCAAAGGAGAAAAAAATCGTCCTTTGTATGAAAGGTCTTGAAGAGAACACGGGAAAACGGCTGACCGAAATAATGCTCGAAGAGGGTTACGATAAAGATAAAACAGCCGTGTGGGTAGGCCCGGGGCATATTCAGGAATTCACGCGCGGAAAACCCAACTGTATGGTTATCGACGGGTATAACGGCGACCTCGTGCGCGAACTTGCCGACGGATTTAAGAGTAAACTTATAAGGTTTTATTACGGCGAAGATATAATCGGAAGCGAAGTGGGTGCGGCGGCGAAGAACGTTATGGGTATTGCCGCGGGCATTCTGGACGGCGGCGGCCTTTGCACGCTTAAAGGTCCGCTTATGGCGCGCGGCGCAAGGGAGATTTCGAGGCTTATCAAGGCTATGGGCGGCAACGAACTTTCGGCTTACGGGCTTTGCCATTTGGGCGATTATGAAACCACGTTGTTCTCGCAATACTCGAACAACAGGCTTTACGGCGAGGATTTATACTTAAAAAAGCCGTTTACAAAGCTTGCGGAAGGAGTTTCGACGACGAAAGCGTTGAAACTTTTAGGGGAGAAGTACGGTGTGGATTTGCCGATTTCAAATGCGGTTTATAAGATTATTTTTGAAAACGGCGAGCCGCTTGACGAACTTTTAAAGCTTTTCGAGCGCAAAACCGTCGAGGAATTTACGAGCCGCTAATATTTACTCTTGTTTTTTGCAAAACGATTTATAAAACGATATACGTAACGGAAAGATTTCGCCCGAAAAATGATTTTTTTTAAAAACCGCTTAAAAAGTCTTTACATTTTGTTTAAAATGGTATATAATCGTGAAGCATTGGGCGATAACTGGGTGTAGCGCAGTTTGGTAGCGCGCTTGAATGGGGTTCAAGAGGCCGGAAGT
>CALDMH010000131.1 GCA_937915565.1 uncultured Clostridia bacterium | reverse complement strand
TTAACGCTTTCCGTACTACTCTGCTTTTAAGTTGTCTTAATTGTATCACTATCGATTTTCGATGTCAACGAATATGACGCCCCGATAAAAATTTGTTCAAACAAATATCGGGTGCGCCAAAAACATCGAAAAAACTATAAATTTACTTCTCTTTTCTCGCCAGAACCGCAATGGTTTCGACGTGCTTCGTCTGGGCGAACATATCGTAAGGACGAATCGATTCGACTGCGTATAACGGCTTCGGCGTTTCGTTCCTTTTCAACTCCTGCCCTTCGCGTTTGAGCGTGTCCGTTAAAAGCCCCAAATCTCTCGATAAGGTCTGCGGCGAACAAGATATATAAATTATTCTGTCCGGAAGCGCGCTTTTTATCGCCTCGATAAGCTTCTCGTCCACTCCCTGACGAGGCGGGTCGAGAACGAGAACGCAATTCGCGCCGCTCACTTTTTCCGTTTGCATAATCCGCGGCAACGCAACTTCGCACGGGGCGCAAACATTTTCCATTCTCCCTTCGAGCCCGTTTAAACGCTTTAAGTCGTTCGCGCACCCGACGGCTTCTTTTACGATTTCTATTCCGATTGCTTTCTTTGCGCGGCCGGCAAAAATCGCCGTTAAAAGTCCCGCTCCGCTATAAGCGTCTATTACCGTGGTTTCCGGCGTGAGCGCGGCGGCTTTAACCGCGTCGTGATAAATTTTCCTTCTCACAAGGTCGTTTACCTGCATAAAGGACTCCGGACCTATTTCAAACTTAACGCCCATATCCGAGGACGTGATTTTTTCCGCGCCGTAAACGCATTTGAACTTTTCGCCGAAAATAACGTTCGTATCGTCTTTGTTGACGTTTACGAACAAACTGAAATTTTTGAACTCCGACGATAAAATCGCGATAAGTTCATCCTTTTTCGGCAATTCGTTGCCGTTTATCACCAGCGTTATAAGAAGTTTGCCTTCGACGTCTCTCACCACGACGTGCTTCAAAAGCCCCGCCTTACTCTCCTCGCTATAAGCGGTGACGTCGCATTCCGAAACGTAGCGGCGCGTTGCCTTGATGATTTTTTTACACCAGGACGGCTGAATGGGACAATCGTTTACGGGAACTATTCTATGGCTGTTTTGAGCGAAAAAGCCTATCGCTACCCCGTATTTTTCCGTTCTCACGGGAAGTTGAAGTTTGTTTCTGTATTCGTATTCGAGTTCGCTCGGAACGGTTGACAAAACTTTTTCGTCGATAAAAGCTATTTTGGAAAGGCAATCCTTAACCGTTTTTCTTTTGAGTTGAAGTTGAAGCTTATATTTCAGATGTTGAAGCTGACACCCGCCGCACTTTTCGTAAACGGGGCATTTCGGCCTCACTCTGTCCTCCGCAGGGACGTAAAGTTCAACCTTTTTAGCGAAAACGATATTCTTTTTTACTTTTAATACTCTATATTTTATCTTTTCGGTCGGGAGCGCGTAAGGCACGAACACGGTGTAATCGCCGTTTTTTATAATCCCCTCGCCGCCCGAGCCTATCCTTTCGACAATGCCGACGTACTCTTCGTTTTTTTCCATTTTGTCCGTAGTAATCCCCTTTTAAACGTGGTCGTTTGCGTTTTACAAATTCATTCTTGCAACTATCGCGTCCGTAAAACGCTGAAACCTTACGATAAGGAAATCGTAAACGATAAATACGGCTGCTCCGCCGACGACGAGAATAAGATAAATATATTTTTTAACCCATTCCTTTTGCAAAAAACTTGCGTCGAACAAAAAATCGGTAAAGACGTTGTATATAAGAATAAGCGTGCCGACAAACCACACCGTCTTTATCGCAAGAGCGAGAATGTTGTTTATGTTTTTCGTTTTGAAAAAGTAATTAACGGTGGGGTGAAGCCCGAAAAATAAGCCGTAAATCACGATTATCTCCCATCTTCCCGTGGTTGCACCCACGAGCAGGCAGGATAAAAGCAGCGTTGCCGCATAAGTTAAAAGCCCCGCCTTCGCGCTCTTTTTGGCAAGCGGGAGCATAACGCAAAGGCTCGCCATAAATATTCCCGAATAATCGAGCGCGGGAATAATCGCGCCGAGCGTCATAAATATCAACGAGAACGCCGTGGCTATCGCCGACAGCGCAATGAGTTTCGATGCCTTCATTTTATCACGCTTTTCAGTGACAACTATTGCAACAGCAATTCAGCGCGATATTGCAAATCGCCATCTGGCAACACCAGTCGATGCAGGAATCGCCGCCCATTTGCGGAGCGCCTTCGCCGCTGTCGTTACCCGAAAATCCGCGGCCGCTTTTTCCGCCGGAATAGCTGGAAAAACTCTTGTCGGAATCCGATTTGATTTTATCCAGAAGCTTGTTGTAAGCGGTTTTGTATTTCTCGTTGGACGGGTCCATTTGCATTGCAATTTCAAGCTGTTTTTTGCTCTCGTTGGACCATTTCTTCTTATAATACACAACCGATTGAAGATAATGCCATTCGGCGTTCCGCTCGTTGAAAGAATCGAGGTCGCTTTGCGCGCCGGCAAGGTCGCCGTTTTTAATCTTTTCCTCAACGGCTTTAAAAGCGTCGCTTTCGGTGGAATTCCCGCGCGAGGCTTCTTTACGCATAGCAACTACGTCGCGATAAGCGTTGTCGATTTCCGTAAGTTTTTTAGCCGCGATATTGCCGGCCTCGCCCTCTAAAAACCTGTCCTCCGCATATTTCGAGCGAAGCGCGCCGTATGCGGCGTCGAGCTGTTCGTCGGTGCAATTTTCGTCAAGACCGAATATTTCGTATAAATTATTTGCCATTTTTCTTTTTTTCTTCCTTTTTAAACGTCTTCGATGTCGTTGAGGGAATTCCTCTTAATATTATATTTCCTATGAGCGCGGAATCGAATTTGAATTCGCACTCGTAAAACGCTTCTTTAAGCCCCGCAAAAACCGACGAAAACACGAACGAAACGTCCTGTCCGTAATTTTTAAGCAGCGACTTAAAATCGGGTTCTTTGCCGTAAGCGTAATAAAACGGATTGTAATTTCTCTCTTTCAAATCCTTGTCGTAATCGTCGAGCGCGTCGATGAGATATATCCACTTTCCGAGGTAATACAATAATTTTTCCACGCCGTTAAGCTTTTTATGCCCGACGGCAGCGTTTCCGAGCTCAACCATCATTTGCGAAAACGGTTCGGAAACCATATCTACGCTTTCGCACTTGTTTTTTTCAAGCTCGCGAAGCTCGTAATATCTTTTTCTTATTATTTCGCCGATTTCGGGATATTTCTTTTCGGCCCTTCTGTTGCCTGCGGAAAAGAATAATTTCTTCAACTTTCCGCCGTTTCCGTCGATAATATCGTCCTCGATTTTATAATAAGCGAGCGCGACGTTTGCGTAAGCGCAAAAATCGGTTATCTCGTCGCGCGAGGCGACGGGGCGGGAAATAATCGGGTGCGCTATGCACCGTTTTTTTTCTATTTTTACGTCCTTCCCCACGACGTTGTGAATAAAAGCCGACATAAAAGCTATGTCGTAAGTTAAACCGAGCCGCGCGGTTTGCCCGCAATTTTTCCCGATGCTTTTGCACACCGAGCAATAAAGCGACTTATAAAGCGTATCGTCCTTGATGAACAAATACGGCGTATCCGGTTTTACGTAGCCAAACATACCCTCTCCGTTTCGGCGGAATTCCGACGCAACCTGCTCCGGAAAACCTTATGCGAAGCGACGCCGCCTGTTACATTACGACTTATGATATAATATTTTATATATTTTGTCAATAATATTTAAATAAGCGGCGGCATTACACAATTCTTTCATTTTCGCGTTTCTCCGCGAAACCGCTCTTATCGGTTGACTTTTTTTGGAGAAATCCTATGCGAACCGTTATATCGGTTATCTTTTCATTTTCGGATTTCTCCCCGAAACCGCTCTTATCGGTTGACTTTTCGGCTTTTAAAGAATAAAATATCGACTATGAAAGGATTGATTTTAGTAAACGCTTTTTCAAAGGATTTCCCGAAAACTTCGTGCCAACTCAACCAGCCTTTAAGGCTCAAAGAAGAGTTCGGAAAGCTCGGAGTTGCCGCCGACGTCGTTCCTCTCGACGTTTCCGCCTGCGGAATTGCGGGTGGCAGCGTCGCCGTAAAATACGAGGGTTACGACTTTTGCGTTTTTTACGACAAGGACAAACACGCCGCATTGCAACTGGAAAAAAGCGGATTGAGATGCTTCAACGATTCGGAAGCGATGACGATTTGCGACGATAAAATGCTGACGTATATAAAGCTTGCGAACAGCGGCGTTCCGATGCCCGAAACTTACTCCTCGCCGCTTTGCTACACGCCCTCGGGGAAAATCGACGACGAGGCTTTTTCCTTCCTCGAAAACAAACTCGGATTTCCGATGGTCGTTAAGGAATGTTACGGCTCGCTCGGAAAAGGCGTTCATCTGGCGAATAACCGCGCGGAATTGAAAACGCTTGCCGAAGAACTGAAATTCACCCCGCACGTTTACCAAAAATTTATTTCGGAAAGCAAGGGAACGGACATTCGGGTTATCGTTATCGGCGGCAAATACGTCGGCGCGATGAAGCGAACTTCCGGCGGGGATTTCCGCTCGAACGTATCCGCAGGCGGCAGGGGCGAAACCTATGATGCCGACGAAAAGACGATTGAACTATCGGAAAAAATCGCAAAACTTATCAATCTCGATTATTGCGGCATAGATTTCCTTTTCGGAAAAGACGGCCCGATTTTATGCGAAGTAAACTCCAACGCATTCTTCAAGGAATTTGAAAAGGTTACGGGAATAAACGTTGCGGAAAAATACGCAAAGCACGTTATTTCTTCGTTAAAATAAACTCATTAAAACGCAAAAACCCTTGTATAAGTCGATTAACAAGGGTTTTTATTTTTTGGTTTTATATAAAATATTTATTGCCCGTGCGTTTGCGGCGTTAAATTCCATTGATAAAATATTTTTATATGAGCCGTTAAGCGACGTGTTATTCAAAACCTTTTTACGTGTTGTTTACGCAAAAAGCACTTTTTTGTGGCGCGACAAATACAATATACTATGTGTAAAAAATATAACGTGGCTGTCGTCGGTGCAACGGGACTTATCGGCGGAAAATTTCTTGAAACCCTTGAAAAACGAAGGTTTCCGATAAATAATTTCAGAGCTTTCGCTTCGGAAAAAAGCGCGGGGAAAATTTTGCGCTTCAACGGCTCGAATTATATCGTCGAAAAACTCGACGGGAACGATTTTTCGGGTATCGATATTGCGTTTTTCAGCGCGGGAAAAGACGTTTCTTTGAAATACGCGCCGATTTTTGCCGAAACGGGAGCTTTGGTAATCGATAATTCAAGCGCGTTCAGGGGCGACGAAGACGTTCCTCTCGTTATCCCCGAGATAAATGCCGCCGACGTTTTTAAACGCAAAAAAAACGTAATCGCAAACCCGAATTGCTCAACTATCATCGCGCTTGTTCCGCTGAAAAAAATCTTGGAAAAATACGGCGTTAAAAGCCTCGTTTTTTCCACGTATCAAGCCGTTAGCGGAAGCGGAATGAAAGGCGTTTCGGACCTTCTTTTGACAAGGCAGGGCTTCTCCGGTAAATTTTATCCGTACGATATTTCTGAAACCGTTATTCCGCAAATCGGCGAAATAGTCGAAGACGGATACGCCGAAGAAGAACTGAAAATGATTAACGAAACCCGAAAAATTACGGGACGAAACGTAAAAATATCGGCAACGTGCGCGCGCGTGCCGATTGAAAACTGCCACGGGGTGAGCGTTGAAGTCGAAACCGAAACCCCGATTGACGTTTCCACCCTCGCCGCGGAAGCGGAATATTCCGCCGCGCGTTACAAAAGAATCCCCACGGCTTATGACGCAAACGGCAAAAACGAGGTTTACTTCGGACGAATAAGGAAAAGCGGCGTTTTTAAAAACGGCTTTTCTTACTTTGCCGTGGGCGACAATACGTTGAAAGGCGCGGCTTTAAACGCGGTTCAAATTGCAGAGTATATTATAAAAAATACTCGTTAATCGACTTATAGCCCCACTTTTACGGTTTATTCTTATCTATTTTTTGCGCTTCTCTCTCGCCGCGATGCGCTTTATCTTCATCGCTTTCGATAAAGTCGTATGCAGATTTGAGCAAGTGTACGTCTATGCCGTCCTTTGTTAAAACCACTTTTTCGACAAGGCTTCGGATTATTCTTTGCCGAGCCTTTTCGTCCATTTTATCCCAAGTGCCCGGAAGCGTGCGAAGCATTTCGATTTTCTTCTTCTCGATGCCGACAAGCGTTTCCTTCTCCTCTTCATCTGAAATTTCTCTTTCGAGTTTTTTTATCTTGCGCCTCGTTTCATAGGCCTGCTCTAAAATATCCTCGTCGCCGAGCTTTTTATAAGCGTTTAAAAGCCTTGAATATTCCGCGGCAAGTTTCTCCGATTTTCGCTTTAATCCCTCGGTTATTTCGGAAGCCGATATTTCCGAACGGGACTTTTCTTCACCGTATTCCACGGCAAATTTCATAACGGTTGAAACGACGGCCGCCTCCACCTCTTCCGCGTCGAAAATTACGTTAGGACAATTTTTATCCCTGACGAGATATTTTTTCGTGCTGTTCGGGAAATACGAATAACACAAAATTTTAAGTTGCTTTTTTCCGTTTTTTCCCCAAAGCATATAACGCATTTTGCCGCCGCATTCGCCGCATTCCAAAAGCGACGACAAAAGATAAACCGAACCGCTCCGCTTAACGCTTTTGCTTTTCAGTACGTTTTGCGCAAGCTCGAAAGTTTCCCTGTCGATAATGGGGGCGTGCCTGCCGTTATAGCTTTCGCCGCGATAATAAATTTCGCCGACGTAAATCCTGTTTTTTAAAATATTAAACACCGCCTTATCGGAGGATAGACCGAGAATATCGGCGATTTTTTTTGGCGAATAGCCGCGCGTAACGTAAATTTCAAACGCTTTTTTCACCTTTTCGGCCTCTTCGTTTAAAACGACCAGTTCGCCGTCCTTTTTCGAGTATCTATAACCGTACGGGGGCTTGCCGCCGCCTTTCCAAAAACCCTCTTTTGCCCTTTGAATCCTCCCGCTCGTGAGTTTGGAAATTATCGCGTCGTGGTCGAACTCGGCAAAAATAGACAAAATCGAAATAAGAATACCGTAGGTTTGCCTGCTCCTCGAATCCACGTTATCCTTAACGGCGTAAAAATCGCATTTCGCTTTTTCGCACTGCTCCTTCAAAAACCGAAGAATTATCATTTGAGTTCTGCCGATACGGTCGAGGCTGTAAGTTATCACAAGTTTTATCCTGCCCTCGTTCATAAGTTTCGTCATAGCCGAAAACGCGGGACGAATTTCATTCATTCCCGTGTAGCCGTCGTCGGCAAAAATAAAGACGTTTTTTATATCGTACGCCTCGACGTATCTCTTTATCGCGCCGTACTGAACGTCCAGCCCGTATCCCTCCTGCGCCTGCGTATCGGTTGAAACACGAAGATAAACGGCGGTTATTTCGTCGTCGTTTTCGGTGATTTTATCATACAAAGGATAATCGAAGGTGATTTTTTTGCTTTTTTCTTTCACTTGCGTTTATCTTTGCCCGAAATATTTTTCTCCAACTCGTCGAGATAACCGTAATAAACTTCGTTTACCGTATCCTTCACCGTGCGACTTACGCATTTGTATTTTTTTATTTCGTTTTCGCCGAGCTTTTCGTTTCCGAGGTAAATATTGACTTTCATAAAAAATATTATTTCTTTTTTTTAAGAATTCTAAACGAAACGCGCGCGAAAAGACGAGGAATTATATATGTATAACAAGGGATTTAGATATACTAATGCAAAAGCGCAACGAGAGATTTTAAAGAGTAAAAACGGCTTGGTAACGATGAGAAAAAAAGCAACGACGAAATTTTAAACGAAAAGCGATTTTTAACGAAAAGCGCGCCCGAGGCGAAACCTCGCCTCGGGCGCGCAAAAAATCAGCGATTATCAAAAATCAACGATTAAATTATTTTCTGATATTTTTATACATAGGACCGTAAGCTTCGCAAGCTCTGTAATCCTGTCCTTCTTTATCCATTCCGAAAGCGTTCCAGGCAGACGGACGATAAATATCGTCTTCGTTTACGTTGTGCATACAAACGGGGATACGAAGCATCGAGCACATAGTTATCAAATCCGCGCCGATATGTCCGTAAGAAATCGCGCCGTGGTTTGCACCCCAGTTGTTCATTA
>CALDMH010000130.1 GCA_937915565.1 uncultured Clostridia bacterium | reverse complement strand
AAAAAAACAAGCCTTTACCGAAAATTGTAGTGCGGAAAGCCCGTTTTAACTTTACATATCAACGGAAAATTTATAGACCTCCGACTTCGGCAATTTCCTGTCCTTGGCAACGGCTTTAACGGCGTCCTTTTTATCCATTCCGTTTTTAATATAAAACGCGATATGCTCCTCAACGGAAAGCTTCAAAAGTTCGTTTTCGGCTTCCTTTCCGCCTTCCACGATAATAACGTATTCGCCCTTCGGCTCTTCCTCTTTGAGTTTTTCGCCGAGCGTAATCCTCTCAACGCCCTCGTGAAGTTTCGTTATTTCCTTGCAAACGGAAGCTTTTCTTGCGCCGAAATTCTCGTAAAGTGTGTTAAGGTCGCCGAGCAAATCGTGCGGAGCGGAATAAAAAATCAACGTCATATCGAGATTTTTATATTTTGCGAGAAGCTCCTCTCTATCCTTTTTCTTATCAGGCAAAAAGCCGATAAAAGCAAACCTCTGCGTATCCAACCCCGAAAGAATGAGCGCGGGAACGAAAGCCGTCGCCCCCGGGATTGCGGTGAATTCCACGTTTTCGTCACGCAAAAGCTTCGTTAAAACGTTCCCCGGGTCGGAAACGACGGGCGTTCCGGCGTCGGTGATAAGCGCGATATTTTTTCCGCTTTTAAGCTCGCGTATAAGCTTCTCCGCCGCAACGGTTTCGTTAAACTTATGATATGCGACGAGGGGCTTTTTTATTTCATAACGGTTTAAAAGTTTCAAAGAAGTTCGGGTGTCCTCGCAAGCGATTACGTCAACCGACTTTAAAACCTCCAACGCCCGAAGCGAAATATCTTTTAAATTACCCACGGGCGTGGAAACAAAATAAAGCATATTAACCCTCAATTTTTCAAATTTTCTTCAACTTTTAATTGCGGCTTGACGCCTTTTTTGCCTTCGACTAAAAATAAATACGGTTTTTCAGAGCCGTCGTTCGTTACGAATTTTAACCGCACCGGCTCGATTCCGTTAAGGCGCATCGCGCAAATCACGTCCGTAAGCCGTTCGGTTCTTTGGCATATGCAAAATCTTCCGCCCTGTTTAAGCTTTTTTGACGCTATTGCAACTATTTCTTCAAGAGTTACGGTTATTTCGTGCCTGCAAACCGCAATATGGTCGTTCGGGTTGCGCTCGCCGCCGTTAAGCTTTTTATACGGCGGATTGCAAAGAATTAACGAAAAAAAACCGTTGAAACTGCTTGGAATATCCTGCAACGCCACGTTCACACATTCGATTTTGTCGCCTATTCCGTTATATTCAACCGTTTTTAACGCCATATCGTGAAGGCATTTTTGCAACTCGAATTCGTAAACCCTTTTCACGCCCTTATGAAGTGCGTAAAAATGTATGCCGACAATCCCCGAGCCCGAACAAAAATCCGCAACGACGTCGCCGTTTTTGAAGGAGGCAAAGCGGGAAAGCAACACCGAATCGCTTGTGAAACGATATAGCGTTTTGTTTTGTATTATTTTAAGCCCGTCGATTAAAAGGTCTTCGAGCGTTTCGTTTTCGTCAAGTTCCATTCTCGTTTTACGAAAACGGCTGTCGCAAAAATTAAATGCGACAGCCGCTTCTCCGTTTTTTTGTTTTAAGCCTCTACGGGAGCTCCTACGGGACAAGTGTCCGCACAAGCGCCGCAACCGATGCAGGTATCCTGGTCGATAACGTACTGGGTGTCGCCCGCAGAAATTGCGGCAACGGGACAATTTTCACTGCAAGCGCCGCACATAATGCAAGCGTCGGTAATTTTGTAAGCCATAGTTTTTTTACCTCCGTTAATTTTAAAATTTAAAGCGTTGAAAATTTCGCTTTTAAACCATTATATTATATCACGATTCTTCCGTTTTGTATAGGCTTTTTCTATATTTTTTTCAATTAGTCGAGCAAATCTTTGATTTCCTTCAATTCTTCCTGCGAAGGCTGGTCGTCCTCGGGTTTGTTCGATTTTTTGAACTTTATATCCGCCAACGGAAAATCCTTATAGGCAAAACTGCCGTCGGAATTGGCCGTTTTAACCTTAACAATCATTTTAAGCATATTGTTTGAAACGACGGTCGCTTTTCCTTCGGGAGTTGTAACCTCGCTTCCCACCTTCGGCATTTTTTTGAAGGTTTCGCTATAATGCTCGTTTTCATATTCGAGGCAACACATAAGCCTGCCGCAAAGTCCGCTGATTTTTGTGGGATTAAGCGATAAACCTTGCGTTTTCGCCATTTTTATGGTAACTTTTCTGAAATCCGGCATACAACTTGCGCAGCAGCAAACTCTTCCGCACGGCGCAATTCCGCCCAAAATTCTCGTTTCGTCCCTGATTCCCACTTGACGAAGTTCGATTCTTATATGGAACGCAGAAGCAAGGTCCTTAACGAGTTCTCTGAAATCGATTCTTCCCGCCGCGGTGAAATAAAAGACGACTTTTCCGCCCTCAAAGGCAAATTCCGCGCCGATAAGTTTCATTTTTAAGCCTCTTTGAGCAATTTTCTCATTGGCTATTTTCATCGCGTCGGCAACCTTGGCTTCGTTTCTCTTAACCTTGGCTTCGTCTTCGGGTGTGGCGCGCCTTAAAATCGGTTTGAGCGGCTGAACGATTTTATCCTCCGAAACGTCTTTCGGCTCGGACACGACCTTGCCGTATTCCACGCCTCTTGCCGTTTCAACAATCACCCCGTCGTCCTTCGCCAGTTTCATTTTGCAAGGGTCGAAGAAATAAACCTTTCCGGAATGTTTAAATTTTATGCCTACAACTTCTGCCATCTATATTTTTCTCCTAAAATCGCCAACAAAATGCTGTCCGCAACCATAACCGTGTTGGCGTTGAAATAAACCGCGCGCTCTTTTTCGGAAAGCATATCCGAAATTGCGATAAGCGCGCCCGTGGCGTAACCGTTCTCTTCGGCTTTCTCCTTATCTTTTATAAGAAGATTTGCCACTTCACTTTTTAATATCGAAATAAAATCTTTTAAATTATCTTTGTTGATTTTGCAGGAATACTGCGGAACTTCCTTTGACGAACGCATCGAAAACAAAACTTCCCTGCAAAAATTTTGCATTTTTTCGGCGTTACCTTCCGTATAAGCCTTGATAACCGAGCCTATCCTGCCCCCGCCGAGCGCAATCGCAGCGTCGAGTTTGCGCTTGTCCGGATAATCCTTTTCAAGCGTCCGACGAATTTCTCCGTCCGAAAAAGGCGGAATATCAAGCCTTTTCACCCTCGATTTAACGGTGGGAAGAAGCGTGTTATCCGAAGCCGCGCCGATTAAAATACAAACGTTCTTCGGCGGCTCTTCCAAAGTCTTTAAAATTTTGTTCTGCGCCTCGGCGGTCATATTTTCCGCTCCGACGAGAACGAATAACCTCACGTCGTTCTCAATGGGTTTGATTATCGTTTTTGAAACGAGGTCGTCTATATCGGCGGTTTTGATTTTATCGCCCTCTTTGGGGTAAAAATCGCAATCCGCATACGCTTCCTTTTCGATAAGTCTGCACGGACGGCAAACTCCGCAAGCCCCGTCGTTTTCACAGGCGATAAGCGACGCGAAAAGTTTGAGATAATCCTTTAACATAACGCCGTCCGAACACACGATTAAGTATGCGTGGCCGAGTTCGCCGCGTTTTTTATCGCCGCAGATTATCTTGAAAGCGTTTGTGTTTTTGATAAGCTTTTCCGCTATTCCCGTCACTTTGCCGTCGTTCTCACTTAATTATTTTTTTATCTTTCAACGCCCTTAAAACCGCGCCGAAAACGTTTTCGACGCTTTGTTCGGCGTCGATTTCCACAATCCTGTTCGGAAAAACGCGCGCCTGCTCTTTATACCCTTCGTAAACCTTTTTGTGGAATTCCATTCCGCTTTGCTCGATTCTGTCGTTTTTATCCGCTCCGCCCTTTCGCTCGAAAGCTCTTTCAGGCGTTATATCGAAAAACAACGTCAAATCGGGCATACAGTTTTTCAGCGGATAAGCGTTTATCTCGTCGATAAACTTTTTCCCCAAACCGCGAGCATAACCCTGATATGCAACCGACGAATCGATAAATCTATCGCAAACTACGATTTTTCCCGCATTTACCGAAGGAATTATCAGCTCCTTAACGAGCTGTGCGCGCGCCGCGGCATATAAAAGAGCTTCGGTTTCATCGGCTTCTTCCGAATTGTTTCCGTCGAGAATTATCTCTCGGATTTTCTCCGAAATTTTCGTGCCTCCCGGCTCTCTTGTGAAAACGCAATCGTAACCGTTATTCACGAGATACTCCGTCAGCAGTTTCAGCTGCGTGGATTTTCCCGAGCCGTCGCCGCCTTCGAGGCTGATAAACGCGCCCTTTAAGTTTTTGTTGCTTTGCATATTTTTCGTTAATATCTTTTAATCGGCGTAATTGCTGAACGATTTTATCGTGTCCGCAACGACGGCAAGACTTTCAAATTGAAGGTCGTACTGGTCGTTTCCGTAATTGAAAACCGCCATAACCAAGCCATCGCTTTTCCTGCTCTCCTGCGCCGAAGAACTATCGCTTTCCGTGCCGGACTTTTCCCAATAATACCAATATTCCGAGAGTTTCGTGCCGCCGTTTGCCGCGCTCGCCTCGTTGAGTTTATAAAGGTCTATTCCGTAAGGAACGTGCTTTTTTTCGTATTCTTCACCGGGGTAAAAATCCGCATACCACAACAAATCGACGTCGCTTTCTTTCGCTTTTTCAATGGCGTTGACGACGATTTCGTAATTTTCGAGAAGAGTTTTTATCCTTTCGATTTCATTTTTAACGCCCTCGGCTTTTTGCTCGTCGGTTCTGTAAGTCTTTTTATAATTTCCCGCGGATTTGATTCTCACGTTCAAAAAATAATTTTTGACCGCCGTCTCGTCGATTTCGCCGTCTTTAACGAACTTGTCCAGATACTCTTTCGCGCTATCGAGATATTCGTTGAAAGGAACGAGATAAGCGTTGTTGACAATCGATTGCGCGCTGCCGTTCAATCCCATAACGGGCGCGCCGTTTTCGTCCGTTTTAAGCGAGCCGTCGGTATTTTGCAACTGCTCGTTTTTTCCGTTAAAAACGATGACGTCGCCTTCTTTTGTGGAAGCTTTGAGCGACAACATATAAAGCGCGTTATAATTCCCCGCAGACGTAACCTTTGAAACGTTTAAACTTAAAACGTCGTAAGAAAGCTTTTTTTCGCTCTTTAATCTCGTTACTACGTCCGTGGCGTAATCGTCTTTATAATAAACGTCGTCAAACACGACCAAATAAAACTGTTCGCCGACCGTTGCGCGAGTTGCGCAGGTTGTGAACAACAAAACCCAAACGAACACCGCCGCGACGATTGCCAAAACGATTTTAACAAGGTCGTAGGCAATCAAATTGGAAAATCGCCCTTTGGTAATTTTTATATCCATTTTTTCCGCTGTTTTCAGGCGTCTATTCCGAGAATTTTAACCTGATAAGAACACTTGGGGGCTTTTACGGTGACCGTTTCGCCGAGTTTCGCGCCGACCAAAGCCTTGCCGAGAGGAGATTCGTTTGAGATTCTGTTGACGGAAATATCCGCCTCGGTCGTTCCGACTATCTCGTATTCGGTTTCTTCGTCCATATCTATATCGAGAACTTTAACTTTGTTTCCGACGTTTACGACGTCGTGTCCGCCGTCGGTTTTGATTATCTCGGCAATTTTAAGTTTTGCCTCAATTTCAACGATTTCGCCCTCGATTCTCGCCTGCTCGTTCTTCGCGGCGTCGTATTCGGCGTTTTCCGAAAGGTCGCCGAAATCTCTTGCTATTTTGATTCTTTCGGTTATTTCGGGACGCTTAACGAATTTTAATTCTTCAAGTCTTTTTTCGAGTTGCTTATATCCTTCTTCGGTAAGAATTACCTTTTCGCTCATTTTTTTGCTCCTTTTATCTCCGCCGAACGGCGAACGTGCTTTTTATGAATGTTCTTGCCTTCTCCCGACGGCAAATACTCTTTTGCAAAAGCGTCTGTCATTTCTCGGCGGCAAATACTCTTTTATAATTACCTTGCCCTATTCCGACGGCAAATACGCTTTTTATGAATGTTCTTGCCTTCTCCCAACGGAAGAAGGCAAGAATTTATGCTTTGTTTTTATTTTTACGCTTTAAGAGTGTAAGCGAAACCTTTACCGCTTGCTTCTTCCGTAACGCCTGCTCCGGCAGGATAACGAACGAGTCCGTTTTCACGCATCATAAGAGCTATCGCCGCAAGAGCCTTTTTGCAATCGTCCGCGGTTTTAACAACCATAAACGTTCCGAGCCCTTCTGCCTGCATCGTTTCGTCTGCGGCGTTGAATCCGTCGCCCGTAACGTTGAGGTAGATATATACTTTATCGTTTGCAACGAAAGCCTTCATAAGCAATTTCTCGTTTACTTCGCCTTCGGTTAAAACGTACGATTTTGCGTTTACTCTTATGAGTTTTAAGAACTCTTCGGCAGTTGCAGCAACTCTTCCTTTCGCAACGTTAAATTCGAACCCTGCGGCTCTTTCTTCCGCGCTGCTTTCCGTGGCGGCAACCTTTTCGCCCTTCATATAGCCCTTTTCGTAAAGAACTTCTTCGATAAGCTCTTTTGCCAAAGCCTTATCTTCGTCCTTTTCGACGAGCATTGCGGACGCAAGTTTTTCGCCGTCCTTAACCGCAAATCCTTTGGCTTCGCATTCGGCCTTATCGAGGTCGACTTCCAAAGCGACGGCGTCGCCCGTAACCTTTATAAGCGCGACGACTTCCGATTCGTTCAAACCGAAGTCGAGTTCGTCGGCGGGTTTATAACCGAGCATTTCGGCTTTAAGTTCGTCAAACGCCTTGCCCGCGTCGAAAGCAGCGGCTTTTTCTTCGGCAAGCCTTGCCTGTTCGGCAGCTATCTTTGCGGCGAGTTCACCGTCTAATCTCGATTTTTCAAGGGCGATTTCTTTGGCTCTCTGTTCGTCGTAAGCCTTAATCTTTTTATCGACTATTTCGTTTACTTTCTCTTCGCTTACTCCGCCTTCTGCGCCGCCCTTATCCGCAAGTTCTTCGAGAACCTTGTTTCTTTCCTCCGCTTTTGCGAGAGCGATGAGAGCTTCTCTTTCGGCAAGAGCCTGTTGAAGAGCAAGTTTAGCTTTTTCGGCTTCCTTCTCCGCGTTTTCCTTGGCGGCGTCGTTATTCTTTGCCGCTTCGATTTCTCTAATCGTTTGAAGCCTTACTTCCTCGGCTTTTCTTTCTTCTTCGGCTTTCTTCGCTTCATAGGAAAGTTTTTCGATTTCGAGTTTGGTTATTCTCGGGTCTTCCTCGTAACCTATCGGCGCTTGGTGAATTCCCGTGCCGGCAGTTCCGTTCGCTTTGCCGCGATAATCGCTGCAAGCGTTTACTCTCTTGGTTATGGCCTCCTGAGCCTCGTTGAGCTTATCGTATTTGGCCTGCGGCAACCATTTTGCATAAGCGGTTACGCACTTGCCTTTGTTCTTTGCGGAAACGACAAACTTCTTGGTGCATTTCTTGTTTGCGTACCAACCCATAAAGCGGTATCCCTTTCTCGTGGGATTATCGGGGTAAACGTAATTCTTGCAGAATTTAACTCTTTGTCCGCCGGAGAATCTGCCGCCCAAAGCGTTGTATTTAACTTTGTATTTCTTGCGTCTGTTATGAGATACGATAGCGCATATCACGACGACCGCAACGATAAGAGCGATAACGCCTATCGCAACGAAAAACGCTACGTTCTTGAAAGAATCCTGACTTAAAATTGCTACCGACATCTTGGTGGTTACGTTTTCAAGGAAGAATGTCATTTTTATATCCTCATCTCCGTCTTTTATTTCTTGTTGATTCTCGCTGACGAACTTGATTCTTGAATGTTCGTAACCGATTGCAACAAATTCACTCGCTTTCTGAACTTTTTCGCCGTCGAAGGTCAACTCGACTTTAAATCTCATTCCCTCGTTGGCGGCCTTAACTCTCTCGAAGTCTTTTTCGTCCATCGCGAGATAATTTCCGTTCTTGTTGTTCTGTCCGATTTCCGCCGTTTCTGCGGGAACTAATACAGAGAAGGAAATATAGTATCTTAAACTGCGCGCGTCTTTAAGGTTTTCCTTTTCCGTTGCGGAAAGGGCTTTCGTCGCCGTTTCGAGTCGCTTCTCGTCGTTAAGAATTATGTTGACGTTTCTCTCCGTTGCCGGGATTCCGCCGAACACGACCTTTAACTTCGCGTTGCCGTCGAAACATTTTATTTCGTTTCCGTCCTTACCGACGGCGGTCACCTTCACGGTGGGGATTTTTTCCTGCGGGAATAATTTATTGAATATGCCCGTTATCGGATTATCCGGCGGGAAGATGCCGTTCAACGCGTCGAGAACGAAGATTTTTTCGTTTTCGGCAGGCGTGTAAGAAAGCGTTGCGACGTTTTTGAACCAGGCGACCGATTTAGTCGCGTCGTCGTCGGTTCTTAACGCGGCGTCCTTTATGTAGCTGTTCGCAAATCCCTTTGCGATTTCGTAACCGTTATATCTAGGCTTCTTTTCGCCGTATCTCGAAGTTACGGTGTCGGCAAGCTTGTTCGCAACGTCTACGTTGTGGCTCACCGTCGCGTCCGAAGACACTCCGTATTTGTTTGCGTTGGAAATCCTTATCGCGTCGATTGCGGATTTCGTAAGTCCGGAATACTTATTGAGAATATCTCTCACTATATTCCAGTCCGAACCTTTATACTCTTCGCCGGGCTCGGCGTTTCCGTCCTGCACCGTCATAGTTTTCAAATCTATGACCGTTACGCCGTCGGACAACTCCAACCTGTAATCTTTAAGTTTCTCGAAGTGAGTTAAGTAACTCTCCGTGGCTTTCAGTTCGGAAAGCCAGGCTTCGGTTTTTTCCGTTCTCTCCTCTTCGGTATCCGCCGCTTCGATTTGCGCCGTCATTCCGAACTTGTTCACTCTTTCGTTCGCGGCCTCCATATAGGTTTTCAAACCTTTTTCGACCGTGGCTTTTTCAAAGTATTTTTTCGTTATTTGTTGCAGTTTGTATTCGAGGTCGCTATCGCCGATTGCGGAATATTTGTAAACGGCTTCCATCGTAGCGCGATTGAATTTATATTCCGTTTCCGCTGCCAGTTCGGCTTTTTCCGCGTCGCCGCCGTAAACTACCTGTTGAGCAGTAAGCTCGGACGGGTTTACAGTTTCGTCTTCGTATTTACCGGACTTGTAAAGCAACTCGTAATAAAAATCGAATTTCTTTTGCGCGTCTTCGAGTTTTTGTTTTGCCTTTTCGCTCTCGCCGACCAATTTCGTAAGCGTGCCGGTTTCAAAGGTCTTTACGTATTCTTCCGCATACGTCGCGTTGCAATCGGTAGTGCAATCCGTGCGCCCCTCGCCGTCGCTTCCCTCGATTTTAAGATTCTTCGCGAGAACCTTTTTCGCGCTTGCGATAATATCCTTGGCTTTATATCCGGCTAAACCGTCGGGGTCTTCGGATAAATATCCGCCGTTGCTTTCCACCGTGTAATCCTTCGGCTTGAAGACGTAGTTGGAATAGAACCTGTAAGAGGTTTGATAAACTCCGTAAAGTCCGTTAAGGTCGTGGTCCTCGTACAAAAGTTTTGCGGCGATAAGCAGGTCGTCGTCCGTAACGGTCGATTTGGCCTCGCCTATGTAATTGTTCACCTTGCTTACCAACTCGTCGAACTTTACGTTCCCCGGGTCTATCTCGTAGGAAATAACCGACTCCTTGACAACCTTTCCGCTATCAATCGACGTTTCGGCAAACAGGGCTTTATAGCCTTTGTTTTTTCCGTCCCCGTTTATCGCGGAAACAAGCGTATCCCTTCTGGCCCTCAACGATTCGAGATTGTAAGAAGGCAAACTCGAATAAGCCTTGTAAACCGGAAGATGCGCGTCCGTGACCATTGCGCCGTTATCGATAGTCGGCGTAACAACCGTTCCCCCGTCGGACGATGAAGACGAATCTCCTCCGCCGCCGCACGAAACCGCAAATAACGCTGTGAAAAGCGCAATAAGCAGTGTGAATACGGCAATCGATATTCTCTTTTTTACGAGCCTGTTATTCATAGACGTTCTCCAAATTGATTGTTATCGCGCGTTGCGTTACGCTATCGCCGCGATTTTGCGACTTACGCGTTTTTCGCAACCTTTGCAAATTTTGGCGACTTCCGCAATTATCGCGATTTCGGCGATTCGCAGAAACTCTCCGCAACCCAATCAAAATATACTTTTACTTCTATTATATTTATAATACCATATTACGCAAATTATTTCAATCGTTTTTGCGTTTTTTTTTGATTTTTAGTTGATTTTTTTTCAGACTTTCCGTGCCCCGTTTTTGCCAAATTTCACCAAATTTTGCCCGTTTCGTTACTATTTATCCTTTAATTCGCGCTCGTCGCTTTCCCGACTTTGCGGATTTTAAGCTCGTTTCGGGGCAATCTTTTTCACGACAAAAATCAAATAAGTCGGTCTATAAGTCGATTATCGGCACTTTTTGCTTTTTTAACGCCGCAAAAGACGCGCTTTCCTGCATTTATTCCCGCACGACAAAAAGGGCTTCGCAAGGAAGCCCTTTGTTAATTGTTAAAATTAAATTATTTAACGAGTTCGATAATAGCAACGTCAGCGGCGTCGCCTCTTCTCATACCGAGCTGATAAATTCTCGTATAACCGCCCTTTCTTCCGGATTCGGCATATTCGGGAGCAATCTGGTTGAAGATTTTCTCAACGAGCGGATGCTTAACGCCGGCCGTTCTCGCCTTGAAATCCTTAACGGATTCTCTCGTAACCTTAACTTCTCCGTCGGCGTTCTTCTCAACGTTTTTGCCTCTCTGCTCTTGAAGGTCATAAGTAAGACTCATAATCTTTCTTCTTGCAGCAAGCTTCTTTCCTCCGTCTTTAAGAACCTTGGTGGTTACGTCCTTGCCTTTTTTATCCTTAGTGGTAACGGTGGTTTCAACGACGTCGTCATAACTGTTAATGGCAAGCGTGATAATCTTTTCTACGTACGGTCTGAGTTCTTTAGCTCTGCCGAGAGTAGTTTCGATTCTGCCATACCACAAAAGGTTCGACGCCTGATTTCTTAATACCGCTTTTCTCTGCGTGGTTGTCATACCTAATTTTCTTGGCATTTCTTAGTCCTCCTTTTCTTTTAATGATAAACCGTAGGTGTTTAATTTGTAGATTACCTCGTCCAACGACTTTTTGCCCAAATTTCTCACTTTAAGCATATCGTCTTCCGTCTTTTTGGTCAAATCGCCCACAGTGTGAATGTTTGCTCTCTTCAAGCAGTTGTAGGAACGTACGGATAAATCCATCTCTTCGATGCTCATATTGATTATCTGGTCCATATTGTTCTCCGGTTTATTGACGATGATAGGACCGCTCATAACCGTGGAGAGCGCGAAAAGCTGAATATGCTCGCCTAAAATCTTTGCGGCAAGACTTATTATTTCCTTACCCGAAAATGCTCCGTTCGTCCACACTTCGAGCGTCAGTTTGTCGTAATCGGTGCTTTGGCCGACTCTCGTACTTTCAACGTTGTAACTGACCTTTTTAACAGGCGTGTAGATAGAATCGATAGGAATATAATCTATCTCTTCCGTCTTATTGTGTTCCGCGCCTTTATAACCTCTGTCCCTTCCTACGGTGATTTCCATATCGAGGACAGCGCCTTTATCAAGCGTGCAAATATAGGCGTCCTTATTGAGAACTTCAACCTCCATATCGGACGCAATATCCCCTGCAAGAACTACGGCAGGGCCCGTCTTGTAAAGCCTTAATACCTTTTTGAAATCGGAAGCCGTCGTGGTGGTTTTGAACGCTATGCCCTTAATATTCAATATTATTTCGGTAACGTCCTCTTTCACTCCCGGTACGGTTGAAAACTCGTGTTTTACGATTCCGTTTGCAAATTTGATTCCCTGAGCAGCCGCTCCCGGAAGCGACGATAAAAGCGTCCTCCTCAAAGCGTTGCCGAGAGTAAGCCCGAAGCCCTTTTCAAGGGGCTCGGCTACTATTTTCGCATACGTTCTGTCTTCGCTTTCAACGGTCACTATCTTGGGCGTTTCTATTTCCATCATAGAAAAATATACCTCCTGATTAT
>CALDMH010000129.1 GCA_937915565.1 uncultured Clostridia bacterium | reverse complement strand
TTTTGAGAGGTTTAAAAGAGAGATACGAAGTGTTCCACGGCGTTAAAATTCAGGATAACGCGCTCGTTTCGGCCGCCGTTCTTTCAAACAGATATATAACGGACAGGTTCTTGCCCGATAAAGCCATCGACCTTATCGACGAAGCCTGCGCTATGATAAAAACCGAAATGAACTCGATGCCGTCCGAAATGGAGGACGTTTCGAGAAGGATTATGAAACTCGAAATCGAGGAAACTTCGCTTAAAAAGGAAACGGACGACCTTTCCAAAAAGCGTCTTTCCGACATCAGGGAAGAATTGGCGTCGCTCCGTGAAAAATATTCGGAGATGAACGCAAAACTCATCAACGAAAAAGCTAACATAAACAAAGTGCAAAAACTTCGTGAAGAGATTGAATCGCTCGGCGCGGAGATTGATAAAGCCGAAAGGTCGTACGATTTGAATAAAGCCGCGGAACTTCGTTACGGCAGGCTTCCCGAACTCAAAAAGGAACTTGCGGACGCGGAAGCGGCGACTCAAAACGACGAAGACGGACTTTTGCACGATAAAGTAACCGAAGAGGACGTTGCGAGAATTATCGGAAGATGGACGGGAATACCCGTTGCGAAACTTATGGAAGGCGAGCGTGAAAAGCTCCTTCGGCTTGAAGATATTCTTCACGAAAGGGTTATCGGTCAGGACGAAGCGGTGCGCAGCGTAGCCGAAGCGATTCTTCGTTCGAGAGCGGGAATTTCCGACGTTAATCGACCCATAGGCTCGTTTTTGTTCCTCGGTCCTACGGGCGTCGGTAAGACGGAACTTGCCAAAACTCTCGCCAGAGCGCTCTTTGACGACGAGAAAAATATGATAAGAATCGATATGAGCGAGTATATGGAGAAATTCTCCGTGTCGAGGCTTATCGGAGCTCCCCCGGGATACGTCGGATTCGAGGATGGCGGTCAGCTTACGGAAGCGGTGAGAAGAAAGCCTTATTCCGTGGTTTTGTTCGACGAAATCGAAAAAGCGCATCCGGACGTGTTCAACATTCTTTTGCAGGTTCTCGACGACGGCAGAATAACCGATTCGCAGGGCAGAACCGTTGATTTTAAAAACACGGTTATAATCCTCACTTCCAACCTCGGTTCTTCCGCGATTTTGGAGGGTATCGACGAAAACGGCGAAATTTCGCAAAGCGCAAAGGACGAAGTGAACGCGCTTTTGAAAAAGTCGTTCCGTCCCGAATTCCTTAACAGGCTCGACGAAATAGTATTCTACAAGCCGCTTGCAAGGGAAGAAATAGGAAAAATCATCGATTTGTTCCTTAAAGGTCTTTCCGACAGGTTGAAAGAAAAGAATATTTCGCTCACCGTGACCGAAGCCGCAAAGGACGAAATCGTTAAAAACGGTTACGACCCCGTTTACGGCGCAAGACCTTTGAAGAGATATATCTCCCACACCGTGGAAACCCTTATCGCAAAGAAGATAATTTCCGGATTCTTTGAACCGGGAGATACGGCAATCGTTGATTACGACGGCGACGATTTGGTCGTTTACAAGCAAAAATAAGTCGTTTAAAACGCAAACGAAATATGGCGCGATATAGTGCGATATAGCTGTGCGCCCCGCGTAAGCTTTGGCTTACGCGGGGGCGCACTTTTTTTATGCAAACTTTAAACTTTGTCGAAACGCCTCGGCTCGCAGTTTACGTTTTTAAACTTCACGGTCTATATGCGACTTACCCCGTTAGCCAATATGAGACATAACCCGCTATACGTATTTTAATATATTATATTTTATATAATCCCGTTTAATACGATTGCAAAAGCGGTGAATAAGTGATATAATAGAGAAGATATACGATTTATTTAAGGGTTTGGCAGGTTTTGCTATGTACAAAAATTTTTTGAAGAGGGTTTTTGATTTTTTGATTTCATTCGTTGCAATCGTCGTTTTGATTCCCGTGTGGATAATTTTGACGATTGCGATTTTCGTCACCGACCCGGGAACGATAGTTTTCAAACAAAATCGCGTTGGCAAAAACAAAAAGATTTTCAAAATTCTTAAATTCAGAACGATGAAGATGTCCACGCCGAGAGACGTGCCCACTCATTTGCTTGAAAATCCCGATAGGTATTTCACTCCGATAGGCAAATTTTTAAGAAAAACCAGTTTGGACGAGCTTCCGCAGCTTTTCAATATCTTTGCGGGGCAAATGGCGATAATAGGCCCTCGTCCCGCTCTTTGGAATCAGGACGATTTGATTGCCGAGCGCGATAAATACGGCGCGAACTCAATCCGCCCCGGGCTCACCGGCTGGGCGCAGATAAACGGCAGGGACGAACTCGAAATCTCCGAAAAGGCGAGGCTCGACGGCGAATACGTCGGAAAATTGAGCTTTGCTTTCGACGTTAAATGCTTTTTCGGAACGATAAAATCGGTTCTTAAACACGACGGCGTCGTCGAGGGCGGAACGGGCGAACTTCACAGAGAAGAAGCCGAAAAAGTCGCAACCGAGGAAACCGAAAAACCTGCAACCGAGGAAACCGAAAAAGCCGCGGAGGAAAAATGAAAAAAATACTTATAACGGGCGCAAACAGTTATATCGGCGTTTCGTTTGAAAAATATATGGAGAAGTTCGGCGACGAATACCTTGTCGACACGGTCGATATGCTCGGCGACGAGTGGGAAAATAAGGATTTTTCGCCTTACGACGTCGTTTTTCACGTTGCCGGCATAGCTCATAGCGACAACGGAAAAATTCCTCCCGAAAAGGAAGAACTTTATAGAAAAGTAAACTTCGAGCTTGCCGTTAAAACGGCGAAAAAAGCGAAAGCGGAAGGCGTTCGGCAGTTTATTTTTATGAGCAGCGCAATAGTTTACGGCACGAGCGCGCCGATAGGGAAAAAGAAGATTATAACGAAAGAAACCGCGCCGTCCCCCGCAAATTATTACGGCGAAAGTAAGCTTTTGGCGGAGCAGGGCATCTCGGAACTTCAAAGCGACGATTTCAAAACGGTTGTTCTCCGCCCGCCGATGATTTACGGCAAAGGTTGCAAGGGGAATTATCAAACGCTCGTTAAATTTGCAAAAAAGTTGCCGTTTTTCCCGTACGTCGCCAACGAAAGGTCGATGCTTTACGTCGGAAATCTGACGGCTTTCGTGAAACTGATGATAGACAAAGAGGAATCGGGCGTGTTTTTCCCGCAGAACGAGGAATACACGAACACCTCGCTTATGGTAAAAGCGATTGCCGCCGCGCACGGAAGAAAGTTGCGGCTTATCAAAGGGTTCACGCCGCTTATTAAATTTACGGGTTTGTTCACGGGGCTTGTGAACAAGGCTTTCGGCAACCTGACTTACGATAAAACTCTTGCTTATCCCGATTTTAAGCCGGAATTCGGCCTTGAAGAATCGATAAAACTTTCGGAAGCGTGATATGAAAAAAATAATGTTGATTTGCGGCTCGTCGCAAACCGTGCTCAATTTCAGAACGGGGCTTATCGCGGAGCTTCAAAGAAAAGGCTTCGACGTCGCCGTGGTTGCGCTCGATTCCGAAAAAAGAGAAGAAATAGAACAACTCGGCGTTAAGGTTTTCGTTTGCGGCGAAAACAAAAACAGGGATATTTCGCCTGTAAGCATTTTAAAACTGAAAAAAAATTACGTCAAAATCATTAGGGAATTTTCTCCCGACGCGGTTTTCACGTTTATGATAAAGCCCAACACCTTCGGGGTTCTCGCGGCAAAAAAAGCGGGGGTTAAAAATATCTTTTCGATGGTCGAAGGGCTTGGCGACGTGTTCATCAACGATTCCTTCAAGTGGAAAATAATCCGTCGCGTCGCCTGCTTTTTATATAAAAAATCGTTTAAAAATTGCAAAAAAGTATTCTTTTTGAACGACGACGACAAGACCGAATTTCTTCGTCGGAAGCTCGTTAAGGAGGCGCAATGCGAGATTATTCGCGGGATAGGCGTCGACCTTGAAAAGTTTGCTTTTAAACCGATTAAAAATCGTAACGTGTTTCTTATGGTCGCCCGTATGCTTAAAACCAAGGGTGTTTACGAATATTGCAAATGCGCGCGAATCGTTAAGCAAAAATACCCCGACGCCGTGTTTAACTATCTTGGCGCGGAAGGCACGGTTAAGCTTTCCGATATAAAGGAATACGTAGACGACGGCAGTATAAACTACCTCGGCACGACTAACGACGTCCGCCCGTATCTGGAAAACGCCGCGTTGCTGATATTGCCCAGTTATCGGGAAGGTATGCCGATGTCGATAATGGAAGCGGAAGCCGTTGGGCGCGGAATAATCACCTCCGACGGCGTCGGTTGCAAAGATACGGTTATCGACGGTTATAACGGATTTATCGTTCCTCGGGGCGATTACGAAAAAATGGCGGAAAAAGTTATCTGGTGTTTGGAGCATCCTGCGGAAGCTGCTGAAATGGGCGTAAACGCAAGGGCGTTTGCCGAAGAAAATTTCGAGCAGAAGAAAATAAACGAAAAAATAATCGGTTACTTATGAAAATAATACATTTGCTTTATTCCGATAAATTTTCCGGCGCGGAAAACGTCGCGTGTCAGATTATCGGAATGTTTAGCGGCGACGAAAATATCGAAATGGTTTATTGCAGCAGCGACGGGCCCGTGAAAGACGTTTTGGCCGAAAAGGGCGTGAGGTATATTCCTTTAAAGAAGTTTACCGTTAAGGAAATACGCCGCGTTATAAGGGAAGAAAAAGCCGACGTCGTTTACGCGCACGATATGCGCGCGAGTTTTTACGCTTACAGAGCCTGCGGAAAATTGCCGTTTATATCGCATATTCACAACAACGCATTCGATTCGCGCGGATTGTCCTTAAAATCGATTGCGTATTATTTCGCCGCAAGAAAGGCAAGGCATATATTCTGGGTTTCAAAAAGCGCGTTCAACGGATATTTTTTCCATAACCGCTTTAAAAACAAGAGCAGCGTTTTGTATAACGTAATCGACGTGGACGGCTTGCTCGAAAAAATGAAAACCGACGAAAACGTTTACGATTACGACGTTGTTTACGTCGGCAGGCTTACTTTTGCAAAAGATCCGCCGCGCCTGATGCGCGTGATAAAATTGCTTGCCGAAAAAATGCCGTCCGTAAAGGTTGCGGTTGTGGGAACGGGCGAGCTGGAAGAGGAAACGAAAAAGCTTGCGCGGGAATACGGCATAGAAAACAACGTGGATTTTCTCGGATTTACGTTAAATCCGTATAAAATTCTTCACGACGGAAAGGTTATGGTGATGACGTCGAAATTCGAGGGAACGCCTATGTGCGCTCTCGAAGCTATGGCTCTCGGAGTTCCGATTGTATCCACGCCTACCGACGGTTTAAAAGATTTGGTGGACGACGGAGTTACGGGGTTTTTGTCCGATAAGGACGAAGAACTTGTCGCCAGAATTCACGAGGTTATTGAAAACGCCGAGCAAAGAAAAATCTTATCGGAGAATTCCTCGAAAAAAGCGCGCGTTATCAACGATAGAGAACATTATAAAAACGAGATTTTGCGGGTTTTGCCCGAAAACGACGAGAGTGGTAAATGATATTTAACGTTATCCTTTTCGGAATTTTAATACTTTGCGGTTTTTGCGAAACCACGCTGCCCTCAAACGGGTTGCTTTGCGACGACAAAACGAGAGCGAAACGGTAAATATTTACGCCGTTATATTGGATAATTACGACAAATACAAATCGGTATTAAAGATAATATATTGCGAGGTTGAATAAATTGCTGACAATTATCACGCCGACGTATAATAGGGGAGACTTTCTCCCCGGAACATACGAATGCCTTTTAAAACAAACGAGTAACGATTTCGAGTGGCTCGTCATTGACGACGGTTCTACCGACAATACGAAGGAAGAACTTGAGAAACTTCAAAGTAGAACTGACAGAAGTTTCAATATGGAGTTTCATCTGAAGCCGAACGGAGGGAAACACACTGCTCTTAATTATGCGTTCCCGTATATAAAAGGAGAATTGTCGCTTATTCTCGATAGTGACGATTTTCTGACCGAAGACGCGGTTGAAACCGTACTTTCTACTTGGCAAAAGTACAAAAACGACGAGAAAATTTGCGGGTTGAGTTTTTTGAAAGGGAAAACGACGGATGAAAGCCTTGCGTTTTTTCCGAAAGCCGAATACAGGTCAAATCATATTGACTTCAGAATTAACAAAAACGTTAAAGGCGATTGTTGCGAGGTGATTCGTTCGGATATTCTAAAAAAATATCCATTCCCGGTTTTCGAGGGCGAAAGATTCGTCGGTGAAAACGTTTTATGGGTGAATATGGCTTTAAAATACGATACCGTATATGTGAGAAAAGTTATTTATTTGTGCGAATATCTCGATGGCGGGTTGACGAAAAGCGGCAGAAAATTCAGAATGAACAACCCACTCGGCGGAATGGCGTCTTCGCGCGTCGAACTAAATAAAAGGATAAAACTCAAACAAAGAATAAAAAAAGCTATTTTATATTCTTGCTACGGATTTAAAGCCGGAATGAAAAGAAAAGAGATATTAAAAACGAGCGGACATCCGTTCCTCGTTGGTTTGTTTATGCCTTTCGGCAGATATTTTTATAAACGTTGGAGCAAATAACAGTGATAAATTGTATATTGAGCGTAACGCTGTATTGCGCAATATCGTTCGGTTTAATTTTGATGTACGTTTTCGTTCTAAAAGTGAACAACGGAAAATTTGCAGACGAGAAGAGTAAAGATTTTCTAAAAATACCGATTTACCTTATCGTTTTTTTTGCCGTGCTTTACACGTTGTATAACGTGTGCTGTACGTACGGGAAAGACATATCGAAGAAAGGCGAGGGGGACAGGTTCGTCTATTATCTCCAGTTTATTGGGGAAATAAAATCAACGACCGGAATGACGTTTGTTTTCAGACTTATTCAACTGTTCACGGATAATTTCAACGCGGTTTTGTATTTTACTACGTTTGCGTGTTGCTGTATGTTTTTTCTTGCCCTTAACCTGTCCAAAGAAGTAACGGTTTATTCCGTTGTTTTTTTTCTTATAACGGATATAGTGGTTGCCGTTACGTTCGTAAATCTGAAGCAAAGTTTTTCGGTTGGATTTGCGTATCTTGTGTTTGCGATTTGTCTGAACAAGAAAAAATCGCTTATCAACGAGATAATTGTGTGGTTGCTTATCGTTGCGGCGATTCTTTTTCATATTACTGCCGTAATCCTTATTCCCATATATTTTTTGATTAGATTTACCGGCTGGCAAAAAAAATATCTTTATGTTTTTGTCGTAATTTTATTGCTATGTATTGTTTTTATGAAGAGCCTTTGCTTGTTTTTCGCAGGTGTTTTGGTCAAAATCAACCCGTCATCGGCACTTGCGGCGAAAATCAGTGAGTATTTTACGGGGAATGGTATCGTGGCAGGGGAATCTCCTTTTGCATTTCTCAAAGGTTTCCCTTTTTATTTAATTTCGGCAATAGGCGTTGTTAAAAGAAAACGATTAAGATTATCGATTGATAATTATGATAATTACCTGCTTCTTTCGATGTTTGGTTCGGTTTTCTATTTGTGTTCCGCGCAAATATACTGGATGTACAGGATGATTTACTATTTTTATTTACCAATATCGATTTTTATCGGGCAAATTATAAAAAAAGGATTGCGTACGACGTTCGACAGGCTTGCCATAGCATTATGTTATGTGAGCGAGGCAGTTGTGTTTTTTAGATGGCTAATTCTTATATATATCAATTACGGCGGTTTCTGATTTTATGTTTAAGCAACTGTTACAGAATAAAATCGTAAAAAATGCAGGTTGGATTATTGGATGCAAAATTATTAAGGCGTTTTTAACGCTTATAGTAACGGCGATTTCGGCAAGATACTTCGGCCCCGGGGATTATGGACTACTGAATTATGCGTCAAGTGTTGTAACATTTGTTGCGCCACTTATGAAACTAGGGCTGGATTCTACGGAAGTAAAAGAGATAGTTTGTCGGCCGCAGGAGGAAGGAAAAGTTGTCGGAACGACGATTTATCTCAACTTTTTTTCGAGTTTGTTATGCATAATCGGCGTTTTTGCTTTTGTGAGTATTGCTAATCACAATGAACCGAGAACAATAATTGTAACGATGATTTACAGTTTATTGCTGATGTTTCAAGCTTTTGAAATGATTCAGTACTGGTTCCACGCAAAAATTATGGCGAAGTATATATCGATTGCGATGTTGTTTTCGTATATCGTTGTCGCCGGGGTGCAAATAATCGTCTTACTTTGTGGGTTTGGTGTTTATTGGTATGCACTTGCGAATTCTACCGACTATCTTCTTATAGCCGTTTTGTTGCTTTTTATTTACAAGAAAAAAGGCGGACAAAAACTTAAATTTTCAAAAAAACTGGCAATAGAAATGTTGTCTATAAGTAAATACTATGTTTTATCGAGCATAATGATTACGGTATTCGCACAAACGGATAAAATAATGATAAAACTTATGCTTGGGAACACCGAAACAGGCTTTTACTCTGCTGCTGTGACGTGCGCCGGAATGACCAGTTTTGTTTTTGCAGCGATTATAGATTCAATGCGTCCGGCAATTTTTGAAAAGAAAAAAGTTGACGATAACGAATTTAAAAACAAATTAAAGATTCTGTATTCTGTGGTGATTTATCTATCTTTGCTGCAAAGTTTAATTATGACGATTGCTGCACCGTTCATAATAAGGATTTTATATGGCACGGAATTTCTAAATGCTGCTTTACCGTTAAGAATAATTGTGTGGTACACGACGTTCTCATATCTTGGAACAATAAGGGATATTTGGATTATTGCGGAAAACAAACAAAAATATATTGTTGCGATAAACGCTTGCGGAGCAATATTCAACATTCTACTTAATATTCCTCTTATTCGTTTTTTAGGGATAAGCGGAGCGGCGATTGCTTCTCTTCTTACTCAAATTTTTACTAACGTTATTGTAGGTTTTATTCTTAAACCGATACGACCAAATAACAAAATTATGATAGAGTCGCTTTTGCTTAAACATTTTCGGAAAAAGGCAGAAGAGAATAATAATTGTGAGATTGATAAAAAAGAGGATTGAAATATGTTGAATTTCACTGTCGGACCGGTTCAGTCCGAGGATTACGTCAGAGAAATAGGTTCCGAGCAGGTTCCTTATTTCAGAACTCCGGAATTTTCCGAAGTTATGTTTGAAAACGAACGACTCGTTTTAAAATTCGCAAAAGCCGCCGAAGGCTCTCGCGCCGTGTTTATCACCGGCTCGGGAACGGCTTCGATGGAGGCTTCCGTAATAAACACGCTCACGAAAAACGATAAGGCAATCGTCGTAAACGGCGGTTCGTTCGGTCATCGTTTTTCGGAAATTCTCGATATTCATAAAATCCCGCACGACGATATTACGCTCGAAACGGGCAAAGCCCTTAAAAAAGAGCATCTTTCTGCGTTTGAAGGTAAAGGCTACACGGCTTTCCTCGTAAACGTTCACGAAACCTCCACGGGCGTTCATTACGATATGGATTTAATCTCCGATTTTTGCAAGAGAAACGGCATTTTCCTTATCGTTGACGCAATCAGCTCGTTTTTGGCGGACGAATTCGATATGGCGCGGCTCGGCGCAGATATTATGCTCACGGGTTCTCAAAAAGCGTTGGCTTGCCCTCCCGGGGTTTCGATAATCGTTACGTCGCCGAGAGCGTTGAAAAGAATCGAAGCGGCAGACGCGGGTTGTATGTATCTCGATTTGAAAAGAGCTCTTTCAAACGGCGAGAGAGGTCAAACTCCGTTCACGCCTGCCGTCGGAACGCTTTTGCAAATCAACGCAAGGCTTAAAAAAATCGACGAGGCGGGCGGCGTTGAAGCCGAAATAAAGCGCATAAACGGGCTTGCGGAGTATTTCAGAGAAAAAATCAAAGCTTTTCCGTTTGAAACCGTTTCGGAGTCGCCGTCCAACGCCGTCACTTCGCTTCGCCCGACGAACGGCGTGAGCGCGTATTCGATTTTCACGGTTTTAAAAGACGAATACAAGATATGGGTTTGCCCGAACGGCGGCGAATTAAAGGAAAAAATATTGAGAGTGGGGCATATCGGCGCGCTTACTATGCGTGATTACGACGAGCTTTTCAAAGCTCTCGAAGATATGCGCGCGAGAAAATTGATATGATAAAGGTTATCACGTACGGAACGTTCGACGTTCTTCATTTCGGTCATATAAGGCTTCTCGAAAGGGCAAAGGCTCTCGGAGATAAGCTTATCGTCGGCGTAACGAGCGACGATTACGACCGCACGAGAGGCAAGATAAACAATCAACAAACCGTCAGCGAAAGAGTTGAAGCCGTGCGCGCCCTCGGAATTGCCGACGAGGTGATAATAGAGGAGTATGACGGGCAGAAAATCGACGACATCAGGAAATACGGCGTCGATATTTTTGCGGTAGGCTCGGATTGGGAAGGTAAATTCGACTATTTGAACAGTATTTGTAAGGTAGTGTATCTTCCGAGAACCACGGGCGTTTCGAGCACGGATATAAGAAGCGAAAACCGAATGATAAAGCTCGGCGTTGTGGGCGAAGTGCCGCTTTTAAGGAAGTTTATCAACGAGAGTAAATTCGTAAACGGTTGCAAAATTTCGGGATTATGCTCCCAAAACAAGGAAATTGCCGAGGAGTATCCCGACCTCGACCTTATCACCGACGACTTCGATAAAATCACCGAGGCTTCGGACGCGTTGTATATCGCTTCGCACCCGAAACTTCATTACGAGCAAATAAAAAAAGCCCTTCAAAAAGGGAAGCACGTCATTTGCGAAAGCCCTATGGCGTTAAGCGTTGAGGAGTGTGAAGAACTTTTTGCGCTTGCCGACGAGAAGGGGCTCGTTTTGATGGACGCAGTTAAAACGGCTTATTCCACGGCCTATGCGAGAATGCTTCTTTTGATTGAAAGCGGCGCGATAGGCGACGTCGTTTCGGTTGACGCAACTTGCACGAGCCTGCGCGGCAACGACAAAGCCGACCCCGATTTTTATAAAAAGAATTGGAACAGCAGTTGCGATTGGGGCCCTATCGTTCTTTTGCCGGTGTTTCAACTTCTCGGAACGAAGTATAAAGACGTTAGGATAACTTCGTCCTTTGCCGACGAGGAAAAGGAATACGATTCTTTTTCAAAAATCGATTTCGTTTACGACAAAGCCGTTGCCACTTTAAAGGTCGGCAAGGGCGTTAAGTCGGAGGGCGAGCTTATCGTTTCGGGAACGAAAGGTTACGTTTACGTACCTGCGCCCTGGTGGAAAACCGATTATTTCGAGATTCGTTACGAAAACCCTGCGGATAACAAAAGGTATTTTTATCAGTTAAGCGGCGAGGGGATAAGGTACGAAATCGTTGCGTTTATCAAAGCAATCGGAAGCGGCAGGGTAACCGATATGTTGCCGAGAGAGATAACGAGCGCGATTTGTTCGGTTGTTTCGAGCAAGCGCAGAATCGAAATATAAGCCTGTTCACAAGCTCGTCTTACTTAAATAAGTCGAGCTATAAGTCGATTAACGGCGTTTTTTGGCGGTAATTGGCGAAATAAGCAACGTAGATGGCGGCAGTAAAGCACGGTAGTAAATGCTGACGACAAAAGCGCAATAGTAAACGCGTGACGACAAACGCGGTTTCAGTTAAAGTATGCCGAAAGGCTTTCCGAAACGTCATCGGGGATAAAGTCTTTAACGGGCGTAAAATATGCGGCGTTCACGTCGGCGGCTTCGGGAGTTCCCGCTCCCGAAGCCGCCTCTTTTTTTTCTTCCCGATTTTTTCGGGAAGAGGAGAACAGTTCGAGGAGTGTGGGCAACAAAGTTTTCAAATCCGAGCCTTTCTCGCTCAAAGTGGAAAGCGTTTCGGCAAATTTTTCGGACGTTAAAAAATCTATCGTTTTATCGTCGAATCCGAGAATTTTAAACAGCGGCGCAAAGCTCGGCAAATCAAGCCGCGGCAAAACGTTTTTCAGCCACGACGAATCGTTTTTAAAAAGTAACGGCAACACCAGAATCAAAGGCGTAAAATTCATTTTTCA
>CALDMH010000128.1 GCA_937915565.1 uncultured Clostridia bacterium | reverse complement strand
TGGCGAAAAAGACGCCTTTTCGGTAATTAGTGATGGCGAATGGAATCCCTAAGGAATATTTTTTTATAAGACGATTTTTATAATTTACTTTACATATTTTTCGTCGTAAACGACACAATATTTTTATGGGATACTTCATAATTTCCGTTGTTTTATCTATTTTTATTATCCCTTTACCATTTTCGGTAAAAGGTGTTTTTGTGTTTAACAACGGAAAAACCTACCTGAATTTGTATTTTTTCAGGTTTATAAAAATTAAATCGGTTTATCTGAATTATTCCGATAAAAAATTTTTTCTTCACTTAACGGATAAAAAAGCGATAGAATTTTCCCCGCGCGATATGATTCCCGAAAAAGATAATATAGACGCGTTCAGTACGTTTAACTTTACGAAAATACGTTACGCGCTCGTTTTGAACGCCTGTAACGACATTGGAAAATTTTTAACGCTTTCTTTTGTAAATCAGCTTAATTTTACAACGTTTTCCGTCTTGAAGGAAACTTATCCGTTAACGGATTTTAAAGGCGACGTCATAATTACGCAGGATAAAAATTTAAACGGAATTATTTTTGACGTAGGGCTTTGTTTTAACGTTTTAACCATAACGAAAGAAATTTCAAAAAGCTTATTTAAAGGAGATAAAAATGCTTAAAGAAACAAGAGAAAATAAGATAAAAGAACTTATGAGCGCAGCTCTGAAAGACATAAACACTATGATTGACGTAAATACCGTTATTGGTAAACCGTTTACCACAAATGATGGAACTACGATAATTCCGGTGACAAAAGTCACGATGGGCTTTATGACGGGCGGAGGAGAATACGGAGAAATAAAAAAAATCAATTCAATCCCCAATATGCCTTTTGCCGGCGGAAGCAGCGCAGTCGTTTCGTTAAAACCCACGGGGTTTCTCGTTGAAAAAGGAAAAGGCGTTAAATTGATAAGCGTGCCCACGGACGCATTTTCAAGAGCTTTTGAAACGGCGGAGGAGTTTATAAAAAGTTTTAAAAATGAAGAGAAGGATTAAAATTACCGTAATAGTCGCCGCTTTTCTCGCTATTCTTTTCTCACCCGCCGAAAAAGCGGGAGCTTTCACCGTATCGAAAGCCGAGGCGGTCATTGAGGTTGCAAGCGGAAGAATTCTTTACGAAAACAACAGCCTTGAAAAACTTCCTATGGCAAGCACGACTAAAATCGTCACGGCGATAACGGTAATCGATAATTTCGACGTGGAAAAAACCGTAGTCGTTCCCAAAGATTGCGAAGGAAAAGAGGGGAGCAGTATTTACCTGAAAGCAGGCGAAAAATATAAGGTAATCGATTTGTTATACGGGTTAATGCTTCGTTCGGGAAACGACGCCGCCGAAACGCTTTCCGAAACGCTTTGCGGAAGCGTTGAAAATTTCGTTAAACTTATGAACGAAACAGCAAAAAAAACGGGAGCGGAAAATTCAAATTTCGTAAATCCTCACGGTTTGCCGTGCGATAATCATTACACCACGGCAAAAGACCTCGCTTTAATAACCCGTTACGCAATGAAAAATCCGTTGTTCAAAAAGATAGTTTCTTCCAAAAAACATATCGCGGAGGAACTCGTTTCCGGCGAAAAGAGAGTTTGGATAAATAAGAATAAAATGCTTTTCAATTTCGACGGCGCGGACGGGGTTAAAACGGGTTATACCGTTAAAGCCGGGAGATGTCTCGTTTCGAGCGCGTTGAGGGACGGAATGGAGGTTATTTGCGTAGTATTAAACAGTCCGCAGATGTTCGAGCGCTCGGCGGAACTTCTCGAAAATGCTTTTGCGGAATATAAAACGGTTAAAGTAATCGACCCCGAAAGATTCGATAAAGTGATTTTTAACGCCGATAAAAGCAAATCTTACGAGCTGACAAAACCCGAAGCTTTCGTTTATCCCGTCGCCGTAGGCGAAAAAATAACCTGCGTAACCGATTTCGATTCGTTTGGCGTCAAGAATGATTATCGCTCCGGCGAAAAAGTAGGCTCGATAAAAATTTATTGTTCAAAACAGTTGATTTTTTCTCAAAATGTATATACACTTAAACGTATAAGCATATGAACAAACTAAAAAGTTCGGTTGTTTTAAAGAATAATAAAGGAAAATCAAAATGAGAATAAACAAATATCTTGCCGAGTGCGGAATTGCAAGCCGCAGAGCCTGTGACCAGATTATCAAAGAGAAAAGAGTTAAAATAAACGGAAAAATTTGCGACCTCGGCGCGGAAGTCGACGAAAACAACGACAGCGTGTCCGTAGACGGGAAAAAGGTCGCAAGGGCAAGAAAATTTGAGTATTACATAATGAATAAACCGAAAGGGTGCGTTTGTACCGTCAAGGACGATAAGGGCAGAAAAACCGTTATGGATTTTCTCCCGAAAAACACCGCCCGCATTTTCCCCGTCGGCAGGCTCGATTACGATTCCGAGGGGCTTTTGATTTTTACAAACGACGGCGACCTTGCCAACAGACTTACTCACCCGAGCAGCGAAATTCCCAAAACGTACCTCGTAAGAATAGAGGGAAGCATAGACGATAAAACGATTAACGTTTTGAAAAACGGCGTCGTTATCGACGGCGAGAAAACGAATAAGAGCAACGTAAAGATTGTTGAAGAGGGTAAGGATTACACGAAATTAAACGTAACCATCACCGAAGGCAAGAACAGAGAAATAAGGAAAATGTTTGAAGCCGTCGGGAAAAACGTTGATTTTTTGAAACGAATAAAGATAGGAGATTTAAGGCTTTCGGGGCTTAACAGAGGTGAAGTGCGGAAGCTTACGCAGGAGGAAGTGTATTACCTGCAAAACGTTTAAAATGGATAAAACGATAATCACAAACGAAAACGAAAGCTATAATCGGCTTAAAAACGACGTAAAAGAAAAATATACGAGAATGCTTTGCGCCGAACTCGAATCGGTGAGGCGTTACGTCATCGAGGAATCGTCAATCTTTTTAGGCGACGATTTTCTTGCGAAAATAAGCGAATCGGAAAGCCTTAAAAAGGAATGCGATAAAATCCGCGGAGAGTTCCGTTCACGAGAAGAATACGTCAAAGCGCAAAAGGAACTTACGGAAGCGACCAAAGCCGTTAAAACACTCAAAATTCCCGAAAACGAGGAAAGAGAAGAAAACAAAAGACTTAACAGAGCGATAAGCGCGATAACCACGCTAAACGTAACCTTAAACAATAAAATAAAAGATAAAACCGAGCGTCGCATAACGCTTGAAAAAGAACTCGATTCAATCGTAAAACAAAACGAGAACGGTTTTAAAACGATTAACGACGAGGTTATATCAAGAGTGAAAAGAGCCGTAGCTGCCTGCGTCAACGGATATGCCGAAGAGGTGAAGGAAATAAACGAGAGTTTCGGCGTGGAAACCGACGAAATCGAAATGCCGTTCGACGAGAAAATTATCAGGCTCGACATTCCCGTTTTCGGAAAGAGAAATACGGAAACCGAAGACTTTGAAAAATCGGCCGACGAAGACGATAATACGGATAATATCAATTATATAGACAGCGACGACAACAACGGCGTTCTCAATTAAAAACGAACGAAGCGAACGATTTAAGCGATTTTTAGTCGTTCGCTTCTTATTTTTTGATAGGCGGTAATCTATTATGGATAAAATAATCATCGCAATAGGCGGAGGTGAACTTCGCGAAAAACAAACCTCCGATATAGACGGACAAATTGCCGAATTGGTGAAAAAAAGAGCCGAAGGCCGCAGACCTACGGCTTTATTCGTCGGCACGGCAAGCCACGACAGTATGCCTTATTACAATAGTTTTCATAAGACTTACACAGGGCTTTTTAACTTAAAAACCGATTGCGCGCTTACGGTTTACGGCGAAATGAATTATGAGAAAATTGAAGGTAAATTTCAAAAAGCCGATATGATTTACGTCGGCGGTGGAGACACCGTCTTTATGCTTGAAAGCTGGGAAAAAAGCGGAATTAAAAAACTGATTTTAGAAGCTTACGAAAGAGGAGCGGTAATATGCGGCTTGTCGGCGGGAGCGATATGCTGGTTTGACGAGATGTTTACGGACAGCGCGGGCGAGGATTACGCTTTTAAAAAATCGCTCGGAATACTTCGCGGCGGCGCGTGTCCTCATTTCGATAAGAGAAAAACGGATTTTGAAAACAAAATATCGGATGCCTCGGAAAGCGTATATTACTGCATAGAGGACTGTTCTGCGGTTATGTTTGTGAACAACGCGTTAAAATGCGCGTCTTTATCGTCCGGAAATTCCTATATCGCCAAAGTGAAAAACCGTGAAATTACATACGATTTTATCCCGAAAAGTGATTTTTCACAATCTTAAAGCGGCTTAAAAGCTTATTTCGTTGTATTGTCACAAAACGAACACTTTGCATTTAAACACATAATTTATACTTTTATTACGTTAAAACAATCGACGGAGGTAAAAAAATGTATAAAATATTGATAGTTGACGACGAAGCAAAAATAAGAGAAGTTCTTGCGGAATACGCTGAATTCGAGGGATTTGCGTCCGACCAGGCTGCCGACGGAATGGAAGCCGTTAATAAATGCAAAACCGAAGATTACGACATTATCCTTATGGATATAATGATGCCGAAACTCGACGGTTACTCCGCAGTTAAAGAAATAAGAAAAATGAAAGATATTCCCGTTATAATGCTTTCGGCAAGGGGCGAGGAATACGACAAGCTTTTCGGATTTGAAATCGGCGCGGATGATTACGTCGTTAAGCCTTTTTCGCCGAAGGAAGTTATGGCGAGAGTGAACGCCGTGTTAAAGAGAAACACGCAGTCAAAATCCGCAAAACAAAACAATACGACGATGAAATTCGAAGGGCTCGAAATCGATATGCTCGGAAGAAACGTTTTCGTCGACGGCGTCAAAGCGGAACTTACGCCCAAGGAATACGAGCTTCTTTTCTATATGGTAAACAACAAGGATATTGCCCTTTCGAGAGAAAAACTTCTTTCCGACGTTTGGGGATACGATTTCTACGGCGACGACAGAACCGTTGATACGCATATAAAAATGCTCCGCAGCAACCTTAAAGAATATAGGAAATTTATCGTTACTTTAAGAGGAATGGGCTATAAATTCGAGGTATGAAAAAGGGTTCGTTCAAAAAGCTGAAATTCAGCGTTTTAGGATATTTCCTGCTTTTTACCGCAATAATTATCGCTTCGCTTTGGTTTTTTCAGATTTTCTTCCTTGAAAATTACTATCAGGAAGAAAGGCTTAAAAGCCTTAACGATTTTGGCAACGAGCTTTGTTCCGAGGACATAACGAGCGCGGAATTCAGTTCGTTGCTTTCGCGTTGCACGGAATCGGGAATAAGGGTTTTTATCGCGAGCGGCTTCGGAATACGCGACGTTTCGAGAGATGAAGACGTAAACGAAAATTCTCCTCAATACGAAGACGTCAAAAAAGCCATAGACAGTTATTTCAAAGGAAAAAAATCGGGGATAATTTCGGACGAAGATAAAACTTCAAACGCGTTTTTCTTTTGCTCGGAATCCGAAAAACACGAAAACACCAAAATTATTCTCACCTGTTCGAGAGAGAGGATAACCGAGGCGACCACCGTAATAAAAAGGCAGTTCGCCATCGTTTCGATAATAGTCGCGGCGGTTGCCGTTTTGCTTGCGTCTTATTTTGCGTTTAAGCTCTCGAAGCCAATCGACGCAATGTCTGAATCGGCAAAAAAATGGGCGCACGGCGACAATACCGTAAACTTCAAGCCCTGCAAGGGGGCGTACACCGAGATAAACGAGCTCGGCGACGCGCTTAACTTCGCAAAGGACGAAATATCCAAATCGGGCGCGCTCCAACGCGACCTTCTCGCAAACGTTTCTCACGATTTGAAAACGCCGCTTACGATGATAAGAGCGTACGCCGAAATGATAAGAGATATTTCGGGCGAAAATAAGGAAAAGAGAGAGAAACATACCCAGGTTATAATCGACGAATCCGACAGGCTCTCGATGCTTGTAAACGATATTTTAAAGCTCTCGAAGCTTCAATCGTCCGTAGACGAACTCGATATGAGCGAGATAAATCTCTCGGAACTTACGGAAAGAGTTATCGGCAGATTTTCCGATTACGTGGAAAATCAGGGATACACAATCGAGGACCATATCGCTCCCGACCTGATAACCGTGGTAGACGAAAAGAAAATAGAGCAGGTTATTTACAACCTTCTCGGCAATTCCATAAATTACACCGGCGAGGATAAAACCGTTAAGGTGTTCTTAACGGCCGAAAACGACAATATTTTGCTCGAAATCATCGATTCCGGAAAGGGAATTTCGGAGGAAAAACTTGCGACTATCTGGGAGAGATATTATAGATTTTCCGAAACGAACACCCGTCCAGTAAAAGGAACGGGGCTTGGACTTTCAATCGTTAAGGCAATTCTCGATTCCCATAAATTGCAATACGGCGTGCGCAGTAAAAAGGATTGCGGAAGCAATTTCTTCGTGAAATTCAAAAGGGTGAAAAACAATGGATAACGATTATTTAAGAGTAAATTCCAAATCCGACGACAAAGAAATCGTTACCAGCGAATACGACGTTTCCAAAGAACAGGTCGTGAAAGAAGAGGAAAAAAAACTCACGGTTTTATCGATTCTTTTCAGCGGAAGAAAGAAGCACGGGCAAAAAACCCGCTCCGTGCGTCTGCCCACTTTTAAGGACAGTTTTACGGTTTTTCTCGCAGTCGCTTTCGTTGCCGTTTTCGTTCTTTTTATCGGAATCATAACCAAAAAAGCCGAACTGTTTATCTTCGATTCGATTCTGATTTCATTGATGATTCCGCTTTCATCGATAACGCTTTTCACAAACCTTAACACGAGGAAAAACGTAAGCGTCGTGGAAATAACCTGCGCGGTTATAACCGGTATATTTGCTTTCATTATAGTAAACTTCGTAAACGGATATATTGAAGAAATAATGTCCGGAAGTAAAATGCTCGCAACCGTCGCTCCGATTATTTTTACCGACGTTTTCCTGTTTCTTCTTGCGTATATGTACGTTAAGCTTATGAAAAAGGACGATATTTTCGCCGCAATTCTCATTTGTATTTCTATTTACGCAGGCTATCTCGTTATAAAAACGTCGATGAATCTTATTTCGTCGCTTTGCGTGAGCGTTTCTTCCGTATCGAGCGATTTTAAAGCGATAGTTTTCGACGGAAACTCAAACGAATTCGGGAGAGCGGCAAACGCTTACGTGAGAAATATTTTATCCGACGGACTTTACTATCCCTTGCTCGTGATATGTTGGTCGACGATATGTGCGGGCGTTATCGGTCTTACCGCGCTTCCTTTCAAGGAAACGACGGAACATAAAGTAACCTACGCTTTATTCCTGCTCATACAAATTATCCTGCATATGGTTACGAGCTTTACTTCGACGTTGAGGTTTTACAATATTCTCGTATCGTCTTTGTGCCTGATTTCTTCGCTCTTTTGCGCGATTAGAATGTTAAATCACTCGCTTTCAAAGTCAAGCTTTCCGAAAAATACGGAGGAGAAAAATGTATCCGAATAATTTATTCTGGAACTTTAATTTATACAATATTTGCCTTACGATAGGTTTGATAGCCGTAATCGTCGTGCTCGATAAATACCTTGGAAAGAGAAAAGTTCCCGACAAGGTGCAAAATTTTTACCTTATATTGGCGGTAGCGACTATCGGACTCGGAATTTTAAGCGCAAATTTGTTTCAGGCGGTTTATAACTTCATTGAAACGGGCGTGTTCGACATTGAGTCCGGAATGACGTTTTACGGCGGACTTATCGGCGGAATAGCAGTTTTCTTTATCGGATTTTTCGGCTTCGGAAAACTTATTTTCAAAGAAAACGAGCATAAGAAATATTTCCCGGACTTGGCTGCCGTCGCTCCGTGTTGCATCACGATAGGCCACGCATTCGGAAGACTCGGCTGTCTTTTCGCGGG
>CALDMH010000127.1 GCA_937915565.1 uncultured Clostridia bacterium | reverse complement strand
CCGTGTCTGCCGTAAGAAATCGATTCGATTTTTCTCACTTGTTTAATGGCTTTAACGAGCATTTTGGCTGTGCCGGAAGGCGCGTCTTTTTTATGATTGTGATGGCGTTCGATAATTTCTACGTCGTATGAAGCGAGTGCTTTTGCCATTTCGGCAACCGTTTTTATAAAGTAATTTACCGTCAGAGAAGTGTTTGCGATTTTTAAAACGGGTATCGTTTTCGCCGCCTCCGAAATGGTTTTCTCGTCGTTTTTTGAAAAACCCGTAGTGGCGATAACGAGAGGCGTTTTGTTTTCAAGACAATAACCGAGAAGTCCGCCGAGATTTGTCGGTGAGGAAAAATCGATTACGACGTCGGCGTAATCTTTAACGTCTTTGAAGGATGGGTAAACGGGGCAGTCGAAATTTCCGTAACAATCCTTGTCGATTCCGCAAACCACGTTAAGTCCTGCGTCTTTTGCGCTTTCGTAAACCTTCGTACCCATTTTGCCGCTTATTCCGCTTACGATTATATTTTTCATTTATATCTCCTTTAAAAGTTTATTAAATTCAAGAACGAGATTTTCTTTTTCTTCTTCGGGAAGTTCGCAAAGAGGAAGCCTCAATTCGTAGCCTTTTTTATAGATTTTTTCAACCAACGCTTTTAGCGGAATCGGGTTTACGGATACGAAAAGAAGCTTTGATAGTTTTTCAAAAACCTCGACTTTTTTCGTTTTTTTATTTTCGTAATTATTTTTAAAATTAAAGTAATAATCGTGGATTTTGCAAGGTATTACGTTAGACAAAACGGAGATTGTTCCGCTTGCGCCGAGCTTAAAAAACTCGTAATTCAGTTCGTCCGTTCCGCAGTAAACGGGAATTTCCCCGTCAACCTTTTCAAACGTTTCAACGACGTGGTTTATATCTCCGTCGGCTTCCTTAATGCCAACGATATGTTTAAGTTGAGATAGGCAGGCATAAGTTTCCGGCTTGATTTTAAAACCCGTTCTCGACGGAACGTTGTAAACGATTGTCGGAAATGCGCAGGCTTTTTCGGCCGCTTCGTAATGCCTGAATAAGCCCTCTTGCGAGCATTTGTTGTAAAACGGTGTGACGGCAAGCGAGGCGTCCGCGCCGAGTTCTTTGGCAAGATTAGTGTATTCTACGTATTTTTGCGTTGAATTCGAGCCGCTTCCGACGATTACGGGAACTCTTCCGCGCACGGCCGAAACCGTAAATTTTATAAGTTCGAAGCGTTCCTTATCGGTCACGGTCGGGGCTTCGCCGGTCGTGCCCAAAATTACGAGAGCGTCGATTTTGCCCGATATTTGTCTTTCGATAGCTTCGTTTAAGGCCGTATAGTCGATTAGCCCGTCGGTGAACGGAGTATAGAGCGCGGTTGCCGCGCCTTCAAAAATTTTTTCCTTCATAATACCTCCTTTTTTGGCGTTTTTGTGAAAAGTAATATTTTTTCCGCATTTTCCCTGCAAACGTTTGTGAAAAATTAACTTTTAGTATATTATATATAGAGTAAATTATTTTAATGATAAAAAACGAGGAGTTACCGCTTTTGAAAAGAAGCCGTACGTCTCGGACAGAAGAGGGCAGAATGGCAAAAAAAGGCTTTATAGCAAGAATGATAGAAGGTCCCGAACGTTCGGAAACCTACGCCGCGTCAACTTTACCTACCAACAGATGGCAACTCGGATGGGACGTGTTTAAAACCAACACCGGTAAGCATTTTAAATTAAATTTGCTTACGTTGTTGTTTTTCGTTCCGCTTATCGCGTTGTTGTTCTTCACGTATATGTACAAATCGTATCTGATTTCGCAGTATCCGTTTGCGCAGAATATGGGAATAGGATACCCTGCGTATCCCGCGGTGTTCGGGCTTACCGCAACGCTTTCGCTTAATACGAACGTCGAATTCTTCAAATTTCTCATAATAGCCGTGGCAATCGGAGCA
>CALDMH010000126.1 GCA_937915565.1 uncultured Clostridia bacterium | reverse complement strand
CCTTGAACTTTGCAAGAGGAGTTAATCGTATTTTAACCGAGTTGTCGCCGCGAAGACTGCTTGCCGGAGCTTTGTTTAACGAATCCAGACAAGCGAAAATGCTCGTTAAAAACACTATCGCGACCAATATTGCCAAACTTGCGAGATATTCCGGCCTGAAAAATTTGGTTTTTATATCCGGCAACTGATAAAGTATGCCGTATTTCACGCCCATAACTTTCGGGATTATTGCCGGCCCTAAAAGAATTCCCATCGCCGAGCCGATAAGCCCGAGAACGATGAAAACCTCGGTGTAATGCCACAAAATCTCGATTTTCGAGTAACCCAAAGCCTTTAATATTCCGATGTTTTTCTGCTCGCGGTTGATAAGCTGGGAAATGGAAGTTAGGATAATAAGCAGGGCCACGAGGTAGAAAATAACGGGGAAGATATAGAGCAGTTGCTTTGCCTGCGTAACGTCCGCTTCAACGGTGACGTTGGTGGGAAGTCCGCTTCTTTCAAGCGCGTAAACGAACGATTCCTTTTGCGATAATCTTTCTTTCGCTTCCGCAATTACGTTTGCGGCGTCGTCCGACTTGATAAGATATTGATTTTCGTTGCTTTCGATATAATCCGAGATGAACCTTTCAAATTCCTCGTCGGTGTAATTGAAGAGCTGTTTGAACTTTTTGAGCGGCCCTGCCAACGCTTTTACGAGCGCGGATTTTCCGACGTAAATAAACGACGGGTTATAAAGCGAATTTCCGAGCGATTCGGGGTGAACGATTGAGCCGGTGAGGTTGAGCGTTATTTCTTCGGCAACCGCAAGTTCCGTTTCAACGACGAAACTCTCGTTCGGTTTGTGGGTTTTCAAAAAATTCTCGTCCGCATAAACCCCGTTTTCGTTTACGTCCACGGAGGAGGAATAAGGCAAATCGAGTTTGTCGTTATCGGTGAACGTAGCGACGTAAACGCTTTTTCCGTCCACCTTTGCCGTCATAAAAAGTCTTTTTTGGTAAATAACGGATTTTTCCTTTAAAAAGTTTTCCGCGTCCTCGTCGGCGGTTTTCATAGTAATCATACCGTCGCACATAGAGGAAACGGAATAAATTTCGTCAAGTTTATCCTGAAAATCCCTGTAATTCGCCCAAATGCCGGTGAATAGCGTGACGGCGAGCGCGGCGATAAGGATTACCGAAAGATAGCTCTTGAAATTGCTTTTTATTTCACGGAATACCTTCACGCTCAAAACGTTGCGTTTTATCGGTTTTACCATTCTATATCGTCTATCTCCTTGGGCGCAGCGTTCTTTTCGTCGGAAATGATTTTTCCGTCGCAAAGCCTTATAACTCTTTCGGCGATAAGCGCGATGTTTGCGTTGTGGGTTACGATAATAACGGTTTGACCGTCTTTTTCGCACAGTTCTTTAAGCAAAACGAGAATGTTTTTGCCCGTTTTGGAATCGAGCGCGCCCGTCGGCTCGTCGCAAAGAAGAATGGACGGGCGTTTTGCAATCGCTCTCGCAATGGAAACGCGTTGTTGTTCGCCGCCGCTCAGATTGCAAGGGAAGTTGTTCAGTCTTTTCCCGAGCCCGACGAGTTTCAACGCTTCCTCGGCGTCGATTGCGTCTTTCGAGCCGTGAACGGAAAGTTCGACGTTTTCTTTTGCCGTAAGGTTTGGCATAAGATTGTAAAATTGAAAGACGAACCCGACTTCGTGCCTGCGGAAAACCGCCAAATCTTTATCGGAAAGGGCAGTGACTTCCGTGTCGTTCACGAAGTATTGTCCGGACGTAACGGAATCCATTCCGCCGATGACGTTTAAAAGCGTTGATTTTCCCGCGCCGCTCGAACCGAGAATAACCACGAATTCGCCTTTTTCGATTGAGAGATTGACTCCGCCGAGAGCGGTTATTTCCGCTTCGCCCGAGCCGTATTTTTTCGTAATGTTTTTTAACGTAATGAATGACATATACTCAATATAGCACGAAAGTATGACAAAATAAAGATTATTGCGTATCAATTACGCGTATTGTGTCAATTTAACGTCTTTCGCGGGGTTTGCCCTTGCGGGCAAATTTTTTCGCTTGTATTATAACGTTACACGGCTGACAAAAATAAATTTTCGTATTGCATTCGCAATATGTTCTTTGCTAACAGCCGTTCGTTGAAATATGGCGTGAAAAAGTTCTTGCAAGCAAACTTTTTCACTTTTATTATAACAAAAATCGCGTTTAAAGTCCAACAAAAAAACGACTTCGAAAGAAGTCGCAAAAAAGCAATTAAGCCGAGCGAAAACCGAGCCGTGTAAACTTTAAGAAATTCGCTTTATTTTCGGCGCGGTTCGGCTGTTTTTTATTGTAATTCCGGGTGCTTTGCTTTGTATTCGATAAGCGCGCAAGCGAGTTGGTCGGGACACGAGGTGTTCGACCTGCATTTAATTCCTTTTAAGGTTTCGATAACTTCGTCGAGCGGACGGTCCTTAACCAATTTGGCTATGCCCTGCAAATTTCCGCTGCATCCGCCGATAAATTTAACGTCGGTAACCTTTCCGTCTTCCGTAACGTCAAAAAGGATTTGCCTGCTGCAAGTGCCTTTCGTGTTATAAGTTTCCATATAAATTACGCCTCCTTTTGGTCAATCGACGAGGCAGTCGTACACGGTAGCGTAGACGTTGCCTGCCTTTTCTTCCCATTTTTTGTAAATATTTTTCGCCGTTTGCCTGTTGGGAACGACCAATTTAAGTTCAAGCAGCGGTTGTGACGGTTCGACTATTTTAAGAAAAACGGTGTAAGTTCCGTCCTTATTCATATAATAGTCGGCGTTACATTCCTGCTTCTTTTTGTATTTCGTCCTGTTGTTTTTAACGAAAAGAGAAATCTCTTCGCGGAGCGAGGAGGGAATTCTGACGTAAAAATCCGCAAGGCAAACTCTTCCGTCCGGAGTGATGCCGTAAAGAGGCTCGCCTTGGTCGGCCACGTTGTAAATAAACGAATGGTCCAAAAGCGTGCCTAACAGCGGCTTACAATCCATATAGGAAATCCACGAGTTGGAAGAACAACACATATCCAACACCGTATTTTCCGATAACGGAACTTCCATCTTGTCAAAGACGAACAGAAGTATTAACTTGTTCACCAATGCGTCGCCTTTGACCTGCATATCCTTCCTCCGATGTTGGCCGCAGGCAATCACGTTTTGCCGACTTAAAGCGTTTGCACTTTAAAAAGGCGACGTAATTGCCTGCGGATTAAAGACAAAATTAAATTGCGCCTTTAAATTACGCCGCGAACTGTTTAAGTTCGGCGATAAGGTCGTCGCAGTTGTCGGAGTGAATTTCGACGGTTAAGGGTTTGGAAAGGTCAAGGCTGAAAATTCCGAGAATCGATTTAGCGTCAACGACGTATCTGTCGCTTCTGAGGTCGATTTCGTAAGCGTATTTCTGAACTACGGAAACGAAGGCTTTAACCTGACTTGCCATTTGAAGAGATATACGAACTGATTTCATAATAATGTTCCTCCTGCAATTTGCTTTTGAACGCCAATGCTTCTTTATCGCATTAGTCCGCGTCTATTATAACCAATAATTTCAAAAAAATCAATAGTTTTATATAAAATTTATTGTCTTAATTTATTTTATGTGTTATAATTTTTCCGCGCAGGAAGCGGGTTTTCCGCGTGGGAAGCGGACGAAACGGAATGCGAAATTTTAAAAAAGGCGGCGGAAAAATGAGCACGATAAACGAATCGCTCGCAAAATTTAAGGAAAAAACCGATGCTTTGGTAAATTCTAAATATCTTTTTGCCGAAAGGGAAATAAGCGAGGTCTTAAAAGTTATCGCGGGTTCTCGTATGCTTTACGAGTTGTTTGAATACGTCACCGACGGTTTCGATTACGAAACGTTCAAATCCGTATGTTTTTCAAAAGGCAACGCGGTTAAACTTCCCAAAAGGGACGAGGACCTTCTGGCTCTTTGTTTTCTTCTTCTCGTGGAAATCGACGGCGGCAGAATCTCTCTCGACGAGTTTTGCGACGAGTATTTCGCTTACGGCGGTTCGGCGCAAGGGAAGTATTCGCAGTTCGTCCTTTCGGTCGTCATTCCTTTCGCGATGACAACCGAAAAAGCTGTCAATAAGTTGATTAACGAGCAAAACGACGGGCGAACACCCGAATTTCCGAACGGAAAAACCGCTTCGGAAAACGCAAAGGAATCGCCTGAAAAATCGGCTTCGGAAAGAAGCGTTTACGCAAAAATAGCGGAGAAAAAGGCCGAGGCGAAAAGAGCGGAAGCGAACTCCGCGGGCTTTATCGAAAAGGAAAGGAGAAAATTGGCGGCGGAAACGCGGCCGAAGCTCCGCGAGCCTGCCGAAGAGGCGGCCTACGTTCTCGATTCGCTTGAAAAGGCGTTGAAAAAACGCGATTTCGAGGCGGTTACGGTTGCTTTTATAGCAATCAAATACCTTGCGGCCAAAGAGAAAAAATTAAAAATAGACGTGAACGGAATATCCGACGGAATAGCGTCGGTAACGGAAAGAAAATGAAAGAAAAAACTTTGTCGTCGCAAAAAATATTCGACGGAAGAATTATAAGTTTAAGAAAGGACGAGATAGAAACCGACAAGGGTTTGAGAGAAACGCGCGAGGTGATTTTGCACGGCGGCGGCGCGGCGGTGCTTGCCGTTAAGGACGGGAAAATCCTGCTCGAAAGGCAGTTCCGTTATCCTTACGGGGAAATTCTTTGGGAAATCCCCGCGGGGAAAAGGGATAAGGGCGAAACTTTTGCCGAAACGGCAAAGCGCGAGTTGGAAGAAGAAACGGGTTACGTTGCCGAAAAACTCGTAAAACTGTTTGAGATTTATCCCACCCCCGGTTATACGAACGAGATTATCGGCATTTTCAAAGCCGAGGGGCTTAAAGACGGCGTTTTGCATTTCGACGAGGACGAGGACATCGATTCCGAATGGGTTGAAGAAAAAAAAGTTTTCAAAATGATTGAAAACGGCGAGATAAAGGACGGGAAATCTTTCGCAAGAAAGCGGGCGCAAAGCGGAAAATCTCGCCTGCGGGAAGAAATTATGACGCGAAAAATGAGCAATCTCGAAAAGAGCGCAAAAACCGATACGAAAGGTATGATAATCACGCTCGTCCTTTACGCGGTGGGCGCGGTTTCCGTGCCTTACGTCAAGGTTGCGGGGTGGCTCGGCGGCGGAAAAGAACTGGAATGGTATCTTGCTTTTGCGTTCAAAACGCTTTGTTCCGCGCTTCCGATATACCTTATGTTTCAATTCGGATTTAAAAACGCGGCTATGAAATTCTGTGGCGGGGCGAAGGGGATATTGCTTTGTGTTCCGGCGTTTCTGGTTGCGTTGGACAACTTTCCTTTTCTTCCTCTTTTAAGCGGAGATTTGGCGTTTAATCGACATATAGGCGGACTTTTGCCTTATATTCTTTATTGCGTTTCGATTGGAATTATGGAGGAAACGATATTCCGCGGAACGATTTTTCCGTTATTTTTATATAAGTTCTCACGCGATAAAAAAGGTGTGTTTTTTGCGATTGCGGCGTCTTCGGCGATATTCGGAGCGATGCACCTTCTCAATTTTTTCGGCGGATTTTCGCCCGCGGTGTTTCTTCAAGTCGGTTATTCGTTTTTAATCGGCTGTATGTGCGCGCTTACGTTTCTCTTTTCGGGCAATATAATCGTTCCCGCAATCGTCCACGCGATTTTCGACGTCGGCGGATTTCTCACCGATTCGGGCTTTTGCAGCGGAACGCTTTGGACGAAAGGAAACGTGATTTTAACCGCCGTTTTATCGGTTGTGCTCGCCGCGGTTCTCACGGCGGAATTTTTTAAAACCGACTTCGGCGGGTTTTACGAAAGTTTACGTCTCAACGAAAAACCGATTGAAAAATCGAGTGACGGACAGGAAAAGCCGATTGAGAAATCGGACGGCAAACCAGGAAAAACCGATTGAAAAATCGGACGACGGACAGAGAAAAATCGACTGCGATTAAAAGACTCGTTTAAACGAAATATTTAAATTAAAGTTCGCGCTTTGCGGACTTTTTTTGTTTTTATCCGCAATATGGTTGCCAATCGCTTGCTTTTTAAACCTCAAACGGTTATTATGGATAATGGAGTTTTAGCAAAAGGGCTTTTTCGTTTCGGCGGCGTTCGCGCCCGAAAAACGAAAAGGCGAACGGAAAGGTGTTATTCACGCAAGAAAGAACGAGGTATGATATTCACTGACAATTTTACGATAGCTCTTTATCTTATTGCCGCGCTCGGCGCGTTTCTGATAGGCTTCAAGCTTTTATCGGAAAACCTGCAAAAGGTTGCAAATAAGGGATTGAGAAAGCTTTTCGATAAAACGTCGAAAAGCAAAATCGCAGGGGTGGGCATAGGCGTCGGCGCAACGGTGCTTATGCAAAGTTCCGGCGCAACGACGGTTATGGTTATAGGTTTCGTCAACGCAGGTATGATGAGCCTTTATCAGGCGACCGCCGTTATTATGGGCGCAAACATCGGCACGACGATAACGACTATTCTCATCGCCGTGGGAGTTACGAGTGTGGGAAGATATTTTATGTTGTTTTCCTTCGTCGGCATTTTCCTTTCGATGCTTTTAAAGAACGGCAAGGCGAAGAGTTGGAGTCTTACGCTTGCCGGTTTCGGGCTCGTGTTTTTCGGGCTTACGATTATTTCTCAATGCAGCAACGGTTTCAAGGATAACGAAACCATAAAAAGTTTGCTTTGCAGCAGTATCGAGCCGGAGTTCATCGAGCCGTTCATTCTTATGTTCATCGGCGCGTTGATAACCGCGATAATGCAATCGAGCACGGCGGTGAACGCCATTTTGCTTTCGCTCGTTTCGGCGGGTATTCAGATAGGAAGCGGCGGCAACGCCATTTTATATATCGTTCTCGGAACGAACGTCGGAACGTGCGTCACCGCCCTTATCAGTTCGATGGGCGCGACGACGAACGCAAAGCGTTCCGCGCTTATCCATTTTCTTTTCAATTTCTGCGGCTCGCTCATTTTCCTCGTCGTTTTAATGATTTGGAAAGGCTTTATGAGCAATTTCTGGACGAAGATTATCCCCACGCCCGAAATGCAGTTGGCTTTTTTCCATCTTGCGTTCAATTCGATTTGTACGGCTATTTTCCTTCCGCTTACGAAACTAATCGTAAAAGCAACGGAGTTTCTTATTAAGGACAAAAACGCCGAAGAGGAGATACGCATCACCTATATGGACGAACGTATGCTTTCCACGCCCACGGTTGCCATAGCCCAGCTTCAAAAGGAGACCGTCGCTATGGGCGACAGGTGTATGAACAATCTTCACACCGCATTCACGGCTTTTGCCGACGGCGACGTTTCCGTTATAGACGCCATTCACGCCGAAAACGACGAGATAGCAATCGTGTCCAAACAAATAACCGATTACCTCGTGAAGGTTTCCGGCGAGGACGTTTCCGTTCACGACGACCAGAGAATATCCATTCTTTATCACGCTCTCGCGGACTTGTTGCGTATTTCCGAAATTTCCGATAATATCGCAAAATACACTCGCACGGCCGTGGAGAAAAACCTCGTGTTTTCCGAGCCTGTTATGGACGAACTTAAAGCGATGTACGACAATCTCGACCAAATGTATAAGCTTTCCATAGCAATTTTTGAAACGAAGGACAAGGAAGGTTTTGCTTCGCTTGAAAAAATCGAAAACGAGGTGGACGCGATGAGGAAGAAGCTTATCGACGAGCATATCGCAAGGCTCAATTCGGGAGCCTGTTCGCCGAAGAGCAGCGCGGTTTTCATAAACCTCGTTTCCAACCTCGAAAGAGCGGGCGACCATATCAATTTCGTCGCTCACACGATAGAAGAACTTCAATAATTCGATTGAAAAGCACAGGTAGTTGCGTTAAAATTTTAAATGCGATTTCCGTTTCAAACGCCCGCAAAGGGCGTTTTTATTTTTGCCTTGAAACGGATTGAAAGTATAAATTATCGCTTTGCGGAACAAAATCATAACAAAGCGCAACGAAGAGCGCGTTTTTGGAGGAGATAAGCGAAATGAGCAAAAAAAGAAAGCATCCCGTTAAAAAAATGACGGAAAAAGATTACGAAAATTACGTTATGTCGCTTAAAGACGAAAAGCCCTTAAAGGCCGTTACGCCCGAAGAACGCCCCGAAGAATGACGGTTTAACACCGCGAAACGGAGAAAGAAAAACCGCAAACCCGTATTAAAACGGTTGTTTTTTTTCGATAATCGTTGTATAATAAACTTGATTGTCGCCGGGCGAACGGCGGCGACGGAGAGCGAGTTATGATTCAGATTGTTGAAGCGGTTACGGCGAGGGATATGAAGGCTTTTGCCCGTTATCCGCTGAAATTGTACAAAGGCAACGAGTTTTACGTTCCCTGCTTCACCTCCGACGAGAAGAATATTAAAAATCCCAAGAAGAATTTTGCGGCCAAAGGCTGCGAGGTGAAATGCTTCCTCGCCTATAAAAACGGCGAGATAGTCGGCAGAATCGCGGGGATAATCGTAGAGGAAAGCAACAGAAAATTCTGCGAGAAGAAAATACGTTTTTCGAGATTCGATTTTAACGGCGACGACGAGGTTGCCGAGGCTTTGCTTTCCGCCGTTGCGGAATTCGGCAAAGCACGGGGGATGACGGTTATTCACGGCCCGTGGGGTTTTAACGATACGGACAGAGAAGGTATGCTGACGAGCGGGTTTAATTATCCCGCAACTTACGCCACCAACTACAATTACGAATATTACGCCGAAACGATTGAGAGGCTCGGTTATAAAAAGGAGAGCGAATGGGTTGAATACGCTCTTTATCCCGAAACTCTCGACCCGAAGATTTACAAGGCAGCGGAATTCGTTCAGAAGCGTTACGGTTTCGTGGAGCTTTGCGATAAATATCCGCTTAAACAGATAATCAGGCAATACGCCGACAAGTTCTTCGAGTGTTACAACGAGGCTTATAAGGACCTCGATTGCTACGTCGAACTTAAAGGCGACGTTAAGAAAAACGTCGTAAAACAGTTTGCAACCGTTATAAATCAGGACTATTTTTCTTGTATTCTCGACCCTGAAACGGGCGAAGTCGCCGCATTCGGCGTCGTAATTCCCGCCATAGGCGATATTATCAGAAAACATAAGGGCAATATGGTAACCTGCGCGTTGCCGCTTTTAAAGGCTCTTGCAAAACCGAAGGCTCTTGAACTTACGCTTATCGGCGTTGCGCCGAAATACAGAAATTCGGGCGTAAACTCGATGATTATAACGAGAATACACCGCAACGTAATGAAAAACGGCATAAAGAACGTCGTGTGCAATCCTATGCTCACCACAAACGCGGGGATTCTCGCGCAGTGGAAATGGGTGAAGCACGACGAAATCAAACGCCGCGCGACTTTTGAAAAGGAAATCGACGCCTGACGAATATTGTCGCGCCCCGACGGAAAAATTTTCCGTCGGGGCGTTTTTTTATTTAAAATTTGTTGTGTTTTATCTTCGTTTATGTTATTATATAATATATATTTATAACTTATTTTATGGGAGTAACGCTATGCGAAAGAGAACACTTCTTAAAGATATTTACGCCGAAAAAGAAAGTTTCGGCGATAAAAAAGTAACCGTAATGGGTTGGGCGAGAACGATAAGAGATTCCAAGGCTTTCGGCTTTATCGAACTTAACGACGGAAGTTGCTTCAAAAACGTTCAAGTCGTTTTCGAGCGCGATAAAATCGACAATTACGACGAAATCGCCAAGCAAAACGTCGGAGCATCGCTCATCGTGGACGGAACGCTCGTTTTAACTCCGGAAGCGAAACAGCCGTTTGAAATCAAAGCCGAAAAAATAGCGGTCGAGGGGGCTTCTTCGCCGGATTATCCTTTGCAAAAGAAACGCCATTCGCTCGAATATCTCCGCGAAATCGCTTATTTAAGGCCGCGCACCAACACGTTCAGCGCGGTGTTCAGGGTGAGAAGCGAGGCGGCGTTCGCCATTCACGAATTCTTCAATCAAAGGGGTTTCGTTTACGTTCACACTCCGCTTATCACCGGCAGCGATTGCGAGGGCGCGGGCGCAATGTTTCAGGTGACCACGCTCGACCTTAACGACGTTCCGAAAAAGGACGGAAAAGTGGATTATTCGCAGGACTTTTTCAAAAAACAGGCAAGCCTTACGGTGTCGGGGCAACTTTCGGCCGAGGCTTACGCTATGGCGTTCGGAAACGTTTACACTTTCGGGCCGACGTTCAGGGCGGAACGCTCCAACACGGCTCGTCACGCGGCGGAATTCTGGATGATAGAACCCGAAATGGCTTTTGCCGACCTTTCCGACGATATGGACGTTGCGGAGGCAATGGTTAAACGTATCATTTCCCACGTTATGAAAACCTGCTCCGCGGAACTCGAATTTTTAAACAACTTCGTCGATAAAGGCTTGCTGGACAGGCTCACGCACGTTATGACGAGCGACTTCGTCAGATTGCCTTATACCGAGGCGATAAAAGTTTTAGAGCCTGTGAAAGACAAGTTTGAATATCCCGTTTTCTGGGGGTGCGACCTTCAAAGCGAGCACGAGAGATATTTAACCGAACAGGTTTATAAAAAGCCGGTGTTCCTCACCGATTATCCGAAGGAAATCAAGGCTTTCTATATGCGTCTTAACGACGACGGCAAAACGGTTGCCGCGGCGGACCTTCTCGTTCCCGGTATCGGCGAGCTTATCGGCGGAAGCCAAAGGGAGGAGCGCGAGGACGTGCTTTTGAAGAGAATGAACGAACTCGGGCTTAAACCTGCCGATTACGACTGGTATCTCAATCTTCGCAAGTACGGCGGAACGACGCATTCCGGTTTCGGGCTCGGCTTCGAGAGAATGGTTATGTACCTCACGGGTATCGCTAACATAAGGGACGTTATTCCTTTCCCGAGAACGGTTGACAACCTCGAATATTAAGACGGAGAGCATCGATGAAGATAATTATTGACGCGTTCGGCGGCGATAACGCCCCCGAAGAAATAGTGCAGGGCGCGCTTGCCGCCGTAAACGAAAAAGAAGGCTTCGACGTCGCGCTCGTCGGCAAGGAAAACGCCATTCGCGAAATCCTCGGGAGATGCGAATACGATTCGTCGAGAGTGTCGGTTATAAACGCCGAAGAGGTTATAACCTGCGACGACGTTCCCACCGAAGCGATAAAAAACAAACCCGATTCTTCGATAGTGGTCGCGGCTAAAATTCTTAAAAACGACGAACAGGCAAAAGCGTTCGTTTCGGCAGGCTCAACGGGTGCGGTGCTTGCCGCGGCGATTCTTTTAACGCCGAGGATAAGAGGGATTCTTCGTCCCGCGCTTTCGCCGCTTCTTCCGAACTTGAAGGGAGGCGAAACGATGCTGCTCGACTGCGGGGCAAATCCCGATGCAAAGCCGCAGAATCTCGCGCAGTTCGCCGTTATGGGCAGCGTTTATATGAGCGAGGTCGTTGGGATTAAAAATCCGCGCGTCGCGCTTTTATCCAACGGAACGGAAGATAAAAAAGGCAACGCTTTAACGAAAGAAGCGTTTGCGATGATTAAGGAAATAAAAGGACTGAACTTCGTGGGAAATATGGAAGCGAGAGATATTCTCTCCGGCGATTACGACGTCGTCGTTTCCGACGGGTTCAACGGCAATATCGCGCTTAAAAGCATAGAGGGCGCGGTGGCGTGCATTTTCTCCACGCTCAAAACGGAGATAAAAGCTTCCAAAAAAGCCACGCTCGGCGCGCTTTTGATGAAGGGCGCGTTCAGAAAGGTAAAAGGCAAACTCGATTATAACAAGAAGGGCGGCGCGGTTCTTCTCGGTATGGATAAAATAATCGTAAAGGCTCACGGCTCGTCCAAAGCCGAGGCGATGAAAAACGCCGTATTTCAGGCGTATAACGCCGCGGCAATGAACGTGAGCGGCAAAATAAAAGACAATATCGGCAAGATAAGCGGAGAGGACGTATGATATTCGTGATTTACGAATGTGAGGAAAGGCTCGGTTATTCGTTCAAGGACAAAACGCTTCTTCGCAACTGCTTCACTCATTCGTCGTATTCGCACGAGCACGGCGGAAAAAACAACGAAAGGCTCGAATTTTTCGGCGATTCGATTTTGGGCTTCATAGTCACCGAATACCTTTACGGAAAATTCCCGGAAGAGGAAGAAGGAAGGCTCACGCTGTATAAACAACAAATAGTTTCCGGAAAACCGCTCGCCGAAGCGATAATAAGGCTCGGCTTAAACGATTTTATTCTTTACGGCGAGGGCGAAAGGAAAAATTCGCCCGAACATCACGAGGCGGCTTGCGAAAATCTTTTCGAGGCTCTCGTTGCGGGAATTTATATTGACGGCGGTTTGGAAGAAGCCAAAAGCTTCATAAAAAAGGCGTTGCTTTCACGGTTCAGGCCGGATAGAAAGATTGCGACGGGCGCGGAAGCCAAACCATCGCAAAACGCTAAAATCGAGAATTACAAGGGCAAACTTCAAGAGTACGTTCAGAAGAACAAACTCGGCGAGATAGTTTATCGCGAAAAGAAGAAAACCGGCCCTGCGCACGACCCTGTGTTCACCGTTTCGGCGGAAGTATCGGGGAAAGTTCTTGCCGTGGCAAGCGGGAAGAAGAAGAGCGAAGCGGAGCAATCCGCGGCGAAAATCGCGCTTTCAAAGCTCGGCGGCGGAAACGACGAAGTTTCGCAAAAACGAAACGGCCAAAAACAAAACAGTCAAAAGCAAAACGACAAAACGCAAAATGCCCGAAAGCAAAACGACGGGCAAAAAAACAAACGGCAAAACGACCGGAAGAAAAGCGGCAACGAGCAAAACAGGCAAAACAAACGAAACAAGCCGCAAGCCGATAAAAAGCAGGGCAAAGTCGTTTTTGAAAATAAGCTAAAAACGAATAAAATTCGTTCGGATAATAAAAATCGGGTAAAGGCGAAAAAGCCGAAGCCCCGAAAAGGAGAAAGATTAAGTGAATTTTAAAAGAATCGAACTTGTAGGGTTCAAATCTTTCGCCGATAAGCAAGAGATACAGTTTGAAAACGGAGTAACCTGTATCGTAGGTCCAAACGGTTGCGGAAAGAGCAACGTAGCGGACGCAATAAGATGGGTTTTGGGCGAGCAGTCCGCAAAACAGTTGCGCGGCTCGAATATGCAGGACGTCATATTCAACGGAACTCAGAACAGAAAAGCCCTTTCTTATTGCGAAGTTTCGCTCGTTTTCGATAATACCGACAAAGTTTTTAAGGACCTCGAATACACCGAAGTCGTTTTCACCAGAAAACTTTACAGGTCCGGTGAAAGCGAATACTACGTCAACAGAAAGCTTGCAAGGCTTAAAGATATAGTCGATTACCTTCGCGAAGGCGGCATTTCAAAAGAAGGCTACACCATCATCGGGCAAGGTAAAGTTTCGGAGATTCTCTCGTCCAAACCGGAGGACAGAAGAACGATTTTCGAGGAAGCGGTGGGCATTGCCAAAACCAAGCAAAAAAGGCTTGAAACTTCCAGAAAACTCGATAGAACGAGAGATAACATCGTCCGTATTTCGGACATCACCTCCGAGCTTGAAAATCAGCTCGAACCCCTTCGCAAACAGTCCGAAAAAACGCGTAGTTATATGGCGTTGTCGGACGAACTTAAATACCACGAAATAAACGCTTACCTTTATAAATCCTCGCACGCTTCGCAGTCCAAAGCCACGATAAACGGCAGGATAAGGGACATCGTAAACGAGCTTGCCCTTCGCAGCGCGGAGCTCGACGACGCAATCAAATCCTATAACCGTCACCAAAAAGAGGTTGCGGACGCGGACGAATACGTTAAGCAGGTCAACGACGAGCTTATCGAAAAAACGCAGGAGTTCGAGCGTCAGTCCGGTAACGCCAAGGTTTACGGCGAAAAAATCAATTATTTCAGAAACGAGATAAAAAGGCTTCGTCAGGCTATTCTGGACGCGGAAAACAGGCTTAAAGAGCTTGCCGAGGAAATTTCGGCCAAAAAGGACGGAATTCTCGAAAGCGAAAAACAGCTTGCCGAACTCGAAATTAAGGGAGGCAAGGTAAGCACCGAGCTTGCGAAAGTCGTCGCGGCGATAAACGAGGGCGAGCAAAACGCGCGTAACGCCCAGGACGCTATTTTGAAAAGCGTGGAATCGCTTGCGGATTTGAAGCAAAATATCGGCGCGCTTTCTTCCGAAAAGAACGTTATCGAGGCAAGGCAAAAGGAAACTAACGACCGTCTTGACGAACTTTCGGGCAAACTTTCCGAGCTTACCGTGGAAAACACCGTTAAGCAAACCGAGCTTGCTCAAACCGAAAAGCTCATTGCCAACACCAAAAACGACATTAAAGACAAAGAAAACGATATTGCCGCCACCAATATTTACATATCGGACATCAATTCCCGCATTTTCAAGCTCAATTCCGAAATTGCGGCTCTCGAAGCCAACAAGCGTACTTTTGCGAGCATAAGGGATAATTTTGAAGGCTTCCCCGTTGCCGTAAGACACCTTTTGAACAGCGGAAAGAGCAACGCGGAAGTTGCGAAGAGAATAAAAGGCGTCGTTGCCAACCTCGTAAAAACGGACGCGAAATACGAAACGGCAATCGAGACCTGCTTCGGCGGGGCTATGCAAAACGTCGTAACCGCCACTCCGGACGACGCGCAATATCTTATAAATTACCTCAAACGCACCGAGGGCGGCAGGGTTACTTTCCTTCCCGTTTCCTCGATGAAACCGAGAGCCGACGGCGCGGATACGCGTATGGCTCTGGACGAAAGAGGAGCTTTGGGGCTTGCCACGTCGCTTGTTTCTTACGATAAGTATTTCGACAGCGTCGTGAGATTCCTTCTTGGCAACACGCTCATCGTAGACACCATCGAAAACGCTACGAACATAGCTAAAAAATACCGTTTCGGATTTAAAATCGTCACGCTCGACGGCGACGTTTTGTCTTCCAACGGTTCTATGTCCGGCGGTTCGAGAAAACAGGGCGCGTCCGGAATACTTTCTATGGACAGAAAGGTTGACGACGCCGATAAAGCCATCGCCGAAAAGAAAGAGGAGATGGACAGGAGAAACCACAAGAAGGCACAGCTCGAATCGCAGGTTGCGGAGCAAAAAGCCGAACTTGAAAGAGTCAACGCGTTTTTGCAGGATTTAAGGCAGAAATCGGTTGCGCTCAAAGAACAGGTTGCGGCAACCGAAATCAAAATCGAGGACGTTAAAAAGGAAATCGAGGCTTGCAGAAACTCAATCGCTCTCATTTCTTCGAGAATCAGCGAAATCGACAGAGAATATTCGGATATAGAAAGCGGCAACCAAGCTCTCGAACAAAAGAAGCGCAGCGCGTCTTCCGACGCGGCTAAAAACCAGAACGTCTTCGACGAATACAAGAAGAGAAGGGACGAACTTGTAGAAGAGAATACCCGTATTCAGGCAAAACTCGGCTCGCTTGCCGCGGAAATCAAAGCCGGTCGCGACGATATAGCCCGTATGGAAGCGGAAAGAGAAACTCTCACGCAAAACAGGGAGAAGGACCAGCGCACGCTCGACAACGACGATTCAATCGTTTCGGGGCTTATGAGCGAGGTTGAAAAAGTCGCGCTCACGGGTTCGCAACAGGAATATTTGCAAACTCTTAAAGACAAGAGAGCTTCGTTTGAAAAGAGAAAAGCCGACCTTGCCGAAAGCGTTCGTCAGGACAACCTTCGCCGCGAAATGGTTCAGGCCGAAATTTCCAAACTCAGCGAAAAGAAGTATGCCGAAGAGGTTTCGCTTTCCAAAATCGACAGCGAACTCGAATATATGCAGCAAAGGGTTGCGGAAGAATATAACGTCACTTACGACGAAGCTCTTCCTTCTGCCGACCCGGATTACGATATAACCGTTTCCGCGCAGGAAATTTCTCGTCTTAAAAAGAAAATCACGTCGCTCGGCAATATCAACCTCGACGCAATCGACGATTTTGAAAAACTCGACGCGCGTTATCAGGATATGGCAACGCAAAGGGACGACCTTCTCAAAGCCGAGGAGGACCTTAAAAACGTAATTGCCGACCTTACCAACGAAATGAGCGAAAAGTTTTCGGAGGGCTTCGCGAAGATAAGAGCGAACTTTTCGAGAATATTCAAAGAGTTGTTCGGCGGCGGTTCGGCGGATTTGATTTTGGAGCAAGGCGAAACGGACGACCCGCTTGAACAGGGTGTGGAAATCGTCGCAGAGCCGCCGGGGAAGAAACTTCAAAAAATATCGCTTTTGTCAGGCGGCGAAATGTCGCTTACGGCAATCGCAATCCTTTTCGCGATTCTGAAACTCCGCCCGATGCCTTTCGTCGTTCTCGACGAAATAGAGGCCGCGCTCGACGACGCGAACGTGGAGAGATTTGCAAACTATCTCCGCAATTTCTCGGACGACACGCAGTTCATCGTTATAACCCACAAAAAGGTTACGATGGGGCTTGCGGACGCGCTTTTCGGCGTAACGATGCAGGAAAAAGGCGTTTCGAGAATCGTTTCGGTTAAGCTTGCGGAGGTTGTGGATACGCTCGGTACGTAAGTTTGCGGTCACGCTCGGCGCATTTAAGTTTGTCGATACGCTCGGCGCATAATAAAATCAACGGCGCAAACCGACGCGTTTAAACGCGTCGGTTTGCCCGATATTAAATATAAGGATTATTATATGGGATTTTTCGGAAAGCTCTTCGGAGCGCTCAAAAAAACCAAGGAAGGGCTGGGGAATAAACTCCGCCAGCTCTTTTCGAGAGATAAAATAGGCGACGATTTTTACGAGGATTTGGAGGACGTTTTGATTTCTTCCGACATTTCGGTTACGACGGCGGAGGAAATCGTAGAAAATCTTCACGACAGAATGATTGCGGAAAAGGAGTCCGATAAAGAAAAGGTTCAACAGGCCTTGAAGGACGAAATTACGGCTTGCCTCGATAACGCGGGGGATTTCGAGCTCGAATATCCTGCCGTTATAATGGTCATCGGCGTGAACGGAGTGGGGAAAACCACTTCGATAGGCAAAATGGCTCACCTTTTCACGTCGCAAAAAAAGACGGTTACTATTGCCGCCGCGGACACGTTCAGGGCGGCCGCGGCAGACCAGCTTGAAATCTGGGCGGAAAGAGCCAAGGTAAGAATCGTTAAAAGCAGCGAGGGGAGCGACCCTTCGGCCGTCGTTTTCGACGCGCTTTCTTCGGTTAAAGCCAAGAAAACCGACGTTCTTATCATCGACACCGCCGGCAGGCTTCACACCAAGTCCAACTTGATGGAAGAACTTAAAAAGATGTCGAGAGTGGTTGAAAGAGAATACCCCGAAGCTCATTTTTATAAGTTTATCGCGCTCGACGCCACAACCGGACAAAACGCATTGTCGCAAGTGGAGGTGTTTAACGACGCCGTCGGAATAGACGGAATCATTCTCACCAAGCTCGACGGCACTGCAAAGGGCGGTTTCGTCGTGTCGCTTTGCAACGAACTTTGCGTTCCCGTGGTTTTCGTCGGTACGGGCGAAAAAATCGAGGACGTGGATACTTTCGACAAGGAATCCTTCGTGGACGCAATTTTTGAGTAAAATTAAAAAATAAAATCGCGGTGTAAGGCAAAAATGCTTGACACCGCATTTTTTTAGTTGTATAATGGCAAAGTAGGGGGTAGGAATATGAATATCGGCGACGAGATTTATTATAACGAACTGTTTGCCGAATATTCCGAGCTTTTAAGCCCCGCGCAAAAAGAGA